>NZ_KV787056.1:0-64054 GCF_001806995.1 Corynebacterium sp. HMSC11D10
ACACCCTGTCAAATATGTCGTGACTTCAGACACTCTCTGGGGCGCAAATAGGGGTTTGGTGTGGCGTCGAGGTCAGATGGCGGGTGGTGAAGATGACTATCGAATTACGGCCACTTCGCGTCGAGGACGCTACCGAGATGGCTGATGTGCTTTCGGATCGAACCCTTTACACATTCACAGGCGGTGGGCCGCCCTCTGTGGATGAGCTTGCGCGGCGGTACGCGATCCAGGCTCGAGGCGAATCCAGCGATGGTGCCGAGGAGTGGATCAATTTCGTCGTCACACTCGGTGCGGGCAAGCAGCCGATCGGATACGTCCAAGCGACCGTGCCCCGCAGCGGCGGTGCGACGGAGATAGCGTGGGTGATCGGGGCGCAGTGGCAGGGGCACGGCTACGCCAAAGAAGCCGTGAAACTGCTTTCCACCTATCTTGCGGAGCGAGGCATTACGTACCTCATCGCTCATATCCACCCCGACCACATCGCCTCGCAGCGAGTCGCCGCCACCGTAGGGTTGGTCCCCACGGGGCAGGTCGTCGACGGCGAAGTCCGCTGGGACCGGAGAGAGTAGAAGGGCCCCGAAGGATTCTCCGGGCCTACTCCTCGCCGGTGAGTTCGCGCAGCTTGGCGCGCACTGCCGAGGCCTCCGGGTTGGTGGCGTGGGTGCCGTCGGAGAAGAGCACGGTGGGCACGATGCGGTTGCCGTCGTTGACGGACTTGATCCACTCGTTAACCTCGTCCATGCCGTCGGCCTCGACGTCGACGATGTCGTAGGGGGTTTCGGTGCGGTCGAGGCGCTGGCGCAGCTTCTGGCAGAACGGACACCAGTCGGCGGCGAAGATGGTCACGTGGGCGTTGGTTTCGGGTGCGGTGACGGTCATGTTAGATCCTTTCGAAGCGTTGGAATTTGTAGCGCAAGCCTGTCGACGAGGTGAGCCACTCCGTTTCGGAAGCGAGGGTGAAGGTGTCGTCGATACGCGGGGCGTGGACGGCTTTGGCATCGGGGACGTCGGGGTGGACGTCGATAAGCGTGCGCTCGATGACGTCGACCTCGTCGAGGGTGGCGGCGTAGATTTGGGCGCCGCCGATGATCCAGGCATCGCCCTCGAGGTCCGGGATGTCGGCGATGACCGACGCCCCGCGGGACCAGGCGCCCGCCTCGCGCGAGGACAACACGATGTTCTTGCGGTTCGGCAGCGGCTTGAACGGCAGCGACTCCCAGGTGCGCCGCCCCATGATGATCGGGTGCCCGCTGGTGGTGTCCTTGAAATGCTTGAGGTCTTCGGGCAGGTGCCAGGGCATGTCCTCGCCGTCGCCGATGATGCCGTCGACGCTTTGCGCCCAGATCGCGCCCAACATCGGGCCCTGCATTAGACGGACACCTCCGCCTTGATGGTGGGGTGCGGGTCGTAGCCGACGACCTCGATGTCGTCGAAGTCGTAGTCGAACAGGGATGCAGCCTTGCGCAGTTTGAGCTGCGGATACTCGCGGGCCTCGCGGGAGAGCTGCTCGCGCACCTGCTCGATGTGGTTGTTGTAGATGTGGCAGTCGCCGCCGGTCCAGATCAGCTCGCCGACCTCAAGGCCCGCCTGCTGCGCGAACATGTGGGTAAGCAGCGCGTAGGAGGCGATGTTGAACGGCACGCCCAGGAACATGTCGGCGGAGCGCTGGTAGACCTGCATGCTCAACTTGCCGTCGGCGACGTAGAGCTGGAACATCAGGTGGCACGGCATGAGGGCCATCTTGTCCAGTTCGGACACGTTCCAGGCGGACACCAGGTTGCGGCGCGAATCCGGGTTCTGCTTCAGCGTTGCCAGGGCCTCGGCGATCTGGTCGACGTGGCCACCGTCCGGGGTTGGCCAGGAGCGCCACTGCACGCCATAGACCGGACCCAACTCACCGTCGGCGTCGGCCCACTCGTTCCAGATGCGGATGCCGTTGTCCTGCAGCCAGCGCACGTTGGAATCGCCGCGCAAAAACCACAGCAGTTCGCCGACGACACCCTTGAAGAAGACCTTCTTGGTGGTCAGCAGCGGGAACGACTCGGAGAGGTCGTAGCGGATCTGGCGGCCAAACACGCTGCGGGTGCCGGTGCCGGTGCGGTCACCTTTCTCGGTGCCGTTTTCCAGCACGTCGCGCAGCAGGTCCTCGTATGGGGTCTTGACCATTGGTTACTTCAGTACTCCTTCGAACGAGCCGTGTTCGTCGTGGTAGCGGGCGGCGGCTTCCAAAATGTCGTCGGCAATCTCCGGGCGACAAATAAGCATGTCTGGAATATAGGTGTCTTCGTTGTTATAGCGAAGCGGGGTACCGTCGAGTCGCGATGCGTGCAGGCCCGCCGCGAGCGAGACTCCTACAGGTGCTGCTTGGTCCCATTCGTATTGGCCGCCGGCGTGGATGTAGGCGTCGTAATCGCCGAGCAGCACGTGCATGGCTTTGGCGCCGGCGGAGCCGATCTGTTCGGTTTCGAAGCCGATGGCGTCCGCGACGTAGCGGGCGACGGCGGGCGGGCGGTTGCGCGACATGGCCACCTTGCCAGCGAACGGCCCGGAGACGTGGCGCACGTCGGAGGACTTGAACACCACACCAAGGTCGGGCAGCCCGACGGCGGCGTGGGTGGGCACGCCATTTTCGACGAGCGCCACATGCACCGCCCAGTCCTGCCGGCCGGTCGCGAACTCCTTGGTGCCGTCGAGCGGGTCGACGATCCACACCCGGTCCTTGCTCAGGCGCGCCGGGTTGTCGGACGCTTCCTCGGAGAGGAACCCGTCGTTGGGGCGGTGTTGGCTTAAGACTCGCTCGATCCAGGCCTGGGCGAGATCGTCGCCAGTCTCGCCGAGTTCGCGGCCACGCAGCAGGCCCACCCCGCGGATGCCTTTGAGGATTTCACCCGTGCCTTCCGCAATCAGGTTGGTCAGCCGGGAGTCGGAGTACTCAGCAGTCATGTGCCCGACTCTACCGCTAAGGTTGGCGAAATGACTGGCTCGATCTTGGACCGCTTTCACCCGCAGGTGGCGGGGTGGTTCCAGGATGTCTTCGCAGCGCCCACGGCGGTGCAGGAGCAGGCGTGGCGCGCGATTTCCGACGACGAGAACGCCCTCGTCGTCGCACCCACCGGCTCCGGCAAGACGCTGGCGGCGTTTCTGTGGGCGCTGAACTCCCTGGTGGAGCGGGCCGGCCAGCAGGCGCTGCCCATCGATGGGGCGAACACCTCCACCCACGGCGGCGTGCGCGTCCTTTATATTTCGCCGCTGAAGGCCCTCGGCGTGGATGTGGAGAACAACCTCCGCGCACCCCTGGCTGGCATCGCGCGGGTGGCGCAGCGTTTGGGCCGCGACATGCCGGACATTTCGGTGGGGGTGCGCTCGGGCGATACTCCGCAGGCGGAGCGCAACCGGCAGGTGCGAAAGCCGCCGGACATTTTGATCACCACGCCGGAGTCGCTGTATCTCATGCTCACGTCCAAGGCGGCGGGCATTCTGAAAACGGTGGACACGGTCATTGTCGACGAAATCCACGCCCTCGCCGGCACCAAACGCGGCGTGCACCTCGCGCTCTCGCTGGAGCGCCTGCGCCGCCTCGCCGGGGACTTCCAGCGCATTGGGCTCTCGGCCACGGTGCGCCCGATCGAGGCGGTGGCCAACTTTTTGGGCCCCAAGACGACGATCATCAACCCGCCGGCGGAGAAGCGCTGGGAGCTCGACGTGCGCGTGCCCGTCGACGACATGAGCGACCTGCCCGTTCCCGAGGACGCCTCCACCATCGGCGATGCGATTCTCGACGACGCCCTGGACAACGACCTGGACGCGCCGCCGCCCGGTGCCACCAACTCCATCTGGCCCCACATCGAGCGCGCGATTTACGACGAAGTCATGGCGCACCGGTCCACCATCGTTTTCGTTAACTCGCGCCGCACCGCGGAGCGCCTGACCAGCCAGCTAAACGAGCTCTGGGCGAAGGAGCACGACCCGGAGGCGCTGTCCCCGCAGACCCGCCGCCCGCCGGCGCAGCTGATGAAGTCGGTGGATACTGCCGGCCACGCCGCGACCGTGATCGCGCGCGCCCACCACGGCAGCGTGTCCAAGGACGAGCGCGCCCAGACCGAAACCATGCTGAAAGAGGGCACCCTGCGCGCGGTGGTGTCCACCTCCTCGCTGGAGCTGGGCATCGACATGGGGGCGGTGGACCTGGTCATCCAGGTGGAGTCGCCGCCGTCGGTTGCCTCCGGCCTGCAGCGCGTGGGCCGCGCCGGGCACACCGTGGGCGCCATTTCCGAGGGCACGTTCTACCCGAAGCACCGCGCCGACCTGGTGCAAACCGCGGTGACGGTGCCCCGGATGCGCCAGGGCCTCATCGAGGAGCTGCACACCCCGCGAAGCCCCTTGGACGTGCTTGCACAGCAGACCGTAGCGGCCGTCGCGGTGGAGGACCTGGATGTGGACGAGTGGTACGACACGGTGCGCCGCGCCTGGCCGTACCGTGACCTGGCCCGCGAGGTGTTCGACTCGGTGATCGACCTGGTCACCGGCGTCTATCCGTCCACCGACTTCGCCGAGCTGCGGCCCCGAGCGATCCTCGAGGGCACTGTCTTGAAGGCACGCCCCGGCGCCCAGCGGGTCGCGGTGACCAACGCGGGCACCATCCCGGACCGCGGCATGTTCGGCGTCTTCCTGCTCGCAAGCTCGCAGGAAGAGGGAGGCAAAGCACCCCGCCGCGTCGGCGAGCTCGACGAGGAGATGGTCTACGAGTCCCGCGTCGGCGACGTGTTCACCCTCGGCGCCTCCTCGTGGCGCATCGAGAACATCACCCGCGACCAGGTGCAGGTCAGCCCGGCGCCCGGCCACACCGGGCGCCTGCCGTTCTGGACAGGCGACGGGCTGGGTAGGCCGTATGAGTTGGGTAAGGCGGTGGGGGCGTTTCGTCGAGAAGCAAAAAGTGCTTTGGACGAAAGCTTGGACGAGCGCGCACAAACCAACCTGCTGCAATACCTTGACGAGCAGGAGGAGGCCACCGGGATCCTGCCCGACGAGAAAACCCTCGTGCTGGAGCGCTTCACCGACGAGTTAGGCGACTGGCGCGTCGTGCTGCACACCCCGTTTGGCAAGGGGGTCAACGCGGCGTGGGCGCTGGCCACCGGCTGGCGGGTCGCCCAGGAGACCGGGATGGACGCCCAGGCGGTCGCCGGCGACGACGGCATCGTGCTGCGCCTGCCGCAAGGGGAGAAGGAGCCCGACGGGGCGATCTTCCAATTCGACGCCGACGAGATCGCCGACATTGTCACCGAGCAGGTGGGCAACTCCGCCCTGTTCGCCTCCCGGTTCCGCGAGTGCGCCGCCCGCGCCCTGCTGCTGCCGCGCCGCAACCCCGGCAAGCGTGCACCCCTGTGGCAGCAGCGCCAGCGCGCCGAGCAGCTGTTGGATGTGGCCCGGAATTACCCGTCGTTTCCAATCATCCTGGAAACGGTGCGCGAGTGCCTCCAGGACGTCTACGACCTACCCGCCCTGCAGGAGGTGATGCGCGACATCAATACGCGCCGGGTGCGCATCGCCGAGGTGACCACCGACCAGCCGAGCCCGTTCGCCTCCTCGCTGCTGTTCAACTACACCGGCGCGTTCATGTACGAGGGCGACACCCCGCTAGCCGAGAAGCGGGCCGCGGCGCTGTCCTTGGACCCGTCGCTGCTGGCCAAACTGCTGGGCACCGTGGAGTTGCGCGAGCTGCTGGATGCCGACATCATCGCGGAGGTCGACGCCTCGCTGCGCCGGGTGGGCCGCGCGGAGACTTCCGAGCAGTTCGCCGACACCCTGCGCATCGTGGGGCCCGTGCCTATCGACGACCTGCCCACCTACACCACAGTCCCCCTGGCCTCCCTGGAGCAGTCCCTGGGGGCACGCATGATGCGGGTGCGCATCGGCGGGCGCGAACACGTGGCCCAAGTCCTGGATGCGCCCTTGCTTCGCGACGGCCTCGGCGTGCCCGTCCCGCCCGGCGTCCCCGCCCAGGTGCAGACCATCCCGGATGCGTTGGCGCAACTGGTGGGGCGTTGGGTGCGTACCCGCGGGCCCTTTGTGTTGCGCGACCTTGCGGACGCGTTCGGGCTGGCCGTCGGTGCGGCGCATGCAGCGCTGATGCCGCTGGTGGACAAGGACAAGGTCATCGAGGGCCGCTACCGGCAGGGGGTAGAGGAGCAGGAGTACGTCGCCGCCGAGGTGCTGCGCATCATCCGGTCGCGCTCGCTGGCGGCGGTGCGCGCCCAGACCCGGCCCGTGTCGCAGTCTGCGTATGGGCGTTTTCTGCCTTCGTGGTCAAACGTCGCTCCGGTGGGGGTCACGCCCGCGCTGCGGGGCGCCGACGGGGTCTACTCGGTGATCGAGCAGCTCGCCGGGGTGCGCCTGCCCGCAAGTGCTTGGGAATCACATATTTTCCCGTCGCGCGTGGGCGACTACTCGCCGGTGATGCTCGACGAGCTCACCGCCAACGGCGAGGTTGCCATCGTCGGCGCCGGCAAGGCAGGGGCGCGTGACCCGTGGATCATGCTGCTGCCCACCGACTACGCGGCCCAACTCATGCCGCAGGTCGAGGAACCCCTGCTGTCGCTGACCCAAACCCAGGTGATGGAGAAGGTGCGCCGCGGCGGCGGGTTCCTGTTCGGCGATCTGCTTGAACCCTCGACCACCACCGAGGAGCTGCGCGAAGCCATGTGGGACCTGGTGGAGGCCGGCTTCCTCGCGCCGGATTCGTTTGCTCCGATCCGGGCCCGGTTAGCAGGTGGGAGGACGGCGCACCGGGCGCGCCGGCGGCCGCAGCGAAGCAGGGTGCGCTCGGGGCGGACCTCGTTCGCGTCGACGGTCCCGCCCGACATGGTGGGCCGTTGGTCGCTCACGCCCACGCCTGATAGCGACCCCACGCGTCGCTCGGTGGCTTTAGGGGAGTCGCTGCTGGACCGCTACGGGGTGGTCACCCGCGGCTCCGTGGTGGCCGAGGAAATCCTGGGCGGGTTCGCGCTGGCCTACAAGACCTTGTCTGGTTTTGAGGAATCAGGCAAGGCGATGCGCGGCTACCTCGTGGAGGGGCTTGGGGCCTCGCAGTTTTCCACCCCGGCCACCATCGATCGGCTGCGCGGGCACCAGGACACCGACGACGTGGTGGGCTGGCCCTCCGGTGCGCGCGATCCGCAGGTGCACGTGCTGGCCGCCACCGACCCGTCGAACCCCTACGGGGCGGCGCTGCCGTGGCCGGCGCAGGGGCCGACCCGCTCGGCCGGTGCCATGGTGGTGCTTGTCGACGGCCTCTTAGCCGCCCACATCACCCGCGGCGGGAGAACCATGACCACCTTCTTCGATTTCTTCCCCGACGGGGTAGGGGACCCGATGCCGTTGGTCGTCGATGCCCTGACTCAAGCGGTCCGGGCCGGCCGCATGCAGCCGTTGAGCGTGGAAAAGCTTAACGGCGGTCCTGCCTTTTCTCTGAAAGACTTCGGGGCGACGGTGACCCACAAGGGGGCGAAGATCGGAGGGCGTGCCTCGGCACCCCCGAAGCGGCGCGGGCGCAGCATAACGGAGGCGCTGGGAGAGCTAGACGGTGCAGAGGAGGCCGACGGCAGGCCTGATTTGGGTGGCCCAGCGGATGGGCTCACCTTTCACGACTAGGGTCCAGGCTTTAGGGCCGTAGCGGCACGCGGGGTACCGGCCGGTGGGTGGTCCCCGGCGGTTGCCCCGCCGCCCGGGCCCGTTTCGCCCGGATTCGGTTGACCGCCGAGTGCATGGCGGGGTCCGTGGTGTTTACGTGGCGGGTGCCGTCTGCCTTGACCAGCACGGCGGTGCCGGTTGTGGGGTCGTAATCCATGTAGCCCTTGTTAAAGGAGCCGTCCCGGTGGTCATTGTTGCACCGGTGATGGGTGGGGCACAGGCCGGTGAGGTTGGTGATGTCGGTGCCGCCGTACCGCAGCCAGGAGATGATGTGGTGGGCTTCGCACTCGCTCATGGCGGTGGTGCAGCCGGCCCATGAGCACACGCCTTGGATGGCGAACATGGCGATGCGTTGCGCAACAGACGCGAGCCGTTTCGACCTGCCCAGGTGCAGCGGCACTCCGGTGAGGCCGTCGACGGTGAGTAAGAAGTCGGAGGTGCCGTCCATGCCGAGGCGCACGAGGTCGAAGGCGTTGAGCTCCACGCCGACGTTGGTTTGGAACAGGGTGGTGGCGTCGGCGTCGGCAAGATCGTCCAGCGTCACCGACACCACCACGGAGGCCGCGCCGCCGTTGGCGGCCTGCTCGCCGTGCTCGTATTGGCGCATGATGGCCATGAACTGGTCGTATCGGCGCTGGCCTCGGGTGCGGGGGTCGCGGTCCTGCTGGTGTTCAGCCGGGATGTTGGAGTTTGGTGCGAGCCCCTTGTCGGTGAGTGCTTTGTAGAGGGCGTAGTCGCCTGCGGTCATGTGAAGGCGCACGTCGTAGGTGCCGTCGGAGTTTTCCTTGCCCAGGGTGGCCTCGCGCTTTTCAAAGCCAGCGTTGGGGTTCTTCTTTGCGTGTGGCTTGTTCGCCTTGTCCACGAGGCGCTTCACAAACAGCCGCAGGTCCTTTTCGCTGCGTGTCTTCGCTTCCTCCATGGCGCGGGCGTAGATGCTCATGCGTTCGCCCTCGGCGGCCTTGAGCAGTTTGTCGAGTTCTCGCCGGATGATGTCCTGCTTGGCGGCGGGGACCTCGCCGGCGCGACGGCGGGCGTCCTCCTGGTCTTTGCGGCGACGCTCGGCTTCCTCGTCGGCGGCCTTGCGGGCGGCTTCTTCGGCGGCGGCGCGCTCCTCATCGGTCGGCTCATCGCCGGTGCCAAACAGGTCCCCGAGGAAATCGTCCAGGTCGGGCTCGGGCGGCGGGGGCGGGGCGAACATGGCTTTGGCGCGGGCGAGCCGGTTGTAGGCCTCGCCCTTGGAGATGCCCAACATCTCCATGAGGTAGGCGTCCGGGTAGTTCGCCCCGACGAGTTTGCCGGCGTCGGCGAGCACGCAGGCGTGGGCGAAGGAGGCGTCGACGTAGGCCTTCTTATCCATAGCTTGTTCGAGGCGTGCGATGTCGCGGGCGATGGTAGTGAAGGGGAGGGACGTGGGGTCGTCGAAAAGCAGGCGCAATTGCGTCAGGCTGTCTACGACCTGGTCAACGAGCCGAGACACGTTGTTCATGTTCCCTCCTTCAAGTAGTTGAGGGTCAATCTATCAACGCGCCCGACGTCAAAACCGAACGTTCGAACACGCGTTCTACTGTAACTGTCTGACCAGGTGCGCTGCCGCCGCAAGGCCGAGCCGCGGATTCGCCTGGCCCACAAGCGACTCCTCCGGGCTCGGCCCAGAATTGAAAAAGTTTCCCAGAAAGCGGAACATGGGCTCCACTATGCCTGAAGGTGATTCCGTCTATCAGCTGTCAAAGCGCCTGCAGTGGATGCAAAATCGCGAAGTCACAGCCACAAGCATTCGCGTCCCGCGCTACGCCACCGTTGATTTCACGGGCATGACCTGCGAGCGCGTTTGGCCTCGCGGCAAGCACCTCTTCATGCAGTTCGCTAAAGGCGGCCACCAGGCGCAGATCCTGCACACGCACCTCAAAATGGAGGGCACGTGGTCGATGCATCGCGCCGGAACACGCTGGAAGAAGCCTGGTCATGCGGCTCGCGTGGTGCTTTCGCTTAGCGACGACCCCCAGCCCGACATCGAACTCGTCGGCTTTTGGCTCGGCCTCGTTCGGGTGTTCCCCGCCCGCCAATACGAGCAGGAGATGGGGTATCTCGGTCCGGATTTGCTCGACCCGGATTTCGATCTGGCGGAGGCGGTCAGGCGCATTGAGGCACAGCCGAACCTCGAAATCGGACGTGCCCTGCTGGATCAGCGCAATCTTGCCGGCATTGGGAACGAGTACCGCGCGGAGATCAACTTCCTCGCGGGTACCCACCCGAGGGAACGGGTGGGGGAGGTGGACGTCGAAAAGCATGTGCGTCTTGCGCGACGGCTGATGTGGGCGAATAAAGACGCCCCCGTCCGCGTGACCACTGGGATCAAGCGGGCGGGGGAGACAAGTTACGTGTTCGGCCGCAACAACAAGCCGTGTAGGCGCTGCGGCACGCTCATTGAGAAGGGATTTCTCGGCGGCGACGGCGACCTCGAGCGGGTTATTTGGTGGTGTCCGCGGTGTCAGCCGGAGCCCTGATATATTCCATTTCTGGAAAAGGGGGGGCGAGATATGGACTTTGAATTTTTGAGAGAAAAACGTCCGTGGGGGAAGCGAGAAATCGACCGGCTCGGAGAATATTTCGCTGGTAGTGCCAGTGTTCCTGCGGAAGCCGCGGAGATGATTATCTGGCACGACGAGTTAGCTCGACGGACTGCTGCTGCCTGTGCAGGTTTTGCGCAGGAACTTTTTGGCCAGGAAAACCAAAGTCCGGACATTGTCAGTGCTTATCGAGTGAAATCGCAGGCGACTATTGGTGACAAAATCAGACGGTCGAATGAGGACAAAACGAAGAAGGTTCAACTCGGCCGGATGTGGGATTTCGCCGGGGCTCGAATTACGGCCAACGTGTTGCACGACGATTTGCGCCATCTCTCATGGGAGCTGCAGCAGGTGCTGCGGGCAGAGGGGCATCGTGTGATTGAGCGTGACTATATCGCCCGTGCGCAGCCCGGGGGTTACCGGGCTATTCATCTGGTGGTTCAGTCGGCTGCGGGTAATGTCGAACTCCAAATGCGAACCTTGCTCCAGTCGGAGTGGGCGAACACCTTTGAAAAGTTAGCGGACAAAACTGGGCGAAAGATCCGATACGAAAGCGATGCGCGGCCAGGGAATAAAGAGCTAGCCAGGGTTTTTGATGCGCTAGTTGCGATTGCGCGTGATATTCACCATATGGAACGGCAACGAGCAGCGACGCGTCGGAGTAGTTCGAACTCGATGAAGCAGTTAGCGAATATCCCGATGGGTCTGCCATTGAACTCGAGGCTGCATGAATTGCGGGCGGAAGCTTTTCGAGCATTGTCGTACTCGGAGACTGCTACGAGTCAGCATGCCTCGAGTATTCTGAGCCTCATTGAATCTTTGCGAGCCCTATCGCAACGTCTCAGTTCGTACGAGGTAGAAGAGTGAGGGGGAGACGATGAAGCACTTCCTTATGGTGTTCAACCGCAAGACCGGCGCGCTTCGGATGAAAGAGTATGCGGATGTACGTGATGCGATCCTGCAGCGGCTTGAGGAAGAACAGGCCAACGACAATCCAGATGTCGAGATTGTTGTGATCGGGGCGCCGTCCTTAGAAGACCTGAAGGTTACGCACTCTCGATACTTCGCGGTCGATGAACTTCCCGATGTTGCTTCGTATTGGGCGCAAGGCGAGAAGGTTTCTTAAAGGGGAGAGGGCGACCGTCACTTTCGTGATCGGTCGCCCTCGAGCGGGTTATTTGGTGGTGTCCGCGGTGTCAGCCGGAGCCTGGCGGTCACGCATCGCACGGCGGATAAAGAACACCAGGAAGCCAAGGATGATCAGGATGAGCACGACGTAGATGACGTTGGAGTAGGTGTCGGCGTACTCGGTGGCTTTCTCCCAGTTGTCGCCGAGGATGTAGCCCAGGTAGATCAGGATGGCGTTCCAGATGCCGGAGCCAAGCGTGGTCCACAGGCCGAATGTGAGCAGGTTCATGTTGCCCAGGCCCGCCGGGATGGAGATCAGCGAGCGCACACCTGGGATGAGGCGGCCGATGAACACGCTGGGCTTGCCGTATTTGTTGAAGAAGTCCATCGAGGCGTCCACGTCGGAGGCGCGCACGAGCCACATCCAGTCGGCGATCTTGCGCAGGCGCTCCAAGCCGAGCCAGGCGCCGATGCCGTACAGTACGTATGCGCCGACGACGGAGCCAAGCACGGACCAGATGAACACGCTGACCATGTTCAGGGATCCCTGCGCGACGGTGAAGCCTGCCAGCGGCAGGACGACCTCGGACGGGATGGGTGGGAAGAGGTTCTCCAAGAGGATCGCGATGCCGACGCCGGGGGCGCCAAGGGTTTCCATTAGGCCGACGATCCAGTCGATGATGCTCTGCATTGCGCCTATCTTGCCTTATTCGACCTCAAGGTTCCAAGTGTGCACCGGCGCGCCTGCCTGGGAGTTTTTGATGTACTGCCGCAAAACCCGTGCGAGGCCTTCGGCGCGTTCGCTGGTGGCGGGTTTTGATCCGGCGGCGGCGCGGCTCAGGGCGTCCAGTTGCCAGGTCGCCCCGTTTTGGCCGGTGCGCACGCGGCCTTCGATGATGCCGAGGTATTCGTCTGCGCAGGATTGGTCCACGTCAAGGGCTCGCAGCCCCTCGTAGGCGAGGTCGAGCAGATGCTTCTCGACGAGCTCACGTACCGGAACCGAACCCAACGTCGGCCATTCCATCTCGGCGTTGATGCCGTGCTTGGCGCCGGCGAGGAAGTTACGGTTTGCGGCGTCGAAGGTGAGGCGCGACCACACAGGTCGGGTCTGGTTGCTTAGGGCTTTGACCAGGCCGTAGTAGAGCGCAGCGTCGGCAACGATGTCCTTGACGGTCGGGCCAGCGGGAAGCAGGCGGTTTTCCACGCGGATGTGGCTGAGTTCGCCCGCCGGATCGTAGATGGGCCGGTTCCAGCGCCAGATCGTGCCGTTGTGCAGGTTGAGGTAGTGCAGGCCAGGGTTGTCGCCGTTCATGAACGGGGTGCCTGCGTCGGCGCGGCCCTCGGGCAGCAGGGGAGAGAAGTAGCGCACGTTTTCTTCAAACAGGTCGAAGACGCTGGTGATCCAGCGTTCGCCGAACCACACACGCGGGCGCACGCCTTGGTTGATCAGTTCTTTGGTGCGTGTATCGATGGACTGTTTGAACACCGGGATGCGCGACTCGTGCCACACCTTGTGGCCGAGGAACAGCGGTGAGTTTGCTGAGAGCGCGACCTGCACACCCGCGATGGCTTGGGAGGCGTTCCACGCTTCCGCGAACCGGTCTGGTGCCACCTGGAGGTGTAGCTGCATGGATGTGCAGGTGGATTCGGGGGCGATGGTCTCAAAGTAGTGGGTGTATTTCTCCTCGCCCCGCAGGTCGATTTTGACCAGTTCACCGCGCGATTCCAGGATCGAGTTGTTCAGTCCGGCGTAGCGGTTTTCCTGCGTCATCCACTCGTCGCTGTCGAGAAACTGCGAGGTCATCGTGGGCAGTGTGCCGATCATCGCAAGGTGCGACCCAGCTTGCTGCGCTGCCTCGCGCACTCGAGCAAGTCGCTTCTCGACGCCACCAGCCAGCTCCACTAGCCCCTGGCCCTGAATATCCAAGGGTGGGTGGTTCATCTCCACGTTGTAAGCGCCGATTTCGGCCTGGTACTCGCTATCAAGCAGCGCGAGCACGGCTTGGTTGTTGGGGTGGGGGAGCATGGTGTCGTCGACAAGATTGAGCTCCAACTCCAGCCCGATCGTGCCGTGATCGACGAACTCGGCGCCCTGGAGGTGCCGGTCGAAGCGCTCCAGCTCATCTTCGAGCCGACGGCGGTACGTGGTGCGCTGACGTGGGGTGTAGGACTCGGATGAGATGGCGTCGCCCATTAGCGGTGCTCCCTGTACCAGGTGATGAGGTTGTCGGTGGATTGGTCGCCGGAGGCGGGCTCTTCCTCGCCCGCAACGGCAGCGGCGAGGTCATTGGCCTGAGCTTTGCCCAACTCCACGCCCCACTGGTCGAAGGCGTTGATGCCCCAGATGGCGGCCTCCACGAACACGATGTGCTCGTACAACGCAATCAACGCGCCGAGGGAGTGCGGGGAGAGTTCCTCCGCCAGGATCGTGGTGGTGGGGCGGTTGCCAGGCATAACCTTGTGCGGCGCAAGTGCATGCGGGACACCTTCTGCTTCGATTTCCTGCTGGGTTTTGCCAAACGCCAGCACCTTCGTCTGCGCGAAGAAATTACCCATGAGCAGGTCGTGCATGGAGCCTTCGCCGGTGGCGGTGGGCAGATCAGCGCGTGGTTTGGCAAAGCCGATGAAGTCCGCCGGAATCAGTGTGGTGCCCTGGTGGATCAATTGGAAAAAGGCGTGTTGGCCGTTGGTGCCGGGCTCGCCGAAGAAGATTTCGCCGGTGTCATAGGTGACCGGGGTGCCGTCGATACGCGTGCGCTTGCCGTTGGACTCCATGGTCAACTGCTGCAGATACGCCGGGAAGCGGGCGAGGTCCTGCGCGTACGGCAACACCGCGTGGGTTTGGGCCCGGTAGAAGTTGCGGTACCACACGTTGAGCAGCCCCATGAGTACAGGCACGTTGCGCTCGAAATCGGTGGTGCGGAAGTGCTCATCCATCGCGTGGAACCCGGCGAGGAACTCGCGGAAACGCTCCGGGCCGATGACCACCATCAGCGACAGGCCGATTGCGGAATCCACCGAGTAGCGGCCGCCAACCCAGTCCCAGAAGCCGAACATGTTGTCCGTATTAATACCGAACTCGGAGACCTTCTCCGCGTTGGTAGAGACGGCTACGAAGTGCTTCGCAATCGCGGTGTCGTCGCCATCGAAAGCCTCGAGCAGCCAGCGCTTCGCCGCATGCGCGTTAGACAGTGTTTCCTGCGTAGTAAACGTTTTGGAGGCGACGATAAACAGCGTCTGCTCCGGGTCAGCGTCAGCGAGCACCCGGGTCATATCGGCCGGATCCACGTTGGAGACGAACTCCGCGCTCACCCCAGCATCCGCGTAGGTACGCAACGCCTGAGCAGCCATGGCTGGCCCCAGGTCGGAGCCGCCGATGCCGATGTTGACCACCTTGGTAATCGGCTTGCCCGTGTGGCCGAGCCAATCGCCAGAGCGCACCGACTCCGCAAACGCACTCATGCGCTCCAGCACATCGTGCACGTCAGCGGTGACATCCTGGCCGTCGACGATCAGCGCCCGATCCGCCGGGGCGCGCAGCGCGGTGTGCAGCACAGCCCGGTCCTCGGTGGTGTTGAGGTGCTCGCCCGAAAACATTGCAGTGATGCGTTCGGTCAGGTCGGCGTCGTCGGCAAGTGCAATCAGCGCCTCCATGACACGCCCGTTGAACAGGTTCTTCGACAGATCCACGTGCAAACCGGCGGCGTCGAAAGTGAAGCGCTCGGCGCGCTGCGCGTCGGCCCGAAACAGATCACGCAGCGTCGTGCGAGACGTTTCAGCATGGAGTTTTTCGAGCTTTTTCCAGCTCGGTGCGGACGTAATGTCGTGCATTGCAGCCTCCCAGGCGGCGGTGATCATCTCCAGCGTTCAATGCAAACTACGGTAGTCAAAACCTGTCGTGCCTTCCGGGTAACACCCCACCACCCGGCAAATCTGGATAATGGCGCCCATGAGCATCGTCAAGATCAACGCGATTACTGTCCCCGAAGGCGCCGGCGAGGAACTCGAGCGCCGCTTCGCTGCCCGCAAGCACGCCATCGACTCCCAGCCCGGCTTCGAAGGCTTCCAGCTTCTGCGCCCGGTCAAGGGGGAGGAGCGCTACTTCGTGGTCACCCGCTGGGCCGACGAGAAGTCCTACAACGCCTGGTGGGAAGGCGCAGGCCGCGCCGGGCACGCTGAAAGCGACAAGGGCGGCGATAACGGTGAGGGCCCGCGCAAGCCGGTGTCACAGTCTGCTGAACTGCTGGAATTTGAGGTCGTGCTCGATTCCACCGAGCAGGACTAGCCGTCCGGAGCGCTAGCCCCAAGTGCGTTAACCCAACTTGCCCCGGCCGAGCCGCAGCAGGATCTGTGCCAGGCCGGGGCCTTCCTCGCCCAACTCGTCGCGGAACTGGTTAATGATGGCCACCTCGCGAGTGTGGACAAGGCGCGTGCCGCCCGAGCCCATGCGTGTCTTACCAATCGCGGCGGAAATCTGGCTGCGGCGCTTCACTGCGTCGAGGATGACGCGGTCAAGTCGGTCGATTTCCTTGCGGTATTCCTGGATCTCCGCGTCCGAAAGGGGATCGTCGGTGCCGGATGGCATGCGGATTTCAAGCTCACTCATGGCAGTAGATTATGCCAGTTCGAACACATGGTCAGGGTCGTGTCGGCGGCGTTAGTACAGTGACTGCCATGACTGATGTGACCCTTGGCCTGAACCCGCAGCAACAGGCGGCCGTCGTGCACGAAGGTAGCCCGCTGCTTATCGTCGCCGGCGCTGGTTCCGGCAAAACTGCGGTGCTGACCCGCCGTATTGCCTATTTGCTGCAAAACCGTGGGGTAGCGCCGTGGCAGATCCTTGCCATCACCTTTACTAATAAGGCCGCAGCGGAGATGAAGGAGCGCGTCGGCCAACTCGTCGGACCTGAGGCGGAACGCATGTGGGTGGCCACGTTCCACTCGGTGTGCGTGCGTATTTTGCGCCAGCAGGCGCAGTTGGTGCCGGGGTTGAATACCAACTTCACTATTTATGATTCGGACGATTCACGTCGACTGCTCGGCATGATCGGCAAAGACATGAACTTGGATCTGAAGAAGCTCTCGCCGCGCGTGCTGGCCAACGCGATTTCGAATCTGAAAAACGAGTTGGTGGATCCGGACCAGGCGCAAGCACAGGCGCAACGCACCCACAACCCGTTCGAGACCACGGTGGCGAACGTGTTCGCGGAATATCAGCGCCGCCTGCGTCAATCCAACGCGCTCGATTTCGACGATCTGATCGGCGAGGTAGTCCGCATCTTCAAGACGCATCCGCAGGTCACGGAGTACTACCGGCGTCGCTTCAGGCATGTGCTTGTCGACGAATACCAGGACACCAACCACGCTCAATACGAACTCATCCACACCCTGGTGGGCGACGGCCCCGACGCGCCCGAGCTGGCGGTGGTGGGCGATTCTGACCAGTCCATTTACGCCTTCCGTGGCGCGACGATCCGCAACATCGAGGAGTTCGAGCGCGACTACCCCGATGCGGAGACGATCATGCTGGAGCAGAACTACCGCTCCACGCAGAACATCTTGAGTGCCGCGAACGCTGTCATCGCGCAGAACGAGGGCCGCCGCCCGAAGAAGCTGTGGACTGACCACGGCACGGGGGAGAAGATCGTCGGCTATGTCGCGGACAACGAGCACGACGAGGCCCGCTTCATCGCCACGGAAATCGATGCCCTGTCGGATCGCGGCGTGCCGTACTCGGATATCGCAGTGATGTATCGCACCAACAACGCCTCGCGCGCGTTGGAAGACATTTTCATCCGCTCGGGTATTCCGTACAAGGTAGTCGGCGGGACCCGCTTCTACGAGCGCCGCGAGATCCGCGACATCGTTGCTTACCTGAAGGTGCTAGAAAACCCGGACGACACGGTGAGCATGCGGCGCATTGTCAACGTGCCAAAACGCGGCATTGGCGACAAGGCGCAAGCCATGGTGGCGCTGCACTCGGAGCAAAACAATCAAAGCTTTGGGCGTTCGCTTATCGACGCCACTGAGGGCAACGTGGACATGCTGGCCAAGGCCGCCACGAACTCCATTACCCGCTTCGTGGACATGATGAGGGGGCTCCGCCAGGACATGCCGAACATGGTCAATGAGGTCACCGGCATGCCAGACCTCGGGCAACTGGTCGCCCAGGTGCTTGATGCCACCGGCTACAAGGCAGAGCTTGAAGCCTCCAACGACCCGCAGGACGGGGCGCGCCTGGACAACCTCAACGAGTTGGTCTCTGTCGCCCGTGAGTTCTCCTCGGACGCTGCGAACCAGATGGCGTACATGACCGATGAAGAAATCGACGAGGTTATGCAGGAAGGCGAACCCGCGCCGGGATCACTGCAGGCGTTTTTGGAGAAGGTTTCGCTCGTCGCTGATGCGGATCAGTTGCCGGACAACGAGCAGGGCGTGGTCACGTTGATGACGTTGCACACTGCAAAGGGCCTGGAGTTCCCGGTGGTGTTTGTTACCGGCTGGGAGGACGGACAGTTCCCACACCTGCGTGCGTTGGGGGATCCAGCGGAGCTCGCCGAGGAACGTCGCCTGGCGTATGTGGGGATTACGCGCGCCCGCGAGCGGCTATATCTGACGCGTGCGATGCTGCGCTCATCGTGGGGCTCTCCGGTAACCAACCCGGCCAGTCGCTTCCTCGCAGAGGTCCCGGAGGACCTCATCGACTGGCGCAGGTTGGAACCGGAGCGCTCCTTCAACGCGGATGCGTGGGGCTCGCCCTCGCGTCCACGCACGCAGATGCGCTCTGCGCGCCGTGCACCGAAACAGACGGTGCACAAGAATTTGAACTTAGTGGCCGGAGACCGCGTCAACCACGCGAAGTACGGGTTGGGCACGGTCCTCACCGTGGAAGGTTCCGGCGTGAGGGAGACGGTGACAATCGATTTCGGGTCGTCTGGCACCGTCAGGCTGATGACCATCGGCGGGGTGCCGATGGAAAAGCTTTAGATCCGGATACCCTGCTGGGCCAGCCAGACCTCGGGGTCGGCGTGGTTCACACCGTCCGGCTTGACCTCGAAGTGGAGGTGCGGGCCCGTGGAGTAGCCCTCGTTGCCGATGGAGGCGATCTTCTGGCCCGCCTTGACGCGCTGGCCGACCTGCACGTCGTAGTAACGCATGTGGCCGTAGACGGTCTCTTCGCCACCGTCGTGCTTGATCACGACCCAGTTGCCAAAGCCCTGCGCCGGACCTGCTGCAGTGACGGTGCCGTCCATTGCCGCGTAGATCGGGGTGCCTTCCGTGTTGGCAATGTCGATGCCACGGTGGAACGTGCCCCAGCGTGGACCGTAACCGGAGGTGTAGCGGCCAGACGCCGGCATGACCACGGTGCGGCCATCTGCGGTGCGGCCGCGCTGCGGTGCGACCCAGTCCGTGCCATCGGCAGGAGCGAACGCGGCCGACAGCGGCGCATCGAGGGCGCGCGGGTCGTACACGATCTTGTAGCCGCCGGCGGTCACGGTTGCACCGTTGTCCAGGATGGCGTCTGCAGCCTTTGCAAGGGCGCCCAAGGCGTCGCCCTGGTTGCCGATAGGTGCGCCACCGACAGTGAGGGTCAGTGCGTGCGCTGGCGACGCTACAAGCGTCAGCGCCAATGCTGCAGCGGCTGCCACGGAGGCACCGGGGAACATACGACTGGTTTTCACAGTTTTACCTTCTCTACGCAGGTCTGGTTCGGCGCAGCTTTGGCTACGCGCACAGCAGGTCAATTTAACGTGTGTCCACCCGCGAAGCAATGGCGTGACCTGCACGTTTGTTCTAATTGGGCGTAGCTATGTGGTATCGCTGCAGGCAGGCGCGATGTTACTGAAGTGAAATTTGTTACGGATGTTAATTGCCTGTGGGGGTGGATGGTGTACCCCCGCATGCTCCGAAAAGTTGGACACCCAACAATGATAAAGCCCCGCCGAAGCGGGGCAGAAGTCTGTGTGTGGCCTAGAGCTGGATGCCGCGTGCGGCCAACCAAGGCTCCGGGTCGACAGCGGTTGCGCCGTCCGGCCAGATTTCAAAGTGCAGGTGCGAGCCGGTGGAGAAGCCCAGCGAACCCATGCCGGCGATGTCCTGGCCGGCATGGACCTGCTCGCCGACGCCTACGTACAGAGACTGCATGTGGCCGTAGACGGAAATGGAGCCGTCCTCGTGGCGGATGCGGATCCACTGGCCGTAGCCCTGGGCCGGGCCGGAGTCGATCACAGTGCCATCGGCAACTGCGCGGATCGGGGTGCCTTCCACGTTGGCGATATCGATGCCGGAGTGCATCGAACCCCAGCGCATGCCGAAGCCGGAGGTGTAAGCGCCGTCGGCCGGGCGGACGACCAGCGGGGCACGTGCTGCTTCGTCTTGGCGAGCGACCTCGTCGGAGTGCTGGACTGCCTTGTTGAGCTGGTCGGTAAGGTTCTCAACCGGCTTGTACTCCGCGATCGCCAGGATCTGCGGGGTTGCGGCGTCGCTGTCTGGGGTGCCGGCAATTTCGTCGGTATCGGCTGCGAGCTGGATGGAGTAATCCGCGTCCTGGCTCTTGTCCGAGGTGAGAGCGCCTGCGGCGAGGCCGGAGAAGCCGGCGGTGGAAACCGCGCCAGTGGCGGCGGCGACGACAGCTGCGCGACCCGTGTTCGGCGTCTGCTTACGGTGCTTGCCGCCCTGCTTCTTCGAAATGAACATGTGCCCTCTTTGAGATTTCCCGTTGGCCCGAATTCCCCCTGCTAGTGCTGTTTTTGGCAGGGGAATCGTAACCTTCCTGTTATCTACGAGTGGTTACTGTAACGAATTGGTTTCATCGGGGCAAGATGAATCTGAAAATTGTCTTAATCGTTCGCTGTCTTCGCAGTGTTACATCCCGGTTGCATCCACGTCATGTGTAGTCGTATGTGAATGGTGTGACTATCCGGACGGGTGGGGCAAATTGGAAGATCGGGTGTCCTTCCCCAGAAGTGGGGGTGAGGAGTGGCAGAGTTGGCGGGGATGAGCACCACACCGAAACCACGCCCGGCGTCGTCGACAAGCGGGCGCCGCGCGCGCAACGCCAGCATGTCCAAGCGCAAGATCACCGGTATTAAGAAGCGGTCTGCCCCCGCAAAGGTCCCGGAGACGACCGAAGAGCGGATCAAGCACTACCTGCCGTATGTCGCTGTGCCGAATGCTGTCGTCGGGCTCGGGCTGCTTGTGGTGTGCTTTGCCGTCATCCTCATCGCAGGTTGGCGCCTGACCTACTTGCCTGCCGCGGTGGGGGAGAGCTGGTTCGTCTTCCACGGAGTGCCAGTGCGTATCGACGACATCGAGCTCGCCGCCGTACCCCTTTTGCCAGCCATCGGTGTTGTCGCACTCGTGGCGCGCCGCATCCGTGCGGCTACGGCGGGACGAGTGAGCATCCTGGACCTCCTCGTGCTGCTTGGTCTTGTCATCGGCTTTGCGCTGGTGTTCAGCGGCATCGCGTTGTTCATGGTCGCTGACGCGTCGGCCGTCTATCCGGTGGCCGCACCACACCCCGTGGCCGCGCTGCTTTGCCCGGTCATCTTGCACCTCATTGGTTACTGCATCGGAATCCGCAACGTGGTGTGGCATGCGCTCGCGAAGCGTGCGGGGGTTCCCGCGGAAACCGTTGATGCAGGTGAGGCTGCAGGCAACATCGTTGTACGCCTGCTGAGTGCAGCCGCAGTGATCTACCTTGCGTTCCTCGTTGCAGGTTTTGGTGAGGTTCGCGAACTGCTCGGCCAGTACCCATCCCTCGGGTGGGGCGGCGGTATCGGCCTGTTCGTGCTCTGTGTGGCGTACCTGCCAAATGCGGCTATCGGGGCGCTGTCGGTCATGCTCGGCGGGTCCTTTACCTACGGTGCCGGTTCGATAAACCTCTTCGACGCAGTCCAGATCCCGTACCCACCCCTGCCCCTGTTTGGTGCGATCCCGGCGGAGGTGCCCGCGTGGGCGCCGGTGCTGTTGGTGGTGCCGGCGGCGGTGCTGGTGCATTACTTCGTTGCAAAGCAAGTGTCTCTGACTGCTATTGCAGCAACTGCCACGTGGTGCGCCCTATTCGGCGCGGCCGCAGGCGTCTTCTCCTCAGGGCAAGCAGGCGCTTATGGGGTCATCGGTGTGGACCCATGGGTGCTGGCGCTGCTGCTGTTTGTGTGGGTTGCCGTCACCGGTGCAACCGTGTTGGGGGTAGCTGCGCTAAGGCAACGCACACCTGCGAACACTGACAGCTAGACTGCTTCGCGTGAGTGATTCAGTGAAATCAATTGCTGTGCTCGTCTCTGGAACGGGTACGTTGCTGCGGTCCATGATCGACAATGCGCAAGGTCGCTACCGCATCGACATTGTGGTGGCGGATCAAATTTGCCCAGCGATCCAACGTGCGAAGAACGCGGGTATCCGCACCGCAGTGGTGCCAATGGAAACCAACCGCAACGCGTGGAACGAAAAACTTGCCGCCACGCTTGCGTCCGTGAAGCCAGACCTTGTCGTTTCGGCAGGCTTCATGCGCATCCTGGGCAAGCCCTTCCTTGAGAAGTATGAAGGTCGAACCATCAACGCGCACCCGTCGTTGCTGCCATCATTCCCGGGCGCACACGCTGTCCGGGATGCTCTGGAATACGGTGTGAAGGTCACCGGCTGCACCGTCCACTACGTCGATTCCGGACTGGATAGCGGCGAGATCATCGCCCAGCGTGCCGTTGAGGTGCTGCCGGACGACACCACCTCCACGCTGCACGAGCGCATCAAGAAGGTCGAGCGCGAGCAGATCGTGGAACTGCTCCATAACGCCCAAGTAGTAAACGGAAAGGTCCTTTTCTCATGACGAATGCCGCGAAGCGGGAAATCAGGCGCGCGCTGATCAGCGTCTACGACAAGACGGGGCTGGAGGATCTGGCTCGCGCGTTGGGCGAAGCCGGCGTAGAAATCGTCTCCACTGGTTCCACCGCGAAGCGCATTGCAGACGCAGGCGTGCCGGTGACCGAGGTCGCAGAGGTCACCGGTTTCCCGGAGGTGCTCGACGGCCGTGTGAAGACGCTGCACCCGCGCGTGCACTCGGGCATCCTGGCAGACCTGCGTAAGGACGACCACAAGGCGCAGCTTGAGGAGCTGGGCATCGAGCCGTTCTCGCTCGTCGTGGTCAACCTGTACCCGTTCGAGGAAACCGTCGCCTCAGGTGCCAACTTTGACGAGTGCGTCGAGCAGATCGATATCGGTGGTCCGTCGATGGTGCGCGCGGCAGCCAAGAACCACCCGTCTGTCGCGGTTGTGACCTCCCCGAAGCGCTACGCCGACGTTGTGGAGGCCGTGAAGAACGGTGGCTTTACGCTCGACGAGCGCCGCGAGCTCGCCCTCGAGGCGTTCACGCACACTGCGCGTTACGACGCCGCCGTGTCCTCCTGGCTCGCCTCCCAGCTCGAGAGCCAGACCGAGTCTGGTGCGCAGACCACGGAACTGCGCTACGGCGAGAACCCGCACCAGGCAGCCCGCCTGGAAAGCGACGGTTGGGGCATTGCCGCTGCGAAGCAGCACGGCGGCAAGGCAATGAGCTACAACAACTACCAGGACGCTGACGCCGCATGGCGTGCGGCTTGGGATCACAACCGTCCGTGCGTCGCGATTATCAAGCACGCCAATCCGTGTGGTCTCGCAGTTTCCGACGAGTCCATCGCGGATGCACACAAGAAGGCACACGCCTGCGACCCTGTCTCTGCTTACGGCGGCGTGATCGCCGCGAACCGCGAGGTCACCCTTGAGCTTGCAGAGCAGATCCACCCGATCTTCACCGAGGTGGTCATCGCCCCGTCTTTCGCGCCGGAAGCACTCGAGCTGCTGCGCACGAAGGAGAACCTGCGCCTGCTGGAGGTCACCCCGGAGCAACTCACCGAGGAGCGCAAGCAGATCACCGGTGGTTGGCTGGTCCAGGAGCGCGACCAGTTCCAGGCCGACGGCGACGCAGCCGCCAACTGGAAGTTGGTTGCCGGCGACGCTGCCGACGAGCAGACCCTCGCCGATCTTGAGTTCGCGTGGCGCTCGGTGCGTTGCGTGAAGTCCAACGCCATCCTGATTGCCAACGACGGCGCATCGGTGGGCATCGGCATGGGCCAGGTCAACCGCGTCGATTCGGCCAAGCTGGCCGTTGACCGCGCGAACACACTGGACGAGGGCCGCAACCGCACCAACGGTGCCGTGGCAGCCTCCGACGCGTTCTTCCCGTTTGCCGACGGATTCCAGTTGCTTGCAGACGCCGGTGTGAAGGCCGTTGTCCAGCCCGGCGGATCCATCCGTGACGAGGAAGTCATCGCTGCAGCCAAGGAAGCCGGCGTGACCATGTATCTCACCGGAACCCGCCACTTCGCCCACTAACCCTCTGAAGGAGAGTACCTCCGTGTCCTCCAAGCTCGCCGCGCTTGCGCTCACCGCAGGTATTTCGCTTCCGGGCCTGCCGGCCATTCCCACCTACTCCGCGATTGATCAGATCCCGGTTGTAGGCCCGGCCATTGTGCAGACCTACAAGCAACTGCCGCCGCAAGTGCAGCGAGCCATCCACCTGCCGTTGCCGCTGACGGCACCGGCCGCCGCGAAGAGACAGCCGACGGGCAAGAGTGCCACGGAGGTTCAAGCGCAGCTTGATCAGCTTGTGCGCGACGTTGTTGCGCGACATGGTGGCCGCGCGACAGCATCTGTCGGTGGCATTACCGCAGGGGATAACCGCCCGGAGCCGGCATTTTCCACTATGAAGGTCCCGGTGGCTATTGGTGCGCTGCGCAAGAGCCCGGCAGCCTACCCGGATGCTGAGGTCGCCGTGACCCGCTCCGATAACCCTGCCGCGCACCGTATGTTTGGCCAGGTATCGGGCGCGGAACTCGACGGCATCATCGCCGAGGCAGGATCGCGGACCACCAACTCCGCGGGATACCAGATGGGCACGCTGTGGACCACCAGCGACCAGGCGGCGTTTGCATCGGGCCTGCGCTGCGTGAAGGGGCATGAGCCGGTGCTGGACATGATGGGGCGCGTCGTCGATTATCAGCGCTGGGGTGTAGGGCGCATCCCTGGTGCACGCTTCAAGGGCGGCTGGAACTACTACGAGAACGGGCACCTCGCCCGCCAGTTTGGCCTCATCCCTGGGCCGAACGGGGATATCGCAGTGGCGATCACCGTGCACAGCCCGAAGGGGCACGAGGGTAGTTTCGCCATGCTCAACGAGCTGGCGGACGGCATCGCAGCAATGCGCGGCGATCTGCCGACGGCCCGCTGCTAAACATGACGCCGCGACTGAGGTTTGCTGCAGTGCTGGTCGCCGCTGGGCTTGCGCTCAGCGCGTGCGGGGCAGGGGAGCGGGCTTCAGAACCAGCGACGGAAACTGTGACGGCAACCCACGTAATTACGCCGAGTTCACTCGCACCCTCGCCCGTCCCCGCGCCTGTTCTGGAGCAGTTGCAACCGCAGCTCCAAGCAGCAGTCGATGCCGTGGTTGCTCAATACGGGGGAACGGCAGAGCTCGCGGTGTCTGACGGCCGGGACGCAGTAGGATCGCCGGAACAAGATCCGCAGGTAGCGTGGTCAACTTCGAAGGTTCCGATCGCGGTCGCTGCGCTTCGCAAAGACCCTTCGCTACTTCCGGTTGCGGAGTCTGCGATTACCGCCTCAGACAACCTCGCGGCAGAAACTCTGTGGGCGGCAGTCGAGCCTACGGAGGTAGAAGCGGTGCTGCGTGAAGCGGGAGTCGATCTACCGATGAACACCGTTGTGCTCAGGCCTGGATTCACGGCTTTCGGTCAAACGCGATGGGGCACTCGTGAGCAGGCAGTGTTCGCCTCCAACCTGCGCTGCGTGGCGGGGTCCGACGAGGTACTCGACATGATGCGCAAGGTAGTGCCGGAGCAGCGCTACGGTCTGGGGGTTTTGCCGGATGTTGCCTTCAAAGGTGGCTGGGGTCCGGGGGACGACGGGAAGTACACCGTGCGCCAGCTCGGCCTGTACAACGGCTACGGCATCGCGCTGACAGTTTCGCCTGCAGACGGCACCTATGCGACGGCCCAATTGATGGCAACTGATCTCACAAACGCTGTGCTCGAGCTGCAATTGGGCTCGCCAAATCCTGACTGTTCGGAGGCTGGACGATAGACTGCGGGATAAACACCCCCGTAGCTTGGAGATTCCACGATGTCGAACCCAAATGCCAACCCCAACGATGAGTGGGCGGCATACACCCCGAAACCATCCGAATACGACGAGTGGGGACAACCACAGCAGCATATGCCCACCCAGCAGTTCCCGGCGCAAAGTTGGGAACAGCAGCAGTGGAGCCAACCTGCGTACGCGCCGGCGCCCGGCCCACAAGAGCCGAAGTCGTCGAACCGGGTGCTCTACATCATCATTGGCGTGCTCGCCGTTGCCCTCCTGGCTGTGCTCGGTGCGTTCGCCGCGTGGAGCTTTGGCGGATCGTCCAGCGGTTCCACGGAGCCGGTGACCTCTACTGTTGTGGAAACGTCGACGCGTGCTCCAGGTGGGGCCGCGCCTGACGGCGCAAAGCCATCGGCGGCACCGTCGTCGGCGAAGCCAGACGCTGACCGAAAGGACCGTACCTTCGGGGTTGGCGTGCCGGAAACGTCCGTCACAACTGAGGGCTTTGCGCGTGCCGTTGGTGATGATTTCCGCGCGTACTACGCGGAGCACGGAAAGACGCCGACTTCGCTGCGTAGCCTGAGCCCGAAGACCGGCCAGTACTACATGATGTCCTGCTCGCCGGCGCAGGGCGGTTTCCGCTGCACCGGCGGCAACAACGCCTCCGTCTTCATCAGCGAGCAGTAGAAGGAAACCGGGATGCAGCATTACAACCTGTACAAGACGCTCGAACTTGATCCGTCGGCTTCGAGCGAGCTGCTTGTCGACGAGCTCACGCAACGCCTCGACAGCGGCCTCACCTCCAACCCTGGTGGCGAGGAGGAATTGCGTCTGGCTCGGGAGATTCTGGGAGACCCGACTAAGCGCCAGATGTACGACTCTCGCTTGAAGTCCGACAGTGGCATGCCCATGAACGTGCAAAGCCTTCGGTCGCTGGCCGCCATGGCGTCACCGGCTGCAACGGCTGCACCGACCGCACCCGAAGCACCAGAAGCCCCCGAAGTTTCCGAACCAGCCGTTGTTCCCGGCTCTGGCGAAGGGGACAACACACCGGAGAAGTCGTTCGATGTGAAGCGTTGGTGGCCTATTGCTGCTGTTGTTGCGGGTGTGCTCGTCATTGCGCTGGTAGTTCCTCAGCTTGTTGGCGCTGGGCTGGGCTCGAGCGGACCTGAGAAGCTCGCCAACGAAATCGCCCAGCTTGATGAGGACGATAGGGCCGACTGGATGAATCAGCATGCCGCTGCTGGCCGTGCAGCGTTGCTTGAAAACAAGCTTGAGAACACGAGCATCGGATCATCCGACGATGCCGAGTACGCCGCGGGGGAGAGCTACGACCTGAAGGACCTCGTCGCAAAGAAACAAGGTGACGATGCGTCGGAGAATACCGACTACCTCGACCGTCTTTACGGGTTGAGTGGGATCAAGGAGGCGCGACTCGTTGGGATCAACACGGAGGTGAAAAACAAGGACGTCCATGCGACATCGGTCAATACCCAACTGTTTCTGTTCGCTCGAGATGGCGGCGACTGGAAGCTCTACGACATCTTTGACTAACACGGCGAGAGAACGAGGAGATTGAACATGAATAAGACGAAAGCAATCGCACTTCTTGGAGCAGGGCTGTTGACAGTCTCGCTGAGTGCCTGTGGCGGCGCGGATGAAACCGAAACGGAAGTGCTTGACCCAACTAAGCACGCAACTACGGCTGCGGAATCCCTTAAGCCACAGTGGAACAACAACGCACGCATGGCCGTCGATCCGTTAGAGGCGGCGCCTGAAGCAGCACGTGACTTGCCAGAAACAAGGTCACTTGGGATCGACAACCTCGACGTGTTCAATCCGACATTCAATCAGGCGGTCCCTGCAAAACTCGCTGTCACATCCTGGGACAAAGAAACCCGTGCGCTCGATCTGGACACGGGAGCGTTGTACGACGTCTCCCCGAAGAAGTTCGATGGCTCTGAGGACAAACGTATGACCACGACGATGATGCTGGTTGCCGACGACGGGAAGACCAAAGGCGCCAGCCTTGTGAAGACTGTGGAGAGTACCCAAGGCCTACAAACCGAGAAGGTAAGCCTGTCGACGTTCCTTGACGATTTCGCATCCTTCGACGAGCCAACCCTCGCGGAAGTGGATTCGAAGAACCTCGACGCTAAGTCCGCCGAAATTATCGCGGCGAGTGCGGAGAAGATCTATCTCGCGAACATTCCGGAGGCCGGCTCGAAGAAACAAATCGATGTCGTTGCGGTGGATATCGCCTCTGGCCAAGAAACAAGGCATGAGCACATCGAGACCAATGATTTCTTCGGCGTGATTGCACAGAGCGGGGAGCCCGTGCTGTATTACGCAAGCAACGATGGGGATTTGAGGCGCCGAAACCTAGAGTCGGGCGAGGACGTTGAGATACGTAAAGGTTTCGCACCCGAAGCCGTGTGGCGTATCGGCGACGATGCCCTTGTGTACGGCAAGGATACTGCGGAACAGGAGCGCTGTACCGATGAGCCAACGAAGCCTTGTGAAGCGAAATTCCTTTATGTCAGCGGTGGCAAGGCAGACGAGGCAATGAGCATGGAAACCAGAACCTACAGTTCTGTACCTGTGGTGCGGCGCAGCGGTGACGTCATTACGGCCATCTTCACCTCGCGAGCCGAGGGCATAGTAAAACTCCTCGTTCTGAAGCCCGAGTCTGGAGAAGTCCTGCTCGAAATAGGCGAGGACGAACTCAAGGAGTTGGACTTCGTCGACGCGATTTCGGACGGGGAGTCGATCTTTACCTACGACGGCAATCGAACTTCCCCGCGCGTTGCTCAAAGCGATGTGAAGACTAAGGAACTTATCACCGCTGATGCGGATGTGTTCCCGATTGATTCACCGTCAGGGGCCCGGATTTGGGGCGTGAAGCGAGACGACGGGGATTGGTTCGAGGCCCGCGTCGCGGTCGAGGATCTCGACAAGTTCTAAACTACGCGTCCTCGTCGCGCGATACCTGCGCGACGAGGCTGAGCATGCGCTCGGCGCGGCGATCCGGAAGGTCCGTATGGAGCACGTCCAAAACGGCATCGGCGATGGTGACGGAGGGGGCGGGCAGGGCGTCGTCGACAAGCGGGTATGGCGCAACGCCGGTGTTGTCGCGCATCTCGATGGCGGCGAGCGTCATGTGGAACGGTAGGTCGATGCGGGGGTCATCGTCGCCAACGATCTGCGCCGCCAGGTCGCGGAAGATACCCTCCAGGCGTTGGCGTGCCTCGTGGTACTCGTCAAACTCCTCCGACTCCAACACCGGCAATTGGTAGAGCCGGCCGACGTTCCAATTCGAGGACAACAAGATACGGGTCTCGGCGGCGACGAGCGCCCAGAGCTTCACGGCTGCAGTCTCGTCGGTCTTGGCCAAGTCTGATGCGAGATCCAGCGAAGGCTGCAGTGTCCCCATGAGCAGCGTGAGGAAGATGTCGCGCTTGGAGGGGAAGTGGTAGTACAGCGACGCCTGACGGATGCCTACGGCGTCAGCAATGTCGTGAGTGGAGGTAGTTGCGAAGCCTTTGCGTGTGAAAAGTTCGGATGCGGCATCGAGGATTTCTTCGCGGGCGGTTGCGCCTTTGCGCCGTGGGCTTTGCTTGCGTGGTCGTCCGACCGAATTCGCCATACCCTGCCTACCTTTCTGGGATACGCCACTACTTTAGAAGAAAAACACCCGCTCTCAACCCTCGCGGGGAGGGGAGTGCGGGTGCTTAGAGCCGAAGACTCTTACGCTGTCATCGTCAACCGGCTAATTAGCGGGTGGTGAACGGCAGAAGAGCCATCTCGCGCGCGTTCTTCACAGCGGTAGCGACCTGGCGCTGCTGCTGCGGGGTCAGGCCCGTGACGCGGCGGGAACGAATCTTGTGACGGTCGGAGATAAACAGACGCAGGGTCTCAATATCCTTGTAGTCGACGGTCTCGATGCCCTTTGCCTTCAGCGGGTTCTTCTTCGGGCGACGGGACTGCTCAATGCGCGGCTTACGCGAATTGTTGCGCTTCATAATTTGAGTCCTCCTTACCACGAAGACTTACGGACGCCAGGCAGCTCACCGCGGTGAGCCATCTCGCGCATACGGACACGGGAAACACCGAACTTGCGGAGGTAGCCGCGGGGGCGGCCGTCACGCGAGTCACGGTTGCGCACGCGCACTGGGGATGCGTCGCGCGGCTGACGGTTGAGCTCAAACTGAGCGTCCAGACGATCCTCGTCAGAGGTCTCCGGGTTCTTGATGATTGCCTTGAGCTCGTTACGACGCTCCGCGTAGCGGGCGACGATCTCTTTACGCTGCTCGTTCTTAGCGATCTTAGACTTCTTCGCCATGGATTATCGCTCCTCGCGGAATTCGACGTGCTTGCGAACTACCGGATCGTACTTCTTCAGCGTGATGCGGTCCGGGTTGTTGCGCTTGTTCTTGCGGGTGACGTAGGTGAAGCCGGTGCCCGCGGTGGACTTCAGCTTGATGATCGGGCGGATATCGTTACGTGCCATTAGATCTTCTCACCTCGTGCACGGATCTGGGCTACGACGGACTCGATGCCGTCGCGGTCAATGATCTTCAGACCCTTCGTGGAAACGTTCAGGGTGATGGTACGGCCCTCGGAGGGCAGGTAAAACTTCCGCTTCTGCACGTTGGGGTTCCAACGGCGCGAGTGGCGGCGGTGCGAGTGCGAGACGGTCTTGCCGAACGACGGCTGACGTCCCGTGACCTGGCAATGTGCCGACATGGGTTTCTTCCTTACTCTTCTTACCGCCCACGACTCGATCACGATGTGAGGAAAGCGCCAGGTGAGAAGCGGTGTGAGGGTCCGCTACCGGCGCAAATGCAATCGGTTGACGTAGGCGTATATGTGTACTTCGACAACAGCGAGAGACAACCCTACCGTCTTTGCGCCATTTCTCATAATCGCGTTTTGCGTAGTATGACACCCGTGAATGAACCCACCTATCGGAGAATCGTCGCTCTCGACGTCGCTCGAGGTATCGCAATTCTGGGCACCTTGGCAACGAATATCTGGATCTTTGCCACCTGGCACCAGATGGACAGCGTCATGGAGCAGTATTTCGATCCGAACTTCACGCTCTGGGATGAGGTTCGCGCCGCTTCCACGAATGGAACTGCAGCAGAGGCCGCCGACGCGTTGTTCAATGCCGCAAGCGCGTTGGTCACGGACGGCAAGTTCCTGGGACTGCTCACCATCATGTTCGGCATCGGCATGGAGATCCAGCGCCAATCTGCAGCGAAACGAAACCAGCGCTGGCCCGGGCTGTACCCCAGGTGCCCCTACCAGCGCCCGCAGTTGAAGGCTTCACCTACCAAATGGTAAAGTTAGCTATATGCGAACCAGTCAGCGCTCCGAGATCCTGGAAGCTGCCCTCCGCGTCATGAACGCAGCGGAGGGTGGCGACATTACCCTTGACGCAGTGGCCCACGAGGCCGGGCTCACCAAACCGGGATTGCTATATCACTTCCGCAACCGCGACGTACTGCTCGCCGCGATCGTCGACCACGCTGCGGCCAACGTCGAGAACGACATGACTGCCACCCTTGGCAAGCCCCTCGAGAACGCCAACGCCACCGAGCGGCTCCTGAGCTACGTTCACGTCGCCGCCCACGGGGCCGCCAAGCGCGCCGAGTTCATCATCTGGGGCCAAGCGACGTATCGGCCCGAACTCACCGAACCGTGGACTACGCGGATGGGCCGCTGGCTCGAACTCCCGGACGATCTCGACGCCGCCACCCGAGCCAGGCTGACCACCGCCCGACTCGCCGCCGACGGACTCTGGGGCGCCCAGGCCACAGGTGTGTCCACCCTCCACGGCGCGGATCTCGAAGCCGTCGTCTCCAGCATTCGCTCCCTGATCGAAGGAACAACCCCATGAAGCAGTGGTTCCTGCTCGCTGGCGCCATCACTACCGAAGTGGCGGCGACGCTGTCTCTCAAGGCGGCGCTCAATCACCCATCCTGGTACATCGTGGTTGCTGCCGGATACATCGGCACTTTCGTCTTCCTCACCTTCTGCCTGCGCGAAGGAATGCAGATCGGCGTCGCCTATGGCATCTGGGGAGCCAGCGGGGTCGTGCTCGCCGCCGTGCTATCCGCCGCGATTTTCGGTGAACCTCTGACCGCTGTGATGGGTCTTGGAATGGTTGCGATCATCAGCGGTGTCCTCACCGTCGAACTCGGCTCCCAGAAAGCTCAGCAAACCGCAGCCCAGGAAGCAGGAGTCAACTCATGAGATGGATCTTCCTCGCAGGCGCCATCTTGTCCGAAGTCGTCGCGACCATGTCGCTACGAGCCTCCGACGGTGGCCGGGTGAAGAAATGGTTCATCGGCGTCATCGCGGGGTATCTCGTGGCGTTCGTCGCCTTAAGTCTCGCCTTGGCCGACGGCATGGCCCTTGGCGTCGCCTACGGCATCTGGGCAGCATCCGGCGTAGCTCTCACCGCGATCCTCGCCCGGGTCATCTTCCACGAACCCCTCACCCGAACCATGGCCCTCGGCATCCTCCTCATCGCCGTCGGAGTTCTCACCGTTGAACTCGGCGCCAACTTGGCGAACTGACGCATTTCCGCAGGTAAACCAGGCAGATTGGTGTGCTGCACCACGAGGCGCACAGACAAAGGCTCCCCAATGAGCGCCTGTGGGCCTAGCGTTGTGGATGTGATCACCTGTGTCGTCCACTACACCATCGACCCCGACCAGATCGCAGCCTTTGAACAGTTCGCCCGCGCTTGGATGCGGCATGTCGACGAACACGGCGGCACCCACCACGGGTACTACCTACCCGCGGAAGGTGTGAGTGACCGTGCGGAATCCCTGTTCAGCTTCCCCAGCCTGGCTGCCTACGAGCAGTACCGCACCTTGTTCGGCACCCACTCGGACTTCATCGCCGCTGACCGGATTCGAGACGAGTCCGAGTGCGTCCTGCGGTACGAGCGCACCTTCATGCGGCCGCTCCTACCCCAGGGACACTGAAAGGGACTCCGGCAGCACGCTCGGCACAACCCACAACGCCGCAGGTCAGCGCGTACAGATGGGTGTACTACTGGCGCGCAATCTTGCTTGTGGCCGAAGGGCTACTGAACTACATCTTCATCTTTGAGTTTGATGTGTTGATGGGCTACGGCCTGACCGCCCTTGCGGTGGCGCCGATTATTGCGCGCAGCGAGCGCGTGCAAAAGGTATGGATGTGGCTGGCGCTGAGCGCACATGTCCTTGTCATGTTGCTGTTCTCCGTGGGCACCTATCTGCTTAACAGTATTCCGCTCGACGAGATCGAGGGTGGCGAGGATATCCCCACGTTTGACCAGTCGTTTGCGCTCTACACCGCAACCGACAGCTATCCGGCGATGGTGCAGGCGCGTATCGACGACTTCTTCGGCGGCAGGTTCGAAATCCCAATCATGTTCGTGATGGGCATCGGTGTGTTTCTCCTCGCGGCCAGGTTGTACCGCGCTGGATTGTTCCAACCCGCCGGAGCGGGGTTGCGTCGCAAAGTGATGCTCGTCGGCCTTGGTGTTGGTATCCCGCTGGACTGGGGGCTGCGCTTGTTTGCCACCGGCGCATCCGCATCGTTGACGCGCTACGTCACCTCGACGGTAGTGGCGTTCGGTGTCCTCGCGCTCATCGCGGCCTTCTACATCCGCCGCGACAACACGCTTGGTGTGGTGGGAACCGGTTTGGCTGCAGTCGGTCGCACCGCGCTGACGTGCTACATCCTGCAGAACGTGCTCGCCTCTGTGGTGTTCTACGACTTCGGGTTTGGCCTTGCCCGGCACGTGGAGGGCCCTGCCGGCACCTTGCTCGTGTGTGGGGTTTATCTCGCGTTGTGTGCGCTGCTCATTGCGTTCAGCATGTTGTGGCTGAAGCGCTTCCAGCGTGGACCGTTTGAAATTGTCATGCACCGGGCTGTCGACATGGTTGCGGCTAAGCAACGGCCAGCAGTGCAGCGGTAGCGGCAATGACGGTAACTGGTGCCAGGAGTAGGCCCCACAGGATGAACCCACGCCACGGTACTGGGGCCTTTGCGCGGCGGAGTTGATCTGCCCACAGCAGTGTGGCGAGCGATGCCCATGGGGTGATCACCGGGCCGACATTGACGCCGATCAGGAGCGCTAGCGCGCTGGCTGGATCGCTGACTGCAGGTTCGAGCATTAAAAACGCAGGGATGTTGTTGATCGCGTTCGCTGTGGTCGCGCCAGCAGCTGCAATTGCTAAGGGGTGTGTGCCGGCGAGTTGCTGCACGGCGGACGAAATATCGCTGATCTGCAGGGCCAGTGTCGCCACCGCGGAGAAGGCAGTGGCAAGGCTGAGCGCCGACCACGGGATGAGTGGAGTAATGCCGTCGCGCCGTCCGGTCGGGCCCACCGCACACCACATTGCGATGGCGGCGACGGTGCTCGTCAGCCAGTAGGGGATCGGGCTGAGGAGTGCGAGGACGGTGACGCCCAGCACCGCAAGGGCGTCCGTTGGGCGGGGGAGGATCGATGACGCTTCGGGCATAGGCTCGCCGGCTGCGCTGCGGTATATCGCCCGGGCCGCGTAGGACGCTGCCACTGCCACTGCCACTGCCACGGCTGCAGGGGCGGCGGCGAGTTTCACGTATTCACCGGTGGTGGAAAACGCGTCGCCGCCCACCGCCAGCAAATTCGTCAAGTTGGAAACCGGCAAAGGCATGGACGCAAAGTTGGCAATCCACACCACGGAAAGCGCCACCGCCGGCACCGGGAGGCGGAAGCGGGAGGCGAGTTGCACCGCCAGCGGGGTCAGCATGATCGCAGTGGTGTCGAGCGAGAGGAACGCCGTTGCGGCGACACACAGTGCGAGAAACCCCGCCAGAACGATCTCTCTGCGTGACGTCGTGCGCTGCAACGCGCCAACCAGCCACTCGAAGGTGTGCACACGAGCAGCGAGATTGACGACGACAGACATGCCGGCCGCGAAACCCAGTACTGGAACAAGCCGAAGGGCAACTTCAGTGGCGTCGTTCAGGGACACCGCGGCGAGCACGGCGAGACTGGCGATTGCGGCCAGCGGCAAAGAAAACGAGGAAAGCTTCATGGCGGAGTTGAGGGTAAGTGGTGGATGAGCAGGGCGGAGGTCGTCGATAAGCAAGTTGCAATGATTAGGTCGCAGCGTAAGTGAGCTGTATGCTATTTCGAGTTGTCCGGCAACCGTCGGATGAAAAGACCATTTCGCACCCAACTCGGGCACGATCCTTAATGTAAGGAACCGACCCGTAGTTCAATCCTGAGGGAGACGAATACTAATGAGGAAAGACATTCACCCGGATTACCACCCGGTGATTTTCCAGGACGCGAACACGGGCCACAAGTTCCTGACGCGCTCCACCCTGACTTCCGCACGCACCGAGCAGTGGGAGGACGGCAACGAGTACCCGCTCATCGTGGTTGACGTGACCGCAGAGTCTCACCCGTTCTGGACTGGCGCTCAGCGTCTCATGGACACCGCTGGCCGTGTTGAGAAGTTCAACCAGCGTTTCGGTGGCATGGCACGCCGCAAGAAGAAGTCCGCTAACTAAAGGGCGTAAAGGAGCACAATCATGGCAACCCCTAAGTTCAAGATGTCCCGCGCTAACACGCGCATGCGCCGTTCCCAGTGGAAGGCCAACAACCCCGACTTGGTCAACGTCAAGATCGACGGCCGCGAGGTGCAGATCCCGCGTCGTCTGGTCAAGGCAGCTCAGGCTGGCCTGATCGACGTCGAGCAGTTCTAAGCTTCCGCAAGGTAAAACTCGCGCAAAAATACCGGGTTCCCACAGGTGGGGCCCGGTTTTTTAATGCCGTTTTCACTCTTAGAGGAAAATAAGTCATAATATCCGCATGAAAATTCTCGTTGCCGATGACGAACAGGCTGTGCGCGAGTCACTGCGTAGGTCGCTTCGTTTCAACGGATACGACGTTGTCCTCGCCGTAGATGGTGAGGATGCGCTCGACCAGATCCGGTTAGAACAGCCGGATCTGACCATTTTGGACCTTATGATGCCAAAGCTTGACGGCCTCGGTGTCTGCCGTACGCTGCGTTCTTCGGGCTACGATGGCCCGATTCTTATGCTGACGGCGCGCGATGGTGTCGCGGACCGTGTGGCTGGCCTCGACGCTGGTGCGGACGACTACCTGCCTAAGCCGTTTGCGCTTGAGGAGCTGCTGGCCCGTGTCGGTTCGCTGCTGCGTCGCTCCCGTGCGGAGTCGCGCCATAGTGAGCAGAAGGATTCGACCACGCTGAAGTTCGAGGACCTGACCATGGACACCTCGACGCGTGACGTGTTCCGCGATGGCCGACCGATCTCGCTGACTCGTACGGAGTTTGCGTTGCTGCACCTGCTGATGCAGAACCCGCGCCACGTATTGGCCCGTCAGACCATTCTTGAGGAAGTGTGGGGCTACGACTTCCCAACCTCAGGCAACGCCCTGGAGGTTTACATCGGTTACTTGCGTCGTAAGACTGAGGCTGGCGGTGAATCTCGCCTTATCCATACTGTGCGTGGTGTGGGTTACGTGCTTCGGGAGACTGCTCCGTGATGTTGCGCGTCGCGTCTGGCGATGCCTATGAGACCCGCCTCGGGGCAGGTCATTCCTTGCGCCTGAAATTGGCGGTGCTGTCGGGCTTCATTGTCGCTGCCGCAGTTGGGTTAACGACGATGCTTGGCATGTGGCTGTCTACCAAAACCCACGAAGGCGTGTTGGATACTGAGCTGCGGAGCAAGACGTTGGGGATGGCTCGCCAGCTCGACGGGGCCTCGGAAGATCAGATCCGCTCTGAAATTGCGGCGTTTCGGCGATCAAACCCGTTGACAAGCATTGCGGTTTCAGGGGCAGACTCGAACCTGTTCTTGGGGGATCCGGTATCAATTTCAGGGCCGTATTTGCGTACGGAGAGCGGCGATTCGGTATCCGTGCGCTCAGTCAACGGTAAGCGTGTTGTTGTGCGCCAAACACCGGATGGGATGGTGGTTGCCGCATCTCGGACAGAGGACCCGTACGGTCGCATCTCTGGAAGCCGGGCGGCGGCAGCGCTGGTGGTTATCGGTGTCGGCAGCCTGGTGGCGTGGATTTCTGGTGCGTTCATTTCGGCGGTGGGCTTGACTCCGGTGCGCAGGCTGCACCGTGAGTTGGACAACGCTAACGAGTCGAGTGGGCCGCGTGAACTTCCGGTGGAGGGCGACGACGAATTTGCGGAGGTGACCTCTTCGATCAACGCCTTGGTGAGGTCGTTGGAGGAGTCCAAGAAGCGTCAGGCGCAACTGGTGGCGGATGCGGGCCATGAGCTCAAGACGCCGTTGACATCGATGCGCACCAACATTGAGTTGTTGATGATGTTGCATAACTCGGGCCGCCAAGACCAGATTTCGGCCGAGGACCGGGCCGATCTGGAACGTGATGTGCTTGCCCAGATGGAAGAGATGTCGATTCTGATCGGCGACCTGGTGGACCTTTCTCGCGACGAGTCGCATGAGACCGAGCCGGAGGATTTCCGCCTCGACGAGGTGCTCGAAGAGGCGCTGGACCGTGTGCGTCGTCGTCGCCCCGATGTGACGTTCTTGTTCCACGCCGACCCGTGGGTCATTCGTGGTGATCGTTTTGCCATGGGACGTGCGCCGATCAACTTGATCGATAATGCTGCGAAGTGGTCGCCGGAGGGTGGTGCAGTGCGTGTGTCGCTTAAGGCGGCGAAGCGCAACGCGGTGCTTATTGTCGACGACTCGGGCCCCGGCATCCCACCCGAGGAGCGCGAGAAAGTCTTTGAACGGTTCTACCGTTCCCCGGAGTCGCGCGCTATGCCGGGTTCTGGCCTGGGATTGGCGATTGTGAAACAGGTGATGGACCGCCACGGTGCGACAATCGTGGCGGAAGAGTCGGATGACGGTGGCGCCCGTTTCCGGGTGGTGTTCCCGGGACGTCCTCCGGAGGACGAGACGGCTGAAGATCTTGTAGTTGAAGACGAGAACGAGACCCGCGTCATCCCGAAGAAAAGCTACAGCTAAACCCGTACAGAAAATGTACAGAAAACACTACGTTTCGTTTGGTGAGGTCGCAAGCGCCGCCACAGCGCGGTAGGGCATACTCGCAATCCATGAGCAATACGCGCGATTTCGGAGAGCAACCCAACGATGAAACCTCGAGCTTTCCGCACCAGACAACTGAAAACTACGACCAGGCACCGTATGTGCCAAGCGGTGGCGTGTACACGGTTCCGCCGCAATCCCAGGCTCCAAAGCGTCGCGCAGGCGTAGGAACCGCCTTTGCGGTTGCGTTGGTGACAGCCCTTGCAGCCGGTGGTGGTGCGGGCTACGTTGCGGGGTCGGCGGGATCGTCGCAAAGCGCAGATGCTCCGAGTGGAGAGCAGGCGCAAGAAAACGCCCTGGAGAATCCCTCTGTGTCGAATGCCGCGGAGGCACCAGATGGATCGGTAGAGAAGGTGGCGGCGCAGGTGCTGCCGTCGGTGGTGTCCATTGAGGTGGCCACGCGCTCTGGTGGGGCGGAGGGATCCGGCTCCATCATTTCCTCTGATGGGTATGTGCTGACCAACCACCATGTGATTGCCGCAGGTGCGCAGCCGGGGACCGAAATTCAAGTCACACTCAACGATGGTTCTCGCCACCGCGCGCAGTATGTTGCCTCCGATGTGAACACCGACATTGGCGTGCTCAAGATCGAGGGCGTAGACAACTTGCCGGTGGTGCAGTTCGGCAATTCTAATGACCTGCGTGTGGGCCAGCAGGTCGTGGCGGTCGGCTCGCCGTTGGGTCTGTCTGCGACGGTAACCTCAGGTATCGTCTCTGCGCTCAACCGACCGGTGCGCGCGAGCCAGGGTGGCGGCGAGAGCTCGCTGATGGACGGCATCCAGACGGATGCGGCGATCAACCCCGGTAACTCGGGCGGCCCGTTGGTGGATATGAACGGCAACCTGATCGGTATGAACTCGGCGATTGCGTCGCTGTCCCAGAGCAGCTTTGGCGGAGAGAGCTCCGGCGGTTCGATCGGTCTTGGGTTCTCCATTCCGTCGAACTTTGCCAAGCGAGTGGCGGACCAGCTGATCCGTAATGGTGAGGCGGCGCAACCGATGCTGGGTGTGCAGGTCAGCATCGCCCAGGCCATCACTGGCGGCGCTGTGGTTGCTGCGGTGGAGCCGGGCAGCCCCGCGGAGCAGGCGGGCCTGAAACGGGGAGATGTGATCACGCGGTTGAATGACCGACTTATAGATTCAGCCGACGCGTTGATTGCCGCTACCCGTTCACAGGACTTTGGCCAGACAGTGACGCTGCAAGTGGAGCGTCAAGGAGAAGGTGAGCCGATTCCGGTAGAGGTGACCCTCAGCACAGGGTAAGTTCTTTAGAGACTTGCAATATTTTCTCACCGCGCTGACGGACGGGAGCCCGTTTTACGATGACTGAACTGTATGACTCGGTTGATCTTGCTGATCTGGACATGAATGAGCCGGACGATGCAACCCTTCGTGCCTCTGAGCTGGAGCAGGCTGCGCCGGAATCGCCGCGTGCCATTGTTGTGTTGGTGGGGGATCGTCGATACGACGCCCCCGGCGATAACACCGACAAGATGGTGGTGGAGCTCCTTAGCGAGTTCAATTACCGGGTTGACGGTGTGGTGCGGGTGAAGTCGAAGAAGTCCGATATCCGCAAGGCGATTGAGACCGGTGTCGTCGGTGGTGTGGACTTGGTGCTCACGCTCGGCGGTACGGGTGTTGGTCCGCGCGATAAGACGCCGGAGGCGACGCGCGGCATCATCGATAAGGTGGTGCCGGGGGTGAGCCAGGCGATTCGGGCGTCGGGGCAGGCGTGTGGCGCGGTTGATGCGTGCACCTCCCGCGGCATTTGCGGTGTATCCGGCTCTACGGTGGTGGTGAACTTGGCGTCGAGCCGTCAGGCGATTCGCGATGGCGTATCGACGATTGCCCCGCTGGTCACCCACCTCATCGGCGAACTCAACCAGTACTCGGTGTAGATAGCGCGCGGTGACAGTGCAGATGGAACGCAAGAGAAGAAGAGTCGTGCGTCGTGCGGATGTGGATTACGACCGCACGGCGGATAAGGCGCCGTCGCAACAACGCAAAAGCCCGGCGTTCGACGGCGAGCGCGAAGTGCTACTCGATGACGAAGAGCCGGGCTTGACTGGCCGCGCCTTCTACGAAGAGCAGCGGCCGCCGCATCACGGGGATTAGTTCAGCGGCTTCTGGGTGGAGTTCGGGTTCTGGTTGGACAGCAGGTCGCGGATTTCCGCGAGCAGCTCGGTCTCGGTCGGAGCCGGCTCCTCTGGGTCGACGCCCTTGTGACGCTTCTGTGCCTCGTCGAGCTTGTTCATCGGCATGACCAGCAGGAAGTAGATCACTGCAGCGATGAGCAGGAAGTTGATGATTGCGGTGATCAGTGCACCGAAGTCAACGAAGGTAGCCTCGTTGCCCTCACGGACGAAGAAGCCGAGGCCGGAGTAGTCCACGCCGCCGAGGGCTGCGAGGAACGGGTTGATGATGGAATCGGAAAATGCGGTGACGACAGCGGTGAAAGCTGCACCAATCACAACGCCAACGGCAAGGTCAATGACGTTGCCGCGCATGATGAAATCTTTAAAACCTTGAAGCATGTTAGGGAATACTAGGCGGTTGTATATGACGACTCAAAAGTAAGGTCAATGGGCCATCCAGCGAGGCTGCAGCAACGGCTTCTGCTTGAGACTGCCGAAATAGCACAAGAACTGTACCTTTCTCACCTGATGTGACCACGCGCCCGCCAGTTGCGACAGTGCGCGGCCCTTGTGCGATCACGTCCACCCGTGCACCGTGATGCAGCAGCGGAATGATGTCTGATTCCGCGACCGGAACTGGCACCAGAGAGAACTCTTCGCCGGGTGGTTCCTCCGCAACCAAGGTTGCGGTGAGATCCGGTCCGACAAGGCGTGTGGAGGTCACCACCTCACCAGCTGATGCCGCCGCGGCAAGAAGCTGGCCCTCCGCCAGCGCGAGATCAGACAGTGCCCCCTGCGGTACTGCGTCAGCTGGAAGTCGCCGCAGGGCTACGTCCTCGCCGGTGAGGGTCGTGCCGGGCGCAACCTCACGGGCAAAGACAACCACCGCTGGATCATTGCGTGACACACCGACGATGACGTGCAACGCCGCGGCGATGACAAGAACCACCGCAACGATGCGGCGAATGATGACAGACCGGCGGTATCCGGGCGTGCGCAACTGTGCGAACTGTGCGTGAAGGTCCATAGGTATCTGACGGACCCTGCACTACCCCGGTTCCCTCAGACCCTAAAAAATCCGCTTGGGGTGATGATGTAGTCCACGGGTTGGTCGTGGTCGTCGCAAGGCACGGCGTCCACGATGTCCTCGTCGTAGACCACCGCCGCCACCGGTACGTCGAGTCCTGCAAGCGCACGGTCGTAATAGCCTTTGCCTTTACCCAGGCGCATCCCGCCTCGGTCCACCGCGAGTGCCGGCGCGACGATCAACCCGCACGAGCGCAGCACCCGGGAGGTGAATCTCGCGCCGGTGGGCTCGACGACTCCGAGTGCACCGGTTGCACCGGCGTCGTCGGCTGCGGCTGGGGACCACGCCAGCTCGCCGCTGCTGAGCGAGATTGGCAAGAACACCGTGCGGGCGGGCCCGGTAAGACGTGTCGCGAAATCGGCTGGGCCCGGCTCAGTAGCCAACGGGTTGTAGGCCGCGATGTTGGTCCCCACCGCATTCGTCTCACGCAAACACGCCAGTGTGTGCGACACAATCGCGTCGTCAAGTGACTGCTTACGTGCAGTGTCTGCGGCTAATTCGCGCCGGGTGGAGAGGTGGGCTCGTCGTAAAGCACCTTTTGCATTGACGGCTGGTGTGGATTGGGACACGGAACTCCTTGGGTCGCTCACCGGGTTTACAGGGGCGTCAGGTTAAGCTCATGACTTATGCGGAATTCTACTGACCACACTGCTGCGGCCCCGGCTGCCACGGACGGCAACGCGTTTTCGTTGAAGACGGTTGTTGTTCCTGCTGCTGGTATGGGGACGCGTTTTTTGCCGGCGACGAAGACTGTGCCGAAGGAGTTGCTGCCGGTGGTGGACACTCCGGGCATTGAGTTGATCGCCCAGGAGGCTGCGGCCTGTGGTGCGCAGCGTTTGGCGGTGGTGGTGGCGCCGAATAAGGAAGAGATCATGCGCCACTTCGGTGACTTTGCCGAGTTGCAGGATCTCATGGTCGCGCGCGGCAAGGAAGAGCAGGCTGAAAAGGTTGCTCGTGCTGGCGAGCTGATTCAGGCTGTTGCGGTTGAGCAGGATCAGCCCCTCGGCCTGGGTCATGCTGTGGGGTGTGCGGAGCAGGCGCTTGACGACGACGAAGATGCCGTGGCCGTCATGTTGCCGGATGATCTTGTGCTGCCGATGGGGGTGATGGACAAGATGGTCGAAGTGCGCAATCGCCTCGGTGGGTCTGTGCTGTGCGCGTTTAACGTCTCGCGTGAAGAGGTGTTTAACTACGGCGTGTTTGATGTTGAGGATGCGGGGGAGTCCTTTGATGGCATCGAGGTGTTGAAGGTGCGTGGCATGGTGGAAAAGCCTGCTGTGGAGGATGCGCCGTCGACGCTTGTGGCTACTGGCCGGTACTTGTTGGATCGTGGCATTTTTGATGCGCTGCGTCGTATTACCCCGGGCAAGGGTGGCGAGCTGCAGTTAACTGATGCGATTGAGTTGATGATCTCTGAAGGCCACCCGGTGCACGTGGTGGTTCATGAGGGCAAGCGCCATGATTTGGGCAATCCGGGTGGTTATATTCCGGCGAATGTGGACTTTGGTCTGCACGATGAAAAGTACGGGCCGGCGTTGTACACGGCGTTGAAGAAGATCATCACCGAATACGAAGCAGAACACCCCGAACTGACAAACTAAGGCGAAAGTAAGGCGGGTACATCCATGCGCAGCGTTGAGGAGCAGCTTGCAGCGGTGATTGATGCTGCCGTTGCGCCGGAGCCCATCCGCGTCGCACTCACTGATGCCCTCGGGCTGCGGTGCGCGGAGGAAATCGCCGCCACCCGCCAGGTTCCCGGTTTTGCTCAGGCTGCCATCGACGGGTTTGCGGTTCGCGCCGTCGACGTCGGCGGTACCGCAGGTCTGCGCAGGCGACCAGCAGCTGGCGCCGAGGATGAGTCCGAAGCGGACGCCGAAGAGCAGAAGGCCCCGCGCCCGGCGCCCGATCGTGCGCTGCCGGTCGTCGGTGAGGTGCCCGCCGGATCTCAGAAGCCGCTGCGCCTCCAACCGCGCCAGGCGGTGCGTGTGGCCACGGGCGCACCACTGCCCACCCTGGCTGATGCTGTGTTGCCGCTGGAGTGGACCGACCGCGGCCGCAAGCGTGTGACTCCGCTGCGCCCCGTGCGCACCGGTGACTTTGTGCGCAAGGCCGGCGACGATATCCAGCCCGGCGACGTTGCTGTGCGCCAGGGCACCATCTTCGGTCCCGCGCAGGTGGGGCTGGCTGCTGCGGCCGGTCGCGACAAGGTGCTCGTTTACCCGCGCCCGCGAGTGACGGTGATGAGCTACGGTCTGGAACTCGTCGATTTGGAGCGCGATCCTGGTTTGGGTCAAGTCTTCGACATCGCTTCCTACGCTGTGGCTGCCGCTGCTGAAGAGGCTGGCGCTGAGGTGCAACGCGCGGGCATCATCAACGCGGAGCCGCGCCGCATGCGCGAGACCATCGCCGGTTACGTGGATAAGAGCGAGTGCATCATCATCACCGGCGCCGTCGGTGGCTCCGGGGCTACGGCGATCCAGGAGATCCTGCGCGAGATGGGGCAGATCGACACCACCCGCGTTGCCATGCACCCTGGCTCCGTTCAGGGCTTCGGCGTGCTGGGGGAGGAGAGGATCCCGGTGTTCCTCTTGCCCTCGAATCCGGTGAGCGCTCTGGTGATTACGGAGACCATCGTCCGGCCACTCATCCGCCGTGCCCTCGGGGCGCCGACGATCACGCGTCAGACGGTGCGTGCGCGTTCGTTGCGTCCGATGGAGTCCATCGACGGTCGTCGGGGCTACATTCGCGCCCGCCTCATGCGAGACAGCGAGACCGGCGAGTACCTCGTGGAGCCGCTGAGCGTGCTCGACGCCGGCCCGACCCACTTGCTGGCTGGGTTTGCGGAGGCCAACGCCATGATCCACTTGCCAGAGGGTGCCACCCACGTGCGCCCGGGCGACGAGGTGGACGTCGAGTTCATCCGGCAGCGCAGCTAGCGTGTTTGCCATGTTTCGCCCGCCCACACCGGGCTGGCCAGAACTGACCCCTGCCGTCGGGCTGCCGGACGGTGCGCGTGTGCAGTTGCGTCCGCTGCGCGGTAGTGATGGGGCGGATTGGTGTGAGACGCGCGTCGTCGATAGGCAATGGCTCGCGCCTGTCGAGCCCACAGTGGACGGCACCTGGGAGGACGCCCACTCGCATGCAGCGTGGCGCAACTCGTGGCTCAACCTCAAACGCATGGCGCAGCAGGGCACGGTGGTGCCGATGGTCATCGAGGTCGACGGCGCGTTTGCCGGCCAAGTGACGTTGGGCAACATCCAGCACGGGATCGTCTCCGAATGCTGGATCGGCTACTGGGTGCATTCGCCATATATGGGGCGCGGGGTTGCGTCGGCGGCGTGTGCACTCGGCGTGGATCACGCCTTTGGGCGCGTGGGCCTGCACCGTGTGACGGCGACGTATCTGCCGGGCAATCCTGCCTCTGGCAAGGTGCTGCGCACCAACGGCTTTGTGGAGGAAGGCTATTTGCGACGCAACCTGCACATCGACGGGCAGTGGCGTGACCATCACTTCGTCGCCATCAATATCGACGACTATCCCACGACCGCGGTGCAACGGCTCCGCCGCGCGGGTCGGCTTGTCTAGGTTGTCTGGTTTTTGAATTCCTTTCCGCGACCACGGCGCGCCAACACGCCGAGTGTCGGTTGTGCCGATACCGTGGCGTGAAGTGTCTATTGGGTGCATGTAGTTGCGGAAAGGTCTGTGATGGGCAGCTCGAGCTTATTGATCGTTTTGATCCTCATCGTGTGGGTGATCGTGCTCGCGCCGTTGGCGGTGGGGAATAACAAGCCGATTCGCCGCTCCGGTGAGGGCTACGAAGAGACGCGCGTGCTGCACAAAGGTGGCGACGCCCCCATGGCAACCCGCCGTCGCCCGAAGCTGACCCAGGCTGACATCCACCGCCACGACGACGCAGATGACGATTACGAGGTTGTCGAGGCTGTCGCCGAGGAGGAGCAGGTGCTTATCGACGACGCCCCGAACCTGCGCCTCTTCAAATCCGCACAGGCCGAAGACGCTGCCCAGGACGACAACACCGTCGATGGCGAAGTTATCGAGCACGTCGCCGACGAGGCTGACGCTGAATCCCAGGACGAGGCTGCACCCGCCGAGTCTGAGGAATCTGTCGAGACCGCTGAATCTGCTGAGACCGCCAGTGTTGTCGCCGCAGAGGCTGGCGGCTCGACCGCAATCTCTGTGCTCGTCCAGAACGAAGAAGGCGCTGAACACACCGCTGAAGAAGCTGTCGAGGAAGACCTCTACGAGCTCGACGAGACGTACACCTCGCCGGCGGACCTGGGCTACGCCACCGCAGACACCGTCACAGATGCAGACACGGACACAGGCGCTGAGGCTGAGGTCGCTGACGCTGAAGGTGCGGAGGACGCAGAGGACAACGCGGACGCTGTCGAGGCCGTCGACGCTGAGGATGCTGTGGACGCAGACACAGACGCTGAAGACGCGGCCGAAAACGATGTCGTCGACGAGGCAGACATCGCATTTGCGGCGTCGCGTCGTGGCCGCGGTGGCTACGACCCACAGCGCGAGCAGGCAGCCAAGGCCACGCGCCAACAGCGCCGCCAGCGCACGCTGCTCGGTCTGCTTGCAGCGTGTGTGATCACGTTTGTGGCCGCGTTCGTCGCCGGTGGCTGGGTGTGGGCGCTCAACATCGTCGCGCTTGGCCTGACCGCGTGGTACATGATCGCACTGCGCCACACCGTGCTGCAGGAGCGCGCACTGCACCAGCGTCGTCTCCGCCAGCTGCGTCGCGCGCGCCTGGGTGTCGCTCTGGGTGATGAGGCCAACTCGCGAGAGCGCGTTGCTCGTCGCTACTCGGGCTCGGTGATCCTGGATCTTGACGACGACAGCCCCGACTTCGACGCACTGCCCGTTTCTCGCTTCACTCCGCCAGAAGACGACCACGACCGGGCCGACTACCGCGATATCCGCGACCGCTTCGCTGCACGCGCCAGCTAGTGCTTATAACCAGGCGATTTAACCACATCGGGTTGCAGGAGTAACGTGGCAATCGCCTTCAAGAGGCGCCCTTGAGGGGCTATAGCTCAGTTGGTAGAGCGTCGCGTTCGCAATGCGAAGGTCAGGGGTTCGATTCCCCTTAGCTCCACTTTCCGCCCCGCACGATAGAACGATCGTGCGGGGCTTTCGCTATGGAAAGGATTGGTCACGGTGTCCGCGCAGAAGATTCGCCGCGCAGTGCTCATCGTTGCGCTGCTGAACCTCGCGTACTTCTTCGTTGAGTTCGTCGCTGCGATATCGATTGGTTCCGCATCATTGTTTGCGGACTCGGCCGACTTCCTCGAAGACACCGCTATCAACCTGCTCGTGTTTGTTGCGGTTGCATGGCCTGCTTCGAGGCGACGCGCTGCCGGCAGTGTCCTCGCCGCCCTGATCTTGATCCCGGCGGTGGCAGCCGTGGTGACTGTGGTGGTCAAGATTTTGAACCCAGAGCCACCCTCACCGGAAGGGCTGACCGGTGTTGCGCTCGGCGCGCTGGCGGTCAACCTGATCTGTGCCGTGATCCTGCTGCGGCTGCGCGACGAAGGCTCGTCGCTTGCCACCGGCGCGTGGCTCGCGGCACGCAACGACGCGTTGGCCAACGTGCTCATCATCGTCGCGGGATTGCTGACCTTCGTGTGGCACACCGCATGGTTCGACATCATCGTCGGCGCGATCATCGCCGCGGTGAACTTTTCGGCGGCGAAGGAAGTGTGGGAGGCCTCCCGTGAGGAGTACGACTCGGTCGAGGACGCCTTCGCCGAAATGGACGACGACTAGTCCCACACTCCGGATCTGCCACGCTTCCACGTGCCGATGAGGTTCGTGTCCAAAATGCCGGTGGACTCCATCAGCGCGTACATGGTCACCGGTCCCACGAAGGTGAACCCCCGCTTCTTCAAATCCTTGGCTAACTGCGCAGACTCGTCGGATTGTGTCGGGACTTCCGCCATCGTGCGCGGGGCAGGGGTTGTCTCCGGCTTGTAGGACCAGATGAACTCGCCCAAGTGCGTGCCCTCCTCGCGCAGGGCAAGTGTTGCCTTGGCGTTGGTCACGGCGGCTTGGAGTTTGCGGCGGTTGCGGATCAAGGTGTCGTCGTCAAGCAAATGCTCAATGCTCATGCCCGCGACCACCTCCGGGTCGAAGTTTGCGAAGGCGTCGCGGAACGCATCGCGCTTTTGCAGGATCAACCGCCACGACAAACCCACCTGGAAGCCCTCGAGGCAGACGCGTTCAAACATGCCCCGCTCGTCGCGTACGGGGTCGCCCCACTCTGCGTCGTAGTAGTCGCGCAGCAGGGGATCGGTTGCGGCCCATGGCGGGCGCGCACGGCCGTCTTCGCCGACGACGGGCCATCCTGCGGCGTCTGGAAGTTGGTCAGTTTCGTTCATCTTGTTTTCACTCATAACTATTGGACTCGTTTCTACCCCATTCGGTTCCACGGGTACGCTCATTGGCATGAATAGGCCTGCCGTACGTGACTTTGCGCTGCTCCTTTTGCGTCTTGTCCTCGGCACCGTATTTGTCGCCCGCGGGTTTCAACACTGGTTTGACACCGGCATGGCGCAAACCGGGCGCGATTTCGCGGCACTCGGGGTGCCGCAGCCACAACTGTCCGCATACCTGACTGGTACCGCTGAACTTATCGGTGGGGCGTTTTTGGCAGTGGGGCTGCTCACTACGATCGTCGCGTCGGTGCTGACGCTGCTCGTGCTCGCCGCGGGGTATTTCGTGCACCTGGATAACGGGTTCTTCGTGGAAAACGCCGGGATCGAGTACCCGCTGGTGCTAGCTGCGGCGTTGTTTATCATCATCGTGTTCGGCACCGGTCGTGCGAGTTTGGATGGGGTGTTAACGCGTGCTTAGCCACGAGGAAGTTCAGGCAGCGCTGTCTGCGCGTATCGACGGCGAACCGGCCGGTCTCGACGACGCCGTCGTCGACGCACACCTGGCGAGCTGTGATGAGTGCCAGGCCTTCCTCGACCAGGCCCTGGTGCTCTCCCATGAGTTCGTGCCGCAGGAGCGTCCCCCGATGGCCCCGCCGCAGGATCTGTCAGAGGTGATCCTGGCAAGCGTGGACGACGAATGGCGCAAGCTCTCGCAACGGCGCGCTTTCGGCCTTGCCATCGGGCGCACTCTGCTTTTCGCCATGGCGGTGGCGTGGGTGCTGTGGGCCATCAGCCTCATCGGTGCGGGTGGGGAAGAGCCGGTGGTGGCGTCTAGCGCGTCTGTACGCCTTGGTGTGGCGCTAGCGCTGGCGTTTACGGCGTGGAAGCCGCGTCAGATCCCGGGCGTGCTGTTGATCGTGGGGTCGATGTTCACCTTCACGGTCGGCTTCGCGGTGCGCGACGCGGTCCTTGGCGCGGGTGAGTTTGAACCTGCCGCGGTATTCATCCCGTTTGTCAGCGTGATCGCGCTGGTGTGGACGTGGTTCGCGGACCGCGGCGGGGAAGTGCGCCGAGCGTGGCGCATTCTCGGCGCCAACCCGTTGTAGTTATTTCCAGCTGGTTATTTCCAGCTCGGCAGCCACATGAGGGATTCGTAGTAGGAATCCGGGATGCGCATGCCGTAGAAAATCGGTGACCAGTAGAAGAAGCTTGCCGCGACCAAGGCGATGTAGACCACGGCAGCGAGTTGGCCCCAGCGCATCTCAAAGCCTGCGACCTTGTTGACCCAACTCCACGTCACGGGTCCGCCCTTCTTCGCAAGGTTGCCCACCGCCAGCGCAAGCAGCACCGCCGTAAACGGCACCAGTGCGGTGGCGTAGAAGAAATACATCTGACGGTCGAATGCAGCCAGCCACGGGAGGAAACCGGCGGCGAAGGCGATCACCGGAACGATGACGCGGAAGTCCTTGCGGGTCAGCCAGACCCAGCACGCCCAGAGCAGGACTGGCACGGTGAGCCACCAGATGGCAGGGGTGCCGAACATGTAAATCATCTCGCGGCAGGTGCCATCACCCGGGGCGACCTTGCACTCCAAGTCAGTGGCGGAGTAGTAGAGGATCGGGCGCGCAGAGACGAGCCATGCCCACGGCTTGGAATCCCACGGGTGCGAGTGGCCACTCGAGGACGTCAGGGATGCGTGGAAGCTCAGGACGGAGAAGTGGTAGTACAGCCAGCCAGCGACGGAATCGGGCAGGTTTGTCAGCCAGGGCCAGTCGGAGCCGGCGATGGTGCCGTCTGCAAGCGAGTGGCGGTACACAGAGGTCTCAGAGGCGAACCAGGCGCGCCAGGACCAGATGTAAAGCAGTGCTGGGATGAGCACGATCGAGGCGAGTGCAGCTGGGACGTCGCGAAGCAAGGTGCCAGCGACCGGCTTTTCCACGCCGTAGCGGCGGCGCAGGTAGAGGTCCCAGAACGACGACAACAGGCCGAAGAACATGATGTAGTACAGGCCTGACCACTTCACCGACAGCGCAAGACCAAGGGCGACACCGGTGGCGAAGCGCCACCAGCGGAAGCCCATCCGTGGGCCGAACGGGCCGGTGCCGTCCAACTTGCCGGCCAGCCAGGCATCGTGCCAGCGGTGGTGTACCTCGCGCATGTCGCCGGCGAGCGTCCAGGCGGCAATGACGATAAACAGGACCTGGAAGATATCCAGCATGCCGAATTTGGCGGCGACGAGCAGGACGCCGTCGAAAAGTGCGATGATGCCCGCGACCACACCGATAGAGGTGGACTGGCTCACGCGGCGCGCGATGAGGAACACGAACACGATCACCGCGGTGCCAAACAGTGCGGTGATGATGCGCCAACCCAAAGGCGTGTAGCCGAAGATGGTTTCGCCGAGCGCCAGCAGCTGCTTGCCCAGCGGCGGGTGCACGACAAGACCGTAGCCCGGGTTCGACTCAATGCCGCCGAGCACGGGGTTAAAGGAGCTACGCACCATGTCCCAGCCCTGCGGCACGTAGTGCTTCTCGTCGAAGACCGGGGTGCCGGAACTGGTTGGCTGGGTCAGCCCCAGGAACCTGGTAAACAGCGCGAGGACACCGATCACGCTGGCGGCGATGGTGTCGCGGCGCGTCCACGGCACCGATACGGGTGCGGTGGGGGCCGGTCGGCTCGGGCGGACTTTGCGCGCCGCGCCTGGTTCGTCTGGCGCCGGGGTGGCGTTGGAAGTGCTCGCGATAGTGGTCACGGACGAAGATACTAGCGCCTGACGCGTATGCTTCAGGCTTATGTCCGCCGAGCATGATCGTGAAACCCAGTTCCCAGCTACCGGAGTGGTGCTCGCCGCCACACCGCTGGGCAACATCGGGGACGCCTCTCCACGGCTCGTGCAGGCCCTTGGTCAGGCCGATATCGTCGCCGCGGAGGATACGCGTCGCACCCGCGCGCTGGCTGCGGCACTCGGTGTGGAGATCACCGGGCGCGTGGTGTCCAACTTCGACCACAATGAGGACGCGCGCTCGCGTGAGCTTCTCGACGCCGCCCGCACCGGCACCGTCCTCGTCGTCACGGATGCCGGCATGCCGATTGTTTCCGACCCAGGGCATTCGATCGTCGCCGCCGCCCACGACGCCGGCATCCCCGTGACCTGTATCCCGGGCCCGTCTGCGGTAACCACGGCACTTGCGCTGTCCGGGCTCAACGTCGGCCACTTCATCTTCGACGGCTTCGTGCCCCGCAAGGCCGGTGCGCGTCGGGCCTGGCTGGAATCCCTTATCGACGAGCGTCGCGCCGTCTGCTGCTTCGAATCCCCGCACCGCATCGCGCAGTTGCTTGACGACGCCGCCGACGTCCTCGGCGGTACACGCCGCGCCGCGGTGTGCCGGGAACTGACCAAAACCTATGAAGAGGTCAAGCGCGGCACTCTTGCAGAACTTGCCGAATGGGCAGCAGACGGCGTACGCGGGGAGATCACGCTTGTGATCGAAGGCGGGGAGCCTGAGCAGCCGGAAGCGGAAGATTTGGTGGGGAAGGTGCTTGAGCTCGTCGAGAAGGGCGAGCGTATGAAGGACGCTGCGAAACAGGTCGCCAAAGCGCACGGCGTGAAAGTAGGGGACCTGTATGATGCCGCGCTCGCTGCGCGCGGTTGAGTAAGTTCTCGCGACAACTCGGTTAGCACAAAGGTGTTATTTACGTTAGCCTGCTTGGGCACTTTTAAACACCTGAAAACTTCAAAGGAGTAACCGTATGTCTCAGCGAGACTCACAAAGGGATCCACACGATCCCGATGCGGAGACGCAGAGCACTGATCAATACGCACCCCAAGAAACTTCTGCAGCCAGCGAACTTGCTGCGCTGCTCGACGCCGACCGCGACGGCGTTGCGACGGACTACGTCGACCCGGAAGAGCGCATGGAGCGTGCCGCGGATGCAGAAGATGCCCCAGTGAACTGGGGCATTGTCATTCCGTTGGCCATTATTGTCGCGGCAATTGTCGGCTGGGGCCTGGCTGCCCCCGACAGCTTTTCCAACTTCGCCGATGCCGCCTTCACTTGGGTGATTGACAACCTGGGCTGGGCATTCGTCCTCGGCGGCACCATTTTTGTCATTTTTGTCATCGTGATTGCGGCGTCGAACTTCGGCACCATTCGCCTCGGCACCGCAGACGAGCGACCAGAATTTAAGACCACGTCATGGATCGCCATGATGTTCGCCGCCGGCATGGGCATCGGCCTGATGTTCTACGGCGCCGCAGAACCACTGGCGATGTACCTCGACGGCGTACCCGGCCACAACGAACGTGAAGTAGGCGCTGCCATGGCACAGACCATGTTCCACTGGACGCTGCACCCGTGGGCTGTGTACGCCATTCTCGGCCTGGCCATTGCGTATTCGACGTTCCGCCTTGGCCGCAAGCAGCTGCTGTCGAGCGCTTTCATCCCGCTGATCGGACAGAAGGGTGCTGACGGCTGGCTCGGTCGTCTCATTGATGCGTTCGCTGTGTTCGCCACCATCTTCGGCACCGCCTGCTCCCTGGGCCTTGGCGCGCTGCAGATCAGCTCCGGCCTGGAGGCGTCCGGCTTCGTGGACAACCCATCCACCAAGCTGACTATCGGTATTGTCTCCGTGTTGACCCTGGCGTTCCTGCTGTCCGCAATGTCGGGCGTGTCCAAGGGCATCCAGTGGCTGTCTAACGCCAACATGGTCATCGCCGCGATCCTGGCGATCTTCGTCTTTGTCTTCGGCCCGACCGTTGCGCAGCTGAACATGCTGCCGACCGCATTTGGTAACTACCTGCAGAACTTCTTCGAAATGGCAGCCCGCACCGCAGAGAGCTCCGACGGCCAGGCTGGTGACTTCCTCTCCGGCTGGACCATCTTCTACTGGGCGTGGTGGATCTCCTGGTCGCCGTTCGTCGGTACGTTCCTGGCTCGCATCTCCCGCGGCCGCACCGTGCGCGAGTTCTGCCTCGGCGTCCTGCTCGTCCCGGCTGGCCTGTCCACCGTATGGTTCGCCATCTTCGGCGGCACCGCCATCAAGATGGAGCAGGATGGCCAGTCCATCGTCGGCGGCGGCTCCAACGAGGAACAGCTGTTCAACCTGCTGCACGCCCTGCCGGGCGGCTACGTTGTCGGCGTGTTCGCCCTGTTGCTGCTGGGTACCTTCTTTATTACCTCCGCAGACTCGGCCTCGACCGTGATGGCGTCCATGACCCAGTCCGGCAAGACCGAAGCCAAGCCGTGGCTGGCCGCTATGTGGGGCGTGGCTACCGCATTCGTCGGTCTGACCCTGCTGATCTCCGGTGGTGCTGACGCGCTGAACTCTCTGCAGTCCGTCACCATCGTGGCCGCAACACCGTTCCTGTTCATCCTTATCGCGCTCATGTTCGCGATTGTGAAGGACATGTCCAACGACACCATTTACCTGGATAAGAAGGAACACGAGCGCTTCGCCCGCCAGCTGGCTATCGAGCGCCGCATGCACCGCGACCAAGCGCAACTCGACGCACGTCGCGAGCAAATGAAGAAGATGCTGAAGCCGCGCGCGAAGAACTAACGCGTAGCGTTTCGCACCTTCGTTGCTGGCCCCGCGGAGCAGTTTCATTGCTTAGCGGGGCCATAACTTATGCTGGGAGCCATGACTGCTGCTGATTCCACCCAGAACGTTCTTGTGTGTGTGGCCTGGCCGTACGCAAACGGCCCGCGCCACATCGGACACGTCGCCGGCTTCGGCGTCCCCTCCGATGTCTTCGCCCGCTACCAGCGAATGTCCGGCAAGAACGTGCTTATGGTCTCCGGCACCGACGAACACGGCACCCCGCTGTTGGTCCAGGCGGATAAGGAAGGCGTCAGCGTCAAGGAATTAGCGGACCGCTACAACAAGCAGATCGTCGAAGACCTCGCAGGCCTTGGCCTATCCTACGACCTGTTTACCCGCACCACCACCCGCAACCACTACGCGGTGGTCCAAGAACTGTTCCGCGGGTTGGACGCTAACGGCTACATGGTGAAGGAAACCACCAAGGGGGCGATCTCCCCGTCGACGGGCCGCACACTGCCGGACCGCTACATCGAGGGCACCTGCCCAATCTGTGGCGCAACCGATGCCCGCGGTGACCAGTGCGACACCTGCGGCAACCAGCTGGACCCGGCAGACCTGATCAACCCGGTGTCCAAGATCAATGGCGAGGCCCCGGAGTTCGTCGAGACTGAGCACTACATGCTCGACCTGCCGTCGCTCCACGACGCACTCGAGGCGTGGCTGTCCACCCGCGAGGACTGGCGCCCGAATGTGTTGAAGTTCTCCCTGAACCTGCTCGAGGACATGCGCCCGCGCGCCATGACCCGTGACATCGACTGGGGCATCCCGATCCCAGTAGAGGGCTGGCAGGACAACCCGTCGAAGAAGCTCTACGTCTGGTTCGACGCCGTCGTCGGTTACTTGTCTGCCTCCATCGAGTGGGCCCACAACATTGGCAAGCCGGAAGCTTGGAAGGACTTCTGGCAGGACCCAGCCACCGAGGGCTACTACTTCATGGGCAAGGACAACATCACCTTCCACTCCCAGATCTGGCCGGCGGAGCTGCTTGGCTACGCGGGCCAGGGCTCCAAGGGCGGCGAGGTACACAGTCTTGGCGAGCTCAACCTGCCCACCGAGGTTGTCTCTTCTGAGTTCCTCACCATGTCGGGCTCGAAGTTCTCCTCGTCGAAGGGCGTGGTCATTTACGTCAAGGACTTCCTCAAGGAGTTCGGCCCGGATCCGCTGCGCTACTTCATCGCAGTCGCAGGCCCGGAGAACAATGACACCGACTTCACCTGGGACGAGTTCGTCCGTCGCGTGAACAACGAGCTGGCCAACGGCTGGGGCAACCTGGTCAACCGCACCGTGTCCATGGCGCACAAGAACTTCGGCCAGGTGCCCGCGCCGGGCCCGCTGGAAGCGTCCGATGAGCGCATCCTGAACCTTGCGGAAGAAACCTTTGCTACCGCCGGTGCGGACCTAAGCGAGGCTCGGTTCAAGAACGCGATCACCAAGATCATGCACGTCGTTGGTGAAGCGAACGCCTACATCGCCGAGCAGGAGCCGTGGAAGCTGGCTAAGGACGAGTCCCAGCGTGAGCGTCTGGCCACCGTGCTGTGGACCGCGCTGCAGGTGGTGTCCGATTGCAACGCCATGCTCACCCCGTTCCTGCCGCACACCGCCCAGAAGGTCCACGAGACCTTGGGCCGCACCGGCGTGTGGGCTGCTGAGCCGCGCATCGAGGAGATTGTCGACGACGCCGACTTCGACCTCGTCGGCGTCGGCCTTCCGGAGAAGGGGCAGAAGTACCTGACCATCACCGGTGACTACACCCAGCAGCAGGCCGTGTGGCAGCGCGTGGAGGTCACCCCGGGCACCGAGTTGGCTAAGCCGCAGCCGCTGATTGCCAAGCTCGATGCTGAACTTGGCGAGACCGGCCCGGAGTGGGCGCCGGTGCAGAAGTAGGCCTAGAGAAACTGGTTGAGGAACCCGGTGAGTTTGCCGGGTTCTTCGTCTTCAAAGCGCTGGTCCACGACGACGAGCGGGGCGGTGTACTTCTCGTCCGCGCCGCCGGGATTCTTGACGACGACAAGATCGGTCCCGTAGTCGTCGATAAGCAATTGCCAAGAAAAGCCCTCCCGCACGAGCGCCTCGCCGAGGGCGGTGCCGTAGATGCGGGCGGTGTCGCCGCGGGGAAACGCGCGCTGCACATCGCGGGGAAGTGCCAGGTAATCGGCAAGTTCTTCCTCGAATGAGGCAACGATGTCGGCGGGCGAGCCGTTAATGCCGCGACCGGCGGCCTCGGCCAGGTCGGCCTCAATTTGGGTGCGGGTGGCTGAGTCAATGTCGTTGAATGCCATAGGGTGCATCGTATGAGCAAAAAGAAGCCACGTCCCACTCCCGTGCCCGCCGAGCCGATCGCAGGTCTCGTCGATGCACACACGCACCTCGCGTCCTGCGGCGCACGTACCGCGGAAGAGATCGACACGTTTGTCCAGCGTGCCGTAGCCGCCGGGGTCGAGCGCATCTGCACCGTCGGCGATGGCCTCGACGAAGCGGAACTTGCGCTTGAGGCCGCACATCTCAACGAGCGCGTGTTTGCCGCGTGCGCGATCCATCCGACCAGGGCGCATGAACTTGACGACGACGCGCGTGCCCGCCTACAGACCATGGCCGCCGACGCGCGTTGCGTGGCGGTGGGGGAGACCGGCATCGATACGTACTGGCTCAAACACGACGCGGAGCGCACCGCGCCGCTGGACGTGCAGGAGGAGGCGTTTCGCTTCCACATCGACCTGGCCTGCGAGTCCGGCAAGGCGCTGATGATCCACAACCGTGAGGGTGATGCGGAGATCATGCGGATTCTCGACGACGCCCCACGCCCCGAACACGTCATCTTGCACTGCTTCTCCTCGCCACTGGACGTGGCACGCGAGGCGATCGAGCGTGGCTACGTACTGAGCTTCGCGGGAAACGTCACGTTCAAGCGCAACGAGGAACTGCGCGAGGCCGCCCGCCTGGCGCCTGCCGGCCAGTTGTTGGTGGAGACCGACGCGCCGTACATGACGCCGGAGCCGTTCCGCGGCGCGCGCAACGAGCCATCGCTTATCGGCCACACCGCGAAGGTGTTGGCCGAAGTCCGCAACATGGATGTGGCCGATGTGGCACGTGATATCAGTGAGACGTTTTCACGCGTCTACGGGGTGTGACCTGGAACATTAGTGCGCGTCGGTCCTTGTGTCCCGGCGGGCGTTACCGTATTGTTACCGAAGTTGCTTTACGTTAACCCCTCGGAGGAAGCGCGAATGTCTCGTCAGATCAAGCGGATCAACCCGAAGAACTCCGCCGCGAAACGCGTCGCGGTTGGCACTGTCGCCGGCGCCGTGCTCGTCGGTGGTGCGGGCACCGCGCTGGCTTCCCAGAAGCAAATCACCGTGGATGTCAACGGTGAGGAAACCAACGTCCGCACCTACGCCGCCGACGTCGCAGGCGTGCTGCAGTCCGCGGGCGTTGACGTTGACCCGCAGGACCTCGTCTACCCAGCGCCGGGGGAGAAGATCTCACGCGGCGATACCGTCACCGTGCGCACCGCCAAGCCGGTCGCCGTTGTCGTCGACGGTGTTGCCCAGCAGATCACCTCGACCGCCAGCACCGTCGGCGAACTGCTCGAGGAAGCCGGCGTTACCTCCGCCGCGGGCGTGGACATCGACCGCGACGAGACGGTCACCGAAGGCCTCAACGTGGACGTGACCACACCGAAGATCGTGGCACTTCGCGACGGCGGTAACCTCACCTACGTTTCCGCCGCAGCCAAAACCGTCGGCGACCTGCTGTCGGCGCGTGGCGTCACCTTCGATAGCGACGACCGTTTGAACCATGCGCTCGCCGACGCGATCGTGCCGGGCATGGAAATCGTCCTCGACCGCGTCAACACCATCGACCGCCCAGAGACCGTCGCGGTGGAAGAACCCGCCGAATACATTGACGACGACACCCTCGACGAAGGCACCGAAGAAGTCCGCGAAGAAGGCGTGCAGGGCGAAAAGCAGATCATCCACCGCACCGTGACCGTCAACGGTGTTGTCGAATCCGAAGGCGTTGCCGAGGAGAAGGAAACCAAGAAGGGCAAGCCCGCCGTCATCGCGCGTGGCACCAAGCAGACGGGTAACACCGGCGCGGCAGCCCCTGCCGTGGCTAACGGTTCCGTCTGGGACGCGATCGCAGCCTGCGAATCCGGCGGCAACTGGTCCATCAACACCGGCAACGGCTACCACGGTGGCCTGCAGTTCAACCCAGGCACCTGGGCCGCCTACGGCGGCACCGCCTTCGCGCCGACCGCCGACCTGGCCACCCGCGAACAGCAGATCGCCATCGCCGAGCGCACCCAGGCCGCCCAGGGCTGGGGCGCGTGGCCTGCCTGCACCGCCCGTCTGGGCCTGCGCTAAATGGCGGGCTCGCAGCTGCTCGGCCCGGCCGAGATCCGCGAACTCGCGGCAGAACTCGACGTCACGCCTACCAAGAAACTGGGGCAGAACTTTCTGCACGACCCGAACACCGTGCGCATGATCGTCGGTGCCGCAGAGCTTTCGCCTGACGACGTCGTTGTGGAGGTTGGCCCGGGGTTGGGGTCGCTAACGCTTGGGCTCGTCGATACGGTCTCGCGGGTCGTCGCGCTTGAGATCGACCCACGTCTCGCCGGGCGTCTGCCTGCAACCGTTCAGGCGCGTGCGCCCGAGTACGCCGAACGCCTCACCGTGATCACCACCGACGCGCTGAAGGCGCGCCGCGACGACCTCGACGTCGAGCCAACAGCGCTGGTAGCCAACCTGCCGTACAACGTCTCCGTGCCAGTGCTGTTGCACCTGCTGGAGGAGTTCCCCACGATCAGGCGCGTGCTGGTCATGGTGCAAAAGGAAGTCGCCGACCGCCTCGCTGCCGTGCCAGGCTCCAAGATCTACGGCGTGCCGAGTGTCAAAGCTGCGTTCTACGGGGACGTCTCGCGCGCCGGCACTATTGGCAAGCACGTCTTCTGGCCCGCGCCGAACATCGAATCGGGGCTTGTGCGCATCGACGTCAACGACGACAACCCGCGCGAACTCCGCGAGCGCGTCTTCCCGATCGTGGACGCCGCCTTCGCGCAACGCCGCAAGACGCTTCGCTCCACACTCGCAGGAATCTACGGCTCGCCCGCGAACGCCGAAGCGGCCCTGCGCGCAGCCGGAATCGACCCAGGCCTGCGTGGCGAAAAACTTACCGTGGCCGACTTTGTACAGTTAGGCCATGCGTAAGTACGTCGCCTCCGCACCAGGCAAGGTCAACCTCCACCTCGGGGTAGGGGAAGCCCGCGCCGACGGCTACCACGACCTAGTCACCGTCTTCCACGCCGTGGACCGTCGCGAAGTGGTCACGCTCGTCGCCTCCGACACGGTTACTGAAGGCCCCATCGTGCGCTCCATGCAGACCACGTTTTACGTCGACGAGCCGGAAGAAAGCATCGACGGGCCAACCAACCTGGCGTGGCGTGCGGTCAACGCAGTTGCTGAGCGTGCCGGGATCGCCCTTCCGGAGGTTCACATCGAGGTGGCCAAGCACGTCTTCGTCGCCGGCGGGATGGCGGGCGGTTCCGCCGACGCTGCCGCTGCACTGGTCGCCGCGAACGCGCTCGTGGCTGATCACGGCGAGCCGCTTACGGCTGAGACGTTGCACGAGTTGGCAGCGTCGCTCGGCGCTGACGTGCCATTTTCGCTCATGGGGGGCACAGCACTCGGCACCGGCCGGGGAGATGAACTCGTCGAAATGCTGTCGCGCGGCCGTCTGAACTGGGTGTTCGTCAACCCCAAGGTGGGCATTTCCACCGGCGGAGCATTTTCGCTTCTCGACGACCTGCGTCACGGCAACCCAGCCCTCGTCCCACACCTCAACACCGCAGGCCTGTCCCAGGCGTTGACCTCGGGCGACGCGGCGCGGGTGGCAGAGGCGCTGCACAACGACCTCGACGCGGCAGCGCTGTCGATGCGCCCGCAACTCAAGCGGCTTATCGACGCTGCCAACGAAGCAGGCCTGCGCGCCATCGTGTCCGGCTCCGGGCCCACGGTCGCGGTGCTGTGCGAAAGCCTCGAGCACGCCCAATGGGTCGCCGAACACTTGGCGGAGCGATTCGAGGGCTACGAGATCTTCGTCGCCGAAGGACCCGACCACGGCGCGGTGCTCGAGACCGCCGATTAGGCAGGGTGCGTAGACTATGCACCCGATATGGCTAACCTGATCAACCTTGAAAACGTCTCCAAAACGTGGGGGCTGAAAACCCTGCTCGACGGTGTCTCCCTCGGCGTGCAAACCAACGACCGCATCGGCATCGTCGGCGTCAACGGCGGCGGCAAAACCACCCTGCTTGAAGTGCTCACCGGCATCGAGAAGCCGGACGCGGGCCGCGTCTCCCACAACTCGGGCCTGCGCATGGCAGTGGTCACCCAGCGTTTCGACCTCGACGAGACCCTCACCGTCGGCCAAGCCGTCGTCGAACCGCTCGGCCTGCAGACCTACGAGTGGGCCTCGAACGCCAAGGTTCGCGAGGTCCTCCAGGGCACCGGTGTGGCCGAGCTCGGCCTGGACACCCCGGTAGGCAACCTCTCTGGTGGCGAGCGTCGCCGCGTGAACCTCGCCGCGGCACTCGTGCAGGACCTCGACCTGGTCGTGCTCGACGAGCCAACCAACCACCTCGACGTCGAAGGCGTGCAGTGGCTCGCTGACCATTTGTTGTCGCGCAAGGTGGCGGTGGTCGTCGTCACGCACGATCGCTGGTTCCTCGACACCGTGGCCACCCTGACCTGGGAAGTCCACGACGGCACCGTCGATGTCTACGAAGGCGGCTACAACGACTGGACCTTCGCGCGCGCCGAACGTGCCCGCCAAGCCGACGCCATCGAACAGCGCCGCCAAAACCTCGCGCGGAAGGAACTCGCGTGGCTGCGCCGCGGCGCACCTGCCCGTACCTCGAAGCCGCGCTACCGCATCGAAGCCGCAGAAGCCCTGATCAAAGACGTCCCGCCGCCGCGCGACACCGTCGAACTCATGGCGTTTTCCAAGCAACGCCAAGGCCGCGTCGTCATCGAACTCGAAGACGCACGCATCGACGCCCCCGACGGCCGCACACTCGTCGACCACCTCACCTGGCGCCTCGCACCCGGAGAGCGCATCGGCCTTGTCGGCGTGAACGGCTCCGGCAAAACCACCCTGCTGCGCACCCTTGCCGGCGAATACCCACTCGCCGCAGGTAAACGCATCGAAGGCCAAACCGCACGCATCGGCTGGCTGCGCCAAGAACTCGACGACCTCGACCCGGAACGCCGCGTCATCGACGCCGTCGAGGATGTCGCCACCTACATCTCCTTCGGCAAAGGCGAAATGTCCGCCTCCCAACTCGCCGAACGTCTCGGCTTCTCCCCGAAACGCCAACGCACCCCCGTGCGCGACCTCTCCGGCGGCGAACGCCGTCGCCTCCAACTCACGCGCGTGCTCATGGCCGAGCCGAACATCTTGCTTCTCGACGAGCCCACCAACGATCTCGACATCGACACCCTCCAAGAGCTAGAAAACCTCCTCGACTCCTGGCCCGGCACGCTCGTGGTTATCTCCCACGACCGCTACCTCATCGAACGCATCGCGGACACCACCTACGCCCTGTTCGGCGACGGCACCTTAACCAATCTGCCCGGCGGCATCCAGCAGTACCTGGACCGCAGGGCAGCCGAGGACACCGCGACCGGACCGTTGGATTTGGGGGAGCGGGGCGAGGGCGTCGTCGACAAGCAAAAGGGTCTCAGTTCGCAGGAAGAGCGCGAGATCCAAAAGCAGATGAAGTCTCTGGAGCGCAAGATCGCGAAGGAAAGCGAGCGGGCAGAAGCACTCGAAGCCGAGATCACCGCCCTGTCGCAAGCCGGCGACTTCGACGCCATCGGCGCCAAAACCAAAGAACTCAACGCCGCCAAAGACACCCGCGAGGAACTCGAAATGGAATGGCTCGAACTCGGCGAGCAGCTTGAAAGCTAACTCCGCATAGGGTGGGGCGCATGATTCTGATCAACGTACGATTCAAGCCCCTGCCCGAACACGTCGACAACTTCCGCGAACTGGTCAAAGAATTCACCGACGCATCCCGGGCCGAAGAAGGCAACATCTTCTTCGACTGGTACCGCAACGAAGACAACCCCAACGAATACCTGCTCATCGAAGCATTCCACGACCACGCTGCCGAAGCCCACGTCAACTCCGACCACTTCAAGGCAGCACAGGAATTCTTCCCGACCATCTTGGCGGAAACCCCGACCATCATTAACACCCTCATCGAAGGCAAAACCGAATGGGACAAGATGGCGGAATTCAAAGTCGACTAGGGGTAACCCGGGTGTGACGATGTGTGACGAGGTGTCACCCAGGGCGCTTTTATGCCCTAATATCACCCACGTCACATTCCCGTCATTGAAAGGAGTGCCCCCGTGACCGCTCCAAACCCCAACACCGGCGGCTCAACCGCAGCCGACGTACCCACCAAGCCGCCAGCAGCGGCACGACGCATCGGCCCCATGGTCGGCGCCATCTTCCTGATGGCCACCTCCGCCATTGGGCCGGGCTTCCTCACCCAAACCTCCGTATTCACCGTGCAGATGGGCGCGGCATTCGCGTTTGCCATCCTGCTGTCCATCATCGTGGACATCGTCATCCAGTTGAACGTCTGGCGCATCCTCGGTGTCTCCGGCCTGCGCGCCAGCGAGCTCGCCAACGCCGTACTGCCTGGCCTCGGCTGGTTCCTGGCCATCCTCGTCGGCATCGGCGGACTCGTCTTTAACATCGGCAACATCGCCGGCACCGGCCTTGGCGTCCAAGCGCTCACCGGTGGCGCCGTCGACCCGAAAATCGGCGGTGCCATCTCTGCCATCATCGCCATCTGCGTGTTCCTTTGGAAGCGTGCGGGTGCCGCACTCGACGTCCTCGTCGGCATCCTCGGCGCGCTGATGATCCTGCTCATGCTCTACGTCGCCATCTCCTCAAACCCGCCAGTGGCTGAGGCGATGCGCCAATCCGTCGCCCCGGACGCCGTGGACTTCAAGGTCATCACCACCCTCATCGGCGGTTCTGTCGGCGGCTACATCGTGTTCGCCGGCGTGCACAGGATTATCGACGCCGGCCACACCGGCCCCGAAAACCTCGACTACATCTCCCGCTCCTCGGTCACCGGCATCATCGTCACCGGCATCATGCGCGTGCTGCTGTTCCTCGCGGTGCTGGGTGTCGTCGCAACGGGCGTTGCACTGTCCAAGGACAACACCGCCGCAGACGTCTTCTACCAAGCCGCAGGCGACATCGGCCGTCGCATGTTCGGCCTCGTCCTGTGGGCTGCGGGCCTGTCCTCGGTCATCGGCGCGTCGTTCACCTCGATCTCGTTTTTGACCAAGCAGGGCTTCGACCCGAAGAAGCGCGGCTGGCTCACCGTCGGCTTCATCGTCATCTCCACGGTCATCTACCTGTTCGTTGGCTCTGCACCGCAGAAGCTCCTCATCTTCGCAGGCGCCTTCAACGGTCTGATCCTGCCGATCGGTTTCGCCGTCGTCCTCTACGTCGGTTTCTTCCGCAAGGACCTGCTGCGTGGCTACAAGCCGCCGATGTGGATGCTGGTCCTTGGCGCCATCACGCTTGTCGGTTGCGCTTGGATGGGTTGGAGCTCCATCAGCACCTTGCCCACACTGTGGGCGTAGTCTGAAGGGCATGCAGCCTGCCTCTATGACCCCAGCGCAAGCCCGCGCGTTGTTCCGCACCACCGATGTGCCGACGACGGCGGGCTTTTCCGCTGGTTACGCCCAAGCCAACCTGATCGCGCTGGATAAGAAGTACGCATTCGATTTCTTGCTGTTCGCGCAGCGCAACCCGAAGCCGTGTCCGATCCTGGGGGTGTTGGAGCCGGGGCAGGTGGAGTCGTCGCTACTCGCGGGTGGCGATATTCGCACCGACATTCCCGCCTACCGCGTGTTCAAGGACGGCTCGCTTATCGACGAGCCCCTCAACGCCACCGAATACTGGACCGACAACACCGTCGCGTTCCTTATCGGCTGCTCGTTCACCTTCGAGGCGGCCCTGCTGGACAACGGGGTGCCCGTGGCGCACATCGAGCAGGGGCGCAACGTGCCGATGTATATGACCAACATCGACTGCGAGCCAGCCGGCGTGTTCTCCGGCAAGATGGTCGTCTCCATGCGGCCGATTCCGGCGTCGCAGGTTTCCGATGCGGTACGGATCACGTCGCGCTACCCAGCCGTGCACGGTGCCCCCGTGCACGTGGGGGATCCGGCCGCGATCGGTATCGACGACCTTGATACGCCCGACTTCGGCTCCGCCGTGGACATCCCCGCGGGCACGGTGCCGGTGTTCTGGGCGTGTGGGGTTACGCCGCAGTCGATTGTGATGTCGTCGAAGCCCGATCTGGCGATCTGTCACGCGCCGGGCAAAATGCTCGTCACCGACGCCCGCGACCTCGCCTACCAGGTGCCTTAGGGGTTATCCACAGGGGCATCTGCGTAAATTTCACAGGCTCGAAACGCTGGTTTGCGGTTTTGGTTTAGCGTTTTGGGTATGAATTCGTTCGAGGTGTTAGTGCAGGCGATGTCGGCTGCAGCGTTGGAGACGCTGGCTGACTTCGACCTCGATGTTGCACTCGCCTCGGGCTTCGCACCCGATCGTGCGCGTGCCTGGTCGCGGCTGCGGGATGTCTACTTCGGGCGTACGAAGTTCACGCGCAAGCAAAAGACAGCAAGTTCTTTGGCGCGCGGTTTCTCCCTCGACGAGTTAGTACTGATCGAGCGGCGTATTGCTTCGGTGAAGGATGCGTCCCAGCGGTGGGCGCTGCGCCTGGCTTTGCTTGAAGTCGAGGGTGGCTACCGGGCGATTGAGGCAGCGGCACGCACGTTGGTGCCGGCGGATACGAAGCCTGCGGTGGATGCGGCGAAGTTTGGGCCGTCACGAAACGGCAAGCGCACCCTGCATTTAACCTATGACGAGCGTGAGATCTCCGATATGGAGCACACCGGGCGGTTAGGCATTGACCCTGATCGTCCGGCTGCACCCCAGATTGCCGAGAACTTGATTGGGATTTTCTTCGGCGACGGCAAGGTTGCCACGGCAGCGCCGCGTCCGACGGTGTTAGTACCGTTGCCGGATTATCTGCGCATCATGGATGGCAACGGCGATGACGTTCTACTCGCCATGACCGATGGCACCACCATGACCGGTGCGG
>NZ_KV787056.1:64074-77028 GCF_001806995.1 Corynebacterium sp. HMSC11D10
CTGGCTGTCGTCACGGAGCAGACAACTGCGAGTTACACCACGTGGAGGCCTGGCGGCATGGTGGGGAGACCAACATTGGCAACCTGGCGCCGTTGTGTCGCTATCACAATCGGGTCAATGATGATGACCCGTGGCGTAAGAAACGGGGCCGGATCGTCATGGTGCGGGGTGCCCCGGTATGGATTTCGCCCCGCGGCTACCCGGTGAAAAACACCAACCGCGGAGCAATGGACCAACTCTTCGGCTAGGAGATCGTCGCGATCGTGGCGTTCGCCTTGACTCGCTCACCCTGCTGCGCCGCCAGTGAAATCTGGCCGTCGCGGGTTGCCTTGATCTGGGATTCCATCTTCATGGCCTCGATCGTGGCAATTGGGTCGCCCTTGGCAACAACGTCGCCGTCAGCCACGAGCCACTCCACGATGGTGGCTTCGTACTTGGTGGTGACGGCCCCTGCGGCATCAGCAGCCGGAGTGGAAGCCTGGGCCGGGGCTGCGTTTCCTTCGCCGGTGCCGAGGAGGGCGACGGGGAAGCCGATGGTGTGGAGTTTGCCGTCGACTTCGACGATCACGTTGCGGCGCTCGTCGTAAATGTGCTCGATGTCCACGTTGTTGTGGCGCTGCGACGGCGAGTAGTTGTGGTCCACCCAGTCGGTGTAGACGTCCAGGGTGTCGCCGGTCAGTTCCGGGGCGACGACCATGTCGCGGTGGAACGGGATGACGGTGCGCACGCCTTCGATGGTGAACTCGGACAGGGATTGTTCGGCGCGCCGCAGGGCGGTGTCGCGGTTGGGGCCCCAGACGATGAGTTTGCCCATGAGTGAGTCGTAGTAGGGCGGGATCTGCCCACCGGTGAGTACGCCGGTGTCGACGCGTACGCCGGGGCCGGTGGGGACGTCGAAACGCGTCACGGTCCCGGGCGACGGCGCGAAGCCGTTGGTCACGTCCTCGGCGTTGATGCGGAATTCGAAGGCGTGGCCGTTGATCTGTGGGTCGACCGAGTCCCCGTCGACGAAGGAGAGGGGAAGCCCGTCGGCGATGCGGAACTGCTCGGCGATGATGTCCACGCCCGTGACGGCCTCGGTGACGGGGTGCTCGACCTGCACGCGCGTGTTGACCTCCAGAAACGACACGGTGCCGTCCTCGGAGACGATGTATTCGACGGTGCCAGCCGACTGGTAGTTGGCCTTGCGGATGATCTCGCGTGCGCCTTCTTCGATGGCGTTGCGTTGCTCGTCGGTCAGGAATGGCGCGGGGGCTTCTTCGATGAGTTTTTGGAAGCGGCGCTGGGTGGAGCAGTCGCGGGTGCCGAGGACTGCGACGTTGCCGTGGGCGTCGGCAAGCACTTGCGCTTCGACGTGGCGTGGGTGGGTGAGGAACTTTTCCACGTAGCATTCGCCGCGGCCGAACGCTTCGCGTGCCTCACGTCCGGCGGAGGCGAAGCCCTCTTCGATGTCGGCTTCATCGAAGACGACTTTCAGGCCGCGGCCGCCGCCGCCGAATGCAGCCTTGATGGCGATTGGCATGCCGTGTTCTTCGGCGAAGTCGCGCGCCTCCTCCCATGTTTCGAGCGGTTCGCCGGTGCCGGGTGCGAGTGGGGCGTTGGCTTCGACGGCAAGCGCGCGGGCGGAGAGTTTGTCGCCGAGCAGTTCGATGGCGTCGGGGGATGGGCCGATCCATGTGAGGCCGGCTTGTTCGACGGTGCGGGCGAAGTCGGCGTTTTCGGAGAGGAATCCGTATCCGGGGTGGAGGCAGTCGGCGCCGGCGCGGTGGGCGATTTCGATGAGCGCCGGGATGTTCATGTAGGTCTCGGCGGAGGTTTTGCCGGGGAGGAGGTAGGCCTCGTCGGCGACTTGGGTGTGGAGTGCCCCGGTGTCGGGTTCGGAGTAGACGGCGATGGAGCGGATGCCGAGGTCGCGTGCGGTGCGTGCGATGCGTACGGCGATTTCGCCGCGGTTGGCGATGAGTACTGCGTTTAGAGTCATTACAGGGTCCTAACTGGGGCGTAAGTGCGTTAGAGGGAAAAGCGTTCGAAGCGGAGTTTGGCGCCGGGTGGGAGTTGGGCGGCGATGTCGACGTCTTCGTTGATCACGGTTGCCATGACGGGGTATCCGCCGGTGACGGCGTGGTCGCGGAGGAACAAGACGGGTTGGCCGGAGGGTGGGATTTGGATGGAGCCTGCGACCATGCCTTCGCTGGGGAGTTCGCCTTCGCGTTCGCGTGTGAGGGGGACGTCGGATTCGAGTCGGAGGCCGACGCGGTTGGAGTCGGCGGTGACGGTGAATGTGGTGTTGAAGAAGCGTTCGACGGCGTCGTTGCTGAACCAGTCGTCGCGGGGGCCGAGGACGCAGCGTACGGTCCCGACGACGTCTGCTCCGTCGCGTTCGACACGCAGGGGGTTGGTGAGTAGTGAGTTGGCGGATTGTGGTTTGGCTAGGGACATGGCGATTTGGTCGCCGCTTTGGAGTGGTTTGGGTCCGAGGCCGGAGAGCATGTCGGTTGCGGCGGAGTTGAGTTCGGTGTCGGCGATGAGTCCGCCACGTACGGCGATGTAGGTGCGGAACCCGAGGCGCGCTTGCTTGACGACGACCTCCGCACCCGCCGGGACAATCGTCGGCGTTGCCAGCAGTACTGGCCTGCCGCCGACGGTGACGTCCGTGTCGGCACCGGTGACGCAGATGACGGTTTCGGTCAGTGCGGTCATGGTGAGCCCGCCGATGCTTTCGAGCAGGGTGGCGTTTCGTTTGTTGCCTACGGCTGCGTTGGCGGTGCGTGCGGAGGCGCGGTCGGCGGAGCCGGAGGTGGTTACGCCGAGGTTGCCGTTGCCTTGGCGGCCGAGGTCTTGGTAGAGGGTTTGGAGTCCGGCGTCGTCGAGTGTGAAGACGGGGCGGCGTGGTGGGGTGGCGAGGTGGTGGCGGGCGAGGGTGGTGTCGTCGTTAAGTGCGTCGACTGCTCTGTAGTGCACACGGTCGCCGGGGGCGACGAGGGCGGGCGGGGTGGCGGTGGAGTCCCACATTGGAGTGTTGGTGGTGCCGATGAGCTGCCAGCCGCCGGGGGAGGTGCGTGGGTAAACGGCGGAGAATTCGCCTGCTAGTGCCACGGCGCCGGCGGGCACGGCGGTGCGTGGGGTGTCGCGGCGTGGGATGCTCAGGGCGCGGGTGGCGTCTTCGGGGACGCAGTAGGTGAAGCCTGGGGCGAATCCGCCGAAGGCTGCGACCCAGGTGGTGGAGGTGTGCCAGTCGATGAGTTCGTGGGTGCTCATGCCGAGCGATTCGGCCAGCGGGGCGAGGTCTTCGCCGTTGTAGAGCACGTCGATGGCGATGTCGCGTGGTTCGGTGTGTTCTGCGGCTGCGGGACTGTAGGTCTGCAGCGTGTCGATTGCCTTGGTGGTCGCGGTGGGCGAGTCGAAGGTAAGCAGTACGGTGCGTGCGGCTGCAACGACGTCGGTTTGGTGGTCGAGCGGGCTTGCGGTGAGTGCGGCGTAGTAGTTCATCACCGTGGCCAGGTCGGGCAGGTCGACGATGAGGCCGCGGGTGCCGACCCGTTTGATGCTGAGGGTCATAGGACGCTCGCGATCGTGATGTTTTCGTCGCGAAGCTTGGCGACGACACTGCGTGTCAGCTCGACCGAGCCTGGGGAGTCGCCGTGGACGCAGACGGATTCGGCCTGCACTTTGACTTCGGTGCCGTCGATGGCGGTGACGGAGCCGGTGGAGGCGACCTGGAGGACGCGTTCGGCGACGGCGGCTGGGTCGTGCAGGACGGCGTTGGGTTCGCGGCGCGATACCAGCGTGCCGTCGGGGTTGTAGCCGCGGTCGGCGAACGCTTCGCGGATGACGCGCATGCCGGCTTTTTCTGCGATGTCGACGGCAACACCGCCTGGCAGCAGCATGACGGCCAGGTCGGGGCTGAAAGCTTTGATGCCGTCGATGACGGCTTTGGCGTGGGCCTTGTGGTGGACGATGGTGTTGTACAGCGCGCCGTGTGGTTTGACGTAGCACACGTGCATGCCGTGGACGCGGGCAAGCGCGTCGAGGGCGCCGATTTGGTAGAGGGTTTCGTCGGCGAGTTCGGCCGGGGTGTAGTCCATGAATCGGCGGCCGAAACCGACGGGGTCGTTGTAGGCCACGTGTGCGCCGAGTGTGACGTTATGTGCTGCGGCGTCTTTGAGCGTTCCGGCTATGGAGTGGGGGTCTCCAGCGTGGAAGCCGGTCGCAACGTTTGCGCTGGAGACCATCTGCAGCATCGCCGCATCGTCTGCGACCGGGTTGCCCGCAGTCGTTTCACCGAGGTCGGCGTTGAGGTCTATATGCATGACCCCAGTTATACCGCTGTTCGAGTGTGACCCCGAACATAAGGGGGGTGCGGGGCTAGATGAGCTGCCCGCTGTTGATCTTCTCGATCATCTCGATGATTTCGGTGCTTAGCTCAATCAGTTGGTGCTGGAGGTAGTCGGATGCGCCCTGGCGATCGTCGGCACGCAGCAGCTCCACGATGTGCTCATTAATGCCGATGAAACGGCGGTTGAATGAGGGATCCTTCTCCAGAATCGGGAGGGTGGCCAGGCGGAGGAAGGCGTCGAGCTGGTCCATGGTGTCGCCGAGGGTCTTTGAACCCATCGAGGACAGTACGACGTGGTGGAATGCCTGGTTCACAGCGATGAACAGGTCGTCGTCCTGTTCCTCAATTGCGGTGCGGCCTTCGGCGTTGAGCTCCTCGAGGCGGTCGACGTCCAGGTCGGTACCCCATAGCAGTGCAGCAGGTTCGATTGCTGCACGTGCGCGGAAGGTGTCGGTGATGAATTCCGCTGTTGGGGTCGCGAGGAACACACCGCGGTTGGGGATGCGCTCGACCAGGCCTTCAGCGGTCAACATTGCGAAGGCTTCGCGCAGCGTATTGCGAGATACCCCGAAGCGGTCAGCGAGGGCCACCTCGTTGAGCTTCTGTCCGGGGATAAACTCACCGCGCGAAATCGCTCTGCGAACTTCGGCGGAAACGTTATGTGCAAGCATGGCATCCGTTTAGGTCAGCGTTACCGGGACTTTTTGAGTGACCCGGTACGGTATTGAAAAGGTTTCGGGAGAAGTATAGCCCATAGATTGTTCAACAATGTCTTCCCTCGCGAGATAATTGTTGTGTCGTTTTTGTCTGTGAGTACGGTTATACCTATGAGCCAAGCTAAAAAGCCGCCGAAGTTGTCCCGTGATGCCTATGAGCAGGAGTTGCTGCGCCTCCAGGCTGAGTTGGTTGCGATGCAGCAGTGGGTCGTCGAAAACGGCGAGCGTGTTGTGATCATTATGGAGGGGCGTGACGCTGCGGGCAAGGGCTCCGCAATTAAGCGCATCACCCAGTACCTCAACCCGCGTCAGTGCCGTGTGGAGGCGCTGCCGAAGCCGACGGACCGCGAGGCGGGTCAGTGGTACTTCCAGCGCTATGTGGAGAAGCTGCCGACGGCAGGCGAGATCGTCATCTTTGACCGTTCCTGGTACAACCGTGCCGGCGTCGAGCGCGTGATGGGCTTTGCCACCTCTGAGGAGTACCGCCGCTTCCTGCACCAGGTGCCGATCTTTGAGCGCCTGCTGGTTGAGGACGGCATCATGCTGCGCAAGTACTGGTTCTCCGTTTCGGATGAGGAGCAGTACAAGCGCTTCCAGTCGCGTCGCGAGGACCCGTTGCGTCAGTGGAAACTGTCGCCGATGGATCTGGAGTCCATCACAAAGTGGGAGGAATACTCCCGCGCAAAGGACGAGATGTTTGTCCACACGGATATTCCGGCGGCGCCGTGGTACACGGTGGAGAGCGAAGACAAGAAGCGCTCCCGCATCAATGTCATTTCGCACTTGTTGTCGACGATTCCGTATGAGCATATTGAGCCTGACCTCCCAGAGATTCCGGAGCGCCCAGCGATCACGGACTATGAGCGTCCGCCTCGCGACGAGTTCCGCTACGTGCCCGATGTCGCCGCCAAGTTGGAGAAGCGAAAAGTGGGCAAGGGCGGCAAGAAGAAAAAGAAGAAGAAGTAGCTACCGGGGCAGCCACTTCGCAAGGATCGCCCGGACCGGGGCAAGGGTTGACGCGTAGGCGAGACCGCCAAGTACGGCGAGCACGCCCACGGCGATGCCCGCGATCGCCCCAGGGCTGAGAGCAGTCGCCCCGAATGTCACGTTGAGATCCACTTCAGAGTCTTTTAGCAACGTGCCCTTCGGGTAGTGCCTGAGGGACTTCTCCATGCCGGTATCCGACACTGTTGTCCGGTTGTGCTCTGCCACTGGTTTCGGCGGGGTGATCTCGCTGCCGAGTGTGAAGGTGACCAGCGGCTCGTCGTCCCCCTTGGCACCGACTGGCTTGTACGTCTTGTTCGCGACCCCGGCGAGGAGGTAATCGCCGTACAAAGTGGCGTTTTCCCCCTCTACCTTCAGCTTGAGGTCCGAGTACTTCACATCTACGGCCCAGCCGTCGTAGCCACCCGCATTCTTGTATCCCTGTACCTGCGCTGAGCCGTCGAGCGCGAACGTCCACGTCTTTCCGGTCCGCGTCGCGGAGGTGACCGGGAAGGAGAATTCAAGCGATTCCTGGTTCCACGTCGCGCCCCCGTCCGTGAGCACGCGACCTTGGCCTTTGATGACGGCCTGATGTAGAAAACCGCTGGAAATGGGCCACACAAATGTGCCGCTGACCTCGTCGGGGTCAGCCGAGGAGCTGTCGGCCGCGCTGGCAGGTACTGCCAGCACGGTGGTGAGCAAGAGCGCGGAGAACCCCGCCGCAGCGGCGTTTCGGGAGATGAGCATGGAGGCGAATCCTTTTCGAATCAAATGAGGGCCCCGCCGGACGGCGGGCCCTGGGGACAGTGTTTTAACGCACCAATTGGGGCAGTTGTGGAGGCTTGATGCCGAGGATTGACGCGGCCCCCTGTATGAGGGCGCCGAGCGCGAACCCTAAACCGGTGAAAGCCATCGCCAGTGCGATTGCCCGCGTGACTTGCGTAGCCGGCGAGCCGTCCTCCGTCGATGAAATCTCCGTGCGAGTGTCTTTTCTCCACGGTTTTGCTCTCAGCGACGGCAGGAGGACAAAGCAATAGCGCCACCGCCACCGCGGTGGACAATCGCGCCTTGCACATGGACGCTACTTGCCCATGAACTGGTTAATCAGCTTCTGGACCGAAGGCTGAGTCGCCGCAAAGCCCAGGCCACCCAGCACTGCGATGACCGCCATGACAATGCCGACGATTGCGCCGGTGCTCGAGCCGTCCTCATCGGTCGGCTTCGGGTCGGTCGGCTTCGGGTCAGCCGGCTTCATCTCCTCCTTCGGTGCCTTGAATGTGAGGTCGACGTCGACCTTCGAGTCATCCAATGGCTTGCCGACTTCGTAGCTCGAGCCGAAGATGTCGACGCCGAACTCGGTCAGCTTGGTCGGGGTGAACGTCGCAGACAACTTGTTGTCCTTGCCGGGCTTCAGCGCATCTGTGACCTCGAACTCTGCGATCGGCTTGTCGTCTCCGGTGGCGGTGGTGGGCTCAGAGCCCGGCATTGCGCCCTTGCGCACGTAATCCGCCTGCAGGACGCCTTTCGTGCCGTTGACCACAATCTTGAAGTCGGACATCTTGATGTCCATAGCGCCGTGGTGGCCCTCGATCGAAATGGCGCCGTCGAGGTCAATGGTGCCGTTGCCGTTGGCATCGAGGGCGGAGTCGGCGGCATTGACCGGAAGTGCGAAGTCAGCAAGCTTGCCGTCGCGAAGCACCTTCTCCGCGCCTTCCGTGGTTGTGATGGTGCTGGCGACGAACGGGGATTGCACGTAGCGCAGGAACGATTCCTTGATGTTCCAGTGCGCATTTCCCGACTCGATGGTTGGCGCATCCGCGAAGGCAGCGGGGGTGGCGAATGCAGTCGAGATCATGGCCGTGGCGGTGATGGCCGCGAGGGTGGTGGTGCGGGACATTGATGAAGCCTTTCGGTGAGTTGGTGTGGCGGATGTAGGTGCTACACCATTTGAATAGGCCAGGCTTACCTTAGCAAGGTATGCCTAACTTTTACAATGGATTGGGGGTAGTCGGGGTAGGACACCAGAGCCCGGAGGCTGGTTCGCTCGCCTCGTCGGGCGCCACAAAGATCCGCCCGCCGCTCCGTAGCACAGTGATGGGCCAGTCGTAGACGGAGCTGAGAATCGCGTCGTCGTACACCTCGTCAACGGAGCCTGCCGCTGTTACCTCGCCCGCCTTAAGACACACGACGCGGTCGCAATATCGCGCCGCGAGCTGCAGATCGTGCAACACGACGATGACTGTCACGCCGTGGCGGGCAAGCGCGCGAACGGCTCCCATCGTTTGTTCTTGGAAGTGGACATCCATGGCGGCCGTGGGTTCGTCGAGAAGCACGACCTGCGTTTGCTGCGTGAGCACCCGCGCGAAGGCTGCGCGGGCTCGCTCTCCGCCGGACAGCGTCACAATCTCGCGGTCCTGTAGGTGGGTGATCCCCGTCGCGTCGAGCGCCGCATCCACGATCGCCGCATCGTCCGGCCCACGGCCCCAGGGGTGGCGGCCCATTTCGACGACATCGCGCACGAGGAAGGAAAACGCCACGCTGACGTCTTGGAGCATGACAGCGCGCGTGCGCGCGAGTTCGGAGGCTGTGCTTTCCGACGCATCCTTGCCCGCCACCTCGACCACTCCGTGCGCGAGCTGAATGTCGCGCTTTGTGTCAAGTGGTTGTGAACGGGTCTGGGTGTTAGATCGTGATGGGGTGTGGGGTTTGGGCGGTTTGGGTGGTGGTACGGATGATGCTGACTTCTGCCGGAAGGTCTGTGCCAGCTTTGGTGTCCGGTAGTTGTGCGATGGCGCCTTCGCTCAGTGCGGTTCGCATCCCTTCTTCTCGCTTGCGTTGCAGGTTTATCCAGGTACCGTCGAGGACTGCTTGTGGTGGGTAGTAGTTGATCCCGCTGTGTGGGGTGGTGTTATAGACCGGCGCCCAAGCGCTGACCTAGGCGTCTGCTTCACCCAGCGTGGTAAAGGTTTTCGGATAGTACGTCCTGGTCTTGAGGGTGTGAAACACCGACTCGGCGTGTGGGTTGTCGTTGCTGGTATGCGGCCGGTTCAACGAGCGGGCCACACCATGTTCGGCGAAGAGTTTACCGAGTCGTTTGCTGGTCATCGCAGCACCGTTGTCGGAGTGCACGGTGTGCACATCAGGAAAACGAGTGAAGATGTCGGCGAACATCGCTGCTGCAAGTTAGCTGTTTTCTCGTTCTGCGACGACGAACCCGACGATGGCACGCGAGTACAGATCGATCACCATGTGCAACGCGAAGGTTTGCCCGTAGCACCGGCCAGGCAAAAACGTAATATCCCAGCACAACACTTGTCCGGGGGCGGTGGCGTGCACATGCGGCGGCGCGGCGTCGTGGCGGCGTTTGGCTTGTCTGGCTTTGGTGTTGTGGCGTTGGTGCAACAGTTTGCCGTGCGCTTTGGCCACCCGGTAAAAGCTGCGCAGACTCGCCAGATAGATCCCGTTGTTCAACGTGGCGTAAAACACCTGGTCCACCCCGCAATGCGGATTGTCGTCCAGCATTTCTACGATGCGTTTGACAGTGGCATCCGGCAGCCGGCTGATCCGGCGTTGGTGATACGGGATCGGGTTGTCGGTGCGCGGGCGCGGATGAGTTTCGTAGAAGACCCGGCTGCGCGACACACCGATAATTCCCATCGCCTTCGTTTTGGAGTAACCGACGGAAACAAGCTGATTGATCAGCGTTTCTTCCGCTTGGCGTCCTTGCTCGTAGAGGCGTTGTTGGGCGCCGGTGAGGACTTTTCCTCCGCGTCTGAGTCCACGCCAGGTGCTCCTGGCATGGACGTTACAGCTTTTCCCAACACATCAGTGGCCAACTCAGCCCGCTCTGCCCTTTCCGTCGCCTTATCCAGGGCACTCTGCATTGCTTCTTCCCGACGTTTCGCGTCGAGTTCAAGCTTGCGTTTATCCTGCGTTAGCGCGGAGATTTCCTTGCGCAGCTGCTGAATTTCAGCGCATTCATCCATCGTCAACGCTCCACCCCCCTTGGCCTTGTGCGTGTTGGCAGATCACCGTCCGCCACCATTGCTGTCCAGCGTCGCACGGTATGGGCAGCAAGTCCATGCGCAACCAACCAAGCTTCTTTCTGGCCATGCGGTACTAACCCGTACTCGACGACCACCTCACGGATGTATTCCGCACTAGGTTTTCCCAGATAGGCAGCATCCGCCAAGCGTTTGGCACGCTCGGTACCGTCGAGGCCGTCATCAGTGGTTTTCGATTTCTGCAATGCGCGGGCCCAACGCTTGAGATTGAAGTATTGGATCCCCTGCCGCGCACACCACAGGCCCTTCGTGCCATAGGGCAACAGGTTGTAAATCGTGATCATCTGCCGCTGCTGCGCTGGATGAAACCAACTGCCAGAACCGGTCTCGCGGAACGGGGAAAACACGAACGCCACCGCCTCAAGCGATACCAACGTCTCCTCATCGAGCACTTCCCCCGCCGCCAGCACACGCGGCGGCATCGCCAAAATCTCCTCAACCTCCTCACGCGACGTCTGAGACTTGACCTTCCGGGCAGCCACGGGGACCTCAACAGCCGATGGCGACGTCAACACCGACGGCACCGACTGAGGCAACTGAGAATCGGTCATGAACAAAACCTCCTACGGTTCGTTGTTCACAACCACCCTGGCACTAAGGGGCCCTGATCGCCTTGATCACAGGTGTGATCGCGTTCGGGGCGGCACCGGAAACATCTGGGGGGCGTTCCCTGCGAGCGTGGCGTTGGTGGCCGCGGTTCTCGGGCTGTCGTCACTGCCCTCGCACAAGGGCCGCGATGCCGGTGCTCGACTGGGCAAACGCGCGGGGATCGTCCTCGCGGTGGCTTGGGGTTTGATCGTTTGCTTGGCGGTGCTCGTGCTGTTTCTGGTGCCAGCGCAGTTCACGCTCACTGGCGGAGTGCTCACTGCGCTCGTGGCGGCTGGGGCGATCTGGGGTGCGATCGCCTACGTCGACAGGCGTTAGCGCGCCCGGCCTAGCCGGCGTGGGCCGAAAGGTCCTGGAACACCGCCTGGTTCAGGTCGAAAACGTGCTGGGCGGTGGAGATGATTCGTGCGCGCTCTTCGTCGTCAAGCTGCATCGCGTCGAGCGCTGCCTTGTAGTGCGCGCGGTAGTGCGGGATCTTGCCTACCGCAGAGAAGTTGTAGAAGTGCAATGCCTCGTCGGGCAGCGCGTACGCATTCTGGAACACGCGTGCGAGCACCTGTCCGCCGGCAATGTCGCCGAGGTAGCGCACGTAGTGGTGGGCGATGACCTCCGGGCCAGAGTCCGGGGTGAGCGCCTCGAGTTCGGCAACGTAGCGCCTCGTGGCATCGAGTGGGGCGGTGGTTTCCTTCCAGCCGGCGCCGAGCATGGCGGTGAGATCGGCTTCGAGGGCGGGCACGCGCTCGAGGCGCTCGTCGGCGATCTGCGCCACCGCGGGGTGGGAAGCGGCGCGGCGCACCGCATCTTCGAGTGCCGAATAGATGTGGAAGTACTGCACTGTCAGCTCTGCTACGGCCGCCCGGTCCAGCTCGCCTTTTCCAAGCCTCGACATGAAGGGGGAATTCTCGGCGCTGGAGTGCGCAGTGGCGGTCTGGTCTTTGAGTGCGGCCGACAGTCGCTGGTCAGTGGGGGCGGCCATGGTCATCTGCTTCTCCAATCTAGGAATGAAGGGTAGGTTACCCTTAGTTACAGATTGAGGATATAGGTAAGCCTAACCTTCAATCAATCACCCAAAAGGTTGATCCGCTTCGGGCGCCCGCGTGGTGTGGATACGGTCTTGTCGCCGGGGATCCAGAACCGCCACGGGGCGTCTTTGTTTTTGGAGATCCCGATGCGGGGTCCTGCGACCCACTCCGGCTCCTGCGTGCGCGGGGTGATCTCCACCGGGGTGCCGTTGTCGCCTAACCCCAGTCCGAGAGCTTGGCCGAGGTTGCCTGGTCCGCGTGCGAGGTTTTCAAACGGGATTATGGCACGGTCGGGGCGTTGGCGTCGCTGGCGGGCGAGTGCTTCGCCGGTGATGATTTCGCCGCCGCGCATGAGGCAGCCTTGGCCGATGCCTTCGGGCGCGCAGACGATGTTGCTGTTGTGGTGGATGCCGTAGGAGAGGTAGACGTACAGTCTGCCGGGTGGGCCGAACATGGCGGCGTTGCGGGCGGTTTTGCCGTTGTGGGTGTGGGCGGCGGGGTCGTCGTCGCCGAGGTATGCCTCGACTTCGGTCAGGCGCACAGTCACCCCGTTGTGGGTGATGAGGCACCCCAGCAACTGCGGTGCGACGATGTCGGCGGGTTGGGTGAAGTCGATCATTTCAGCCATTGCGCAAGCTTATCGACGACCGCCTCGTCCCCATTTGACCCAATCACCTCGTCCGCGATCGCTTTGAGGTCGGGGTGTGCGTTTTCCATGGCGACGGCGTAGCCGGCGGCGCGAAGCATGCCGTAGTCGTTGAGGAAGTCGCCGAATGCTGCGGTCTGTGCAAGGGGGATGTCCAGCGTGTCGGCGAGCGCTTCGAGTGCCTGTCCTTTGTCGGCGTCTGGGTGCATGATGTCTAGCCAGTGTTTGCCGCTGACTACAGCGCGCAGCTCGGGGGCGTGTTTGCGGACCCAGGGCAGGGCGTCGCGTTCGGCGTCGGTTTCGACGTAGAGGGCGATTTTGATCACGGGGGTGGGGTGGTCGCCGAGCGCCGCCAGTGTTGTGCGGGAGGCGTAGTACTTGTCTACCTCGGCGTCGATGGCCGGTGGCAGCGGGAGGGTGGTGGCCACTTCTGGTGCACAGATGACGGTGTGGGCGGGAAATGGTGCGTCGGGAAGCGCTGCGATGAGGTTGCGGGCAGCATCCAGGGGCAGGTCGGTGGTGGAGACGACCTCGCCGCCGTGCCACACCACCGCGCCGTTTTCGGCGATGAACGTCTCGC
>NZ_KV787057.1:0-1054 GCF_001806995.1 Corynebacterium sp. HMSC11D10
TGTGTTTTGTCAAGTTGTTTTAGGCCGTTTCGGCTCGAATTTTTAGGCCAGTTCGGCACGGTTTTGGGCCGTTTGAGCGTTGCTGGGGTTTTGAGGGTTATTTCATGAGGGCGTTTGCCATGCGGTAGGACTGGCCGGTGAAGGTAATCATGCGTCCGTGGTGGACGATGCGGTCGATGGCTGCCGCTGCCATGTCATCGTTGCCGAAGACTTGGCCCCATTGGGAAAACGCGAGGTTGGTGGTGATGATCAGACTGCGTTGTTCGTAGGCGTCGGCGATGGCTTGGAAAAGTAACCGTGCACCGTCAGTGTCGATGGGGATGTAGCCGAGTTCGTCGATGACGAGGAGCTTGTTTTTGCCGAGTGCTGCGAGTTCTTTGTCGAGTCTTCCTGCCTGTTTAGCGTTGCGTAAGTGGTCGACTAGGCCGGCGGCGGTGAAAAACCTTGCTGGGATGCCTGCAAGGCATGTTTGGGTGGCTAGCGCGATGGCGAGATGTGTTTTCCCGGTGCCGACGTCCCCGTAGAAGACGAGGTCTTCACATCCGTTGAGAAACTCAAGCGTGGTGAGGTGTTCGCGGGTGATGTCCGTGGGCAGGGTCACTGGTGACCAGTCGTAGCCGTCGAGGGTTTTGCGTACTGGCACACGCGCACGGTGCATGAGGCGGCGGGCTCTGGATGCTGCTCTGGAAGAAAGTTCAGCTTCGAACAATTCGATGAGGATGTCGCACTGGCGTGGGGTGGCGTGTTCAACGCATTGGCGTAACACAGCGGTGGTCAAATAGAGCTGGCGGCCGAGTGTGACAACTTGGTTTTTGGTGGTTGTAGCGCTCATTTTAGGTCGCCTCCGCATGCTGTGGGGTGTTGATTGTGGTGGCAAGGAGTTGGTCGTAGGTAGCCAGGTTTGCTCTGGTGTGCTGTGTTGGTGGTGGGGTGCTGTATCGTGCAGCGATGCCAAGATGCGGTCCGGTTGGTTGAGCGTTGGCTTCTAAAAGTGCTGCAGCGGCGGTGACGGTGGCGTCGAAACCGCATTCTGCGGCGGTGGTTTGTGCATGGG
>NZ_KV787058.1:0-992 GCF_001806995.1 Corynebacterium sp. HMSC11D10
GTGGTGAGTATCCAGTAACGCCCGGGTGAGTATCGGGTAACACCCGGGCGTTGACTATGAGCCGCTACTGCGTATTGGCTTCGAGGCGCATGTTCGGGCCTTCCAGCGTGATGATCTCAGCGCCAACGACAAGCCGATTCAGTATCGACTCGGCGATGACAGCATCCGGGATGGACTTGTACCACTCATCGGGCGTGAACTGGGAGGTGACAATGGTTGATCCCCGGTGTTCACGCTCAGCAAGAATGTTGAGCAGCTGGTGTGCTGTGGCAGCATCAATCGGCGTTGTTAAGAAGTCATCAAGTACGAGTACGTCTGCCAGGTGTAAGTCTTGAAGAAACTCCATGCGTGCTGTGTCATCATGGCGTAGCACCATTAGCTGGTTGGCCAGGGTGTCTGTGCGGAAGAAACGGGCAGAGTAGTCGTTTCTGCACGCAGCGGTAAGGAGTGCTTGGGCCAGGTATGTTTTGCCGACGGATGATTTGCCGAGGATGACAATGCTTTGCGCTTTTTGACACCATTGGCAGTGAGCGAGTCTGGTGATTTGCTCTTTGTTGAGGTTGCGGCCGGGTGCGTAGGTGATGTCTTCGATACACGCATCGAGATTTGGCGATCGGGATGCTTTGAGTAATTTGTTGACTCGTCGTTCACGCTTGGCCGCGACTTCTTTATCGAGCGCGTAGAGCACTTTGTCAGAAAAGCTCCACGAGTCGAAGACAGGATCTGCTGCAATATCAATCACGGTTCGGCCAAAAGCCGTCATACGTAGATCGGTAAAGACAGGCAGGATCGATTCATCAAGAAAGCGCGCTGATGCTGATGCTGGTTGTGGCTGTGTCATGACTGTAGGGGTCCTTTCTTCGTGAGGTTTTCCATACTGAACTGGGCAGACCCACCCAGATATGCGCCGCGGGTATCGCGTGCGTGTTCCACCGGTGGTGTTTCAGGCGCTGTTATGGCTGGCAGATCATGGCCTGTCGGGCGGGTTGATT
>NZ_KV787059.1:0-23019 GCF_001806995.1 Corynebacterium sp. HMSC11D10
GCCGAACTGGACCACCTACATCAGATCAGACACAACTGGTGCACACGTGAAACCACCCGCGACTACCAACGACTGCTCGAACGTATCCCCGCGCCCCTGATCCCTGTCATTGACGGCGGCCAAGGCGCTGCCAGCGCAATCAAGGCATGCTGGCCCACAACGAAAGTGCAGCGCTGCCTCGTCCACGCCCAACGCGTGGTGCGCCGGCACACCACCGCACGTCCCCGCACCGATGCAGGACGAGCGATTTACCAGATCGCGCTCAACCTCACGAAGATCACCGATCTTGACGAGGCGGCCGCGTGGGGTGCGCAACTGCACGAATACGGCACTATCTACCGTGACTGGATGAACCAGAAAACGTTCACAACCGACCCGGCGACACGGCAACGCGCCTGGTCATGGACTCATGAACGCACCCGCAAGGCCTACAACAGCCTCAACCACCTATGGCGGGGCAACTTACTGTTGGTCTACCTCGCCCCACCCGACGGTGTGCTCGACGCCAGCCGGATCAAAGCCACCAAACAGCCGGAAGGCGGAATCAACGCCCAGTTGAAACTGCTGGCCCGCACCCACCGGGGAAGATCCGGGAACATCAACGCCGCATGTTGGATTGGTGGCTCTACCTAAAAACGGAACTGCCTGACGACCCCGTTGAGATCGCTGGGCAGCCCAACTGGGGTCAGGACTAACTGGCCAAAGTATCCACCCTGACCCGAAACGAGAACCAAGCCGACCACGAAACTTCGACGACCAGCCTTCTACGAGGGCGCTATCGACACCAACTACACCCACTCAATCGGCATCCAAAAAGGCCACATCTAACCCTCGCGACACGCCGAGCTAGACACCCTTTTTGACCCTTAACGCTCAAATAGTAGTTATAGAATAGCGGCTCACGCAGGAAGCAAGAATTTGAATATACTAGTCTCTGTCTCGTTCACGGTATCTCACCAAGACTACGTACAAAATGCCCGCTAGAGCACCTGTAATCGATAAAATGGGACCTACGGACAAAATCGGATTAGACCACGCAGAAAGTGCTAGCTGAATAATACTCAGGATAACACCTATAGCGATAATGATACCGATGACAACACGTAGCAAGCGCATTTATACCTACTGTGACCAACAAATTCCACCAGGGAAAAGTCTAATTCCTCGATTCCACGAACCGCAGATGCCTAAAATGCCAGATTCCGCCGCTAAGACTCCAGCAATAGCGCCAGCAAGAACCCCGCCTACACCTGTTTCTGCAGTAATTAACGCAGCTAACGCGGCAACACCAGCGCCAGCGGCGTACGCATTCTGGAGTGCAGATGCCGCGCAGCTATTTAGCAAGACACCGGGTGGTAGCTTTTGGAACCCATTCCGTCCTTGACATGCATCGTAAAACTGAATAGCCGGTTCGATAGCATCCGCTTCGCGTTCAAGAATCGCTAGGTCTGATTCGTCCGCGTCAACATTCCAGCCTTGCGCAAGAAGAGTTCCTGAGAACTCATTCAGTACACCAGAATCCACGTCTGGATCCGACTGAGCTGCTCGATAATCAAACCGTGCATGTTCAGAATCAACATACCTGTCCATCGCCCTAAAAGATGCCTCTTCAGCCACGGTGAGGTTCGAATCCTCGGCAAATAACATCTGCGCCTCAGCGACGTCAATTGGCTTTGCCGTTACCGTCGTAGGGGAGGAGATTCCTAGCGCCGATACCGAAAGTGCAACTGCCAATGCCCTTCTAAAGAGTAGGCGCATTCCTAACCTCTTTCTAGGAATATTCTGCGAGAGCTTGCTCTGTCGAGATGTCCTGCGAGCTCTTGCTCACTTAAGACACCTTGTGAGATGACGGTAACATATTCTTTCGCCCAATGAACGGCAGAGCATTAATGAGAATGTCACGCCGATAGCAGACACACATTTTGAGCCTTAACCCCTTAACCCCAGCCTGCGGACTCACACCAAGCTACGAAAAGGCCCCTCCGAAGAGGGGCCTTGACCTGGTGCGCCATGACGGGCTCGAACCGCCGACCTACTGGGTGTAAACCAGTTGCTCTTCCAGCTGAGCTAACGGCGCGCTACCCGGTAACACTACCAAAGCACGACCGGAAAAGGAAAACCTGCAGGCTAAGCGCCAAAAACTACCGTTTCGAGGCGGCGAGGCAAGAGCCCTGCCAGTCACCGAAGCGGTCGGCCTTGGTCTGCAGCAGACCGGCCAACTGGGCAGACTCTGCGATCAAGCCCGGGGCGACAACGCCTGGGAAGCCGGCACCAGGAGTCATCAGCCAGATACGGCCGCCGGAACCGAGGTTGCGGGTGGCGTCGACGAGTTCATCGACAAGGTCACCGTCGCCTTCACGGAACCAAAGGAGGACGAGGTCGCAGGGCTCGAGGGTGTCGTCGTCAAGAAGCATTGCTCCGATGGCATCCTCGATGGCTTCCGAGATGGACGAATCCGCATCCTCGCCCCAGCCGATCTCCTGAACGACAAGGTCGGGGCCAACCCCAAAACGGTCGGCGTAGGTGTCCACTCCTGTGGCACTCAAGTGTCTAAATCCTCCAGTTGTAGTTGTACGAATGCACGACAGCATACCGCCCCACCGTGCTCAATGGCGACAAACCAACAATTAGTCTCACCAAAAGCCATCCGATGTAAGAACTAGCGACCAAAAGAACGTATCCTTGTCGGTGTATTGCCCCGATGAACCCAGGAGGTTGAAGTGGCCGAAAAGGACACCGAGATGATCGATGGTCGCGTGAAGAACGCTTCTGACGTCGATACGAATATCCTGTCGCTGCGCGAAGGCGTAGCTTCCTACCTGCATGACGCGGACCCGGAGGAAACCCAAGAGTGGATGGACTCCCTCGACGGCCTGCTCGAGGAGTCCGACCCGGAGCGCGCCCGCTACCTCATGCTTCGCCTCATTGAGCGCGCCAACGCCAAGCGAGTACCACTGCCGGCGCTGTCCTCCACGGACCTGGTGAACACCATCCCAACCAAACTCGAGCCGGAATTCCCTGGCGACGAGCAAATTGAGAAGCGCTACCGCCGCTGGATGCGCTGGAACGCAGCCGTCATGGTGCACCGCGCACAGCGCCCCGGCATCGGCGTTGGCGGCCACATCTCCACCTACGCCTCCGCGGCAGCCCTCTACGAAGTTGGCTTCAACCACTTCTTCAAGGGCAAAGACGCACCACAGGGCGGCGACCAGATCTTCTTCCAGGGCCACGCATCCCCAGGCATGTACGCCCGCGCCTTCCTCGAAGGCCGCCTCTCCGAAGACGACCTGGACGGCTTCCGCCAGGAGCATTCCCGCGAGCAGGGCGGCCTGCCGTCCTACCCGCACCCGCACGGCATGCCGGGCTTCTGGGAGTTCCCAACCGTGTCCATGGGCCTTGGCCCAATGAACGCCATCTACCAGGCACGCTTTAACAAGTACCTGCAGGACCGCGGCATCAAGGACACCGACCAGCAGCACGTCTGGGCATTCCTTGGCGACGGCGAAATGGACGAGCCCGAATCCCGCGGTCTCATCCAGATGGCTTCCCTCTACGGTCTGGACAACCTCACCTTCGTGATCAACTGCAACCTGCAGCGTCTCGACGGCCCAGTGCGCGGCAACGGCCAAATCATCCAAGAACTGGAAAGCTTCTTCGTCGGTGCCGGCTGGAACGTCATCAAGGTCGTCTGGGGCCGCGAGTGGGACGAACTACTTGAGAAGGACGAGGACGGCGCACTCGTCCACATCATGAACACCACCAAGGACGGCGACTACCAGACCTTCAAGGCCAACGACGGCGCCTACGTCCGCGAACACTTCTTCGGCCGCGACGAGCGCACCAAGAAGCTCGTCGAAGACATGACCGACGAAGAGATCTGGAACCTGCGCCGCGGCGGCCACGACTACCGCAAGGTCTACGCCGCCTACAAGCGCGCCTTGGAGACCAAGGGCAAGCCGACCGTCATCCTCGCCCACACCGTCAAGGGCTACGGCCTCGGCCACAACTTCGAGGGCCGCAACGCAACCCACCAGATGAAGAAGCTGGCCCTGGAAGACCTGAAGCTCTTCCGCGACAAGCAGCAGATCCCGATTTCCGACGAAGAACTGGAAAAGGATCCGTACCTGCCGCCGTACTACCACCCGGGCGAGGACGCCGAGGAGATCAAGTACCTCAAGGCACGCCGCGAGGAACTCGGCGGCTACCTGCCGGAGCGTCGGGAGCAGTACACCCCACTCGAGCAGCCTGACTTTGAAAAGACCTTCAAGGCCCTGTTCAAGGACTCCGGCAAGCAGGAAGTCGCCTCCACCATGGCGCTCGTGCGCACGTTCAAGGCGATCATGCGCGACAAGGAGATCGGCAAGCGCATCGTCCCGATCATCCCGGACGAGGCCCGTACCTTCGGCCTCGACTCCTGGTTCCCGACCCAGAAGATCTACAACCCGCACGGCCAGAACTACGTGCCGGTCGACCACGACCTGCAGCTGTCCTACCGCGAGTCCACCGATGGCCAGATCCTGCACGAAGGCATCAACGAGGACGGCTCCTCCGCATCCTTCATCGCAGCAGCAACGTCGTACGCCACCCACGGCGAGCCGATGATCCCGATGTACATCTTCTACTCGATGTTCGGCTTCCAGCGCACCGGCGACAACTTCTGGGCCGCCGGCGACCAGATGGGCCGCGGCTTCATCGTCGGCGCAACCGCCGGCCGCACCACCCTCTTCGGAGAGGGCCTGCAGCACATGGACGGCCACTCCCCGATCCTAGCATCCACTAACCCGGCCGTCATCCCGTACGACCCGGCGTTCGCCTACGAGATGCCGTACATCATCTCCAAGGGCATCGAGCGCATGTACGGCCAGGGCGCGGACAAGGACGAGGACGTGATGTACTACATCACCGTCTACAACCAGCCGCACCACCAGCCGGCACGCCCGGACAACCTCGACGTTGAGGGCCTGCACAAGGGCATCTACCTTTACGACGAAGGCAAGGACCTCGAGCACAAGGTCTCCCTGCTCGCCTCCGGCGTGGGTATGCAGCAGGCACTGCGCGCCCAGGAGATCCTGCAGGAGAAGTACAACGTCGGCGCCGCGATCTACTCCGTCACCTCCTGGACCGAACTCGCCCGTGAGGGTCAGCGCAAGGCTGCCGAGCAGCTCCGCAACCCGGGCGAAGAGGTTGAAGAGGCATTTGCGACCAAGCAGCTCAAGCAGACCGAAGGCCCGTACATCGCGACCTCCGATTTCGCTTCCGACCTGCAGGAGCAGATTCGCGCCTACGTCCCGGGCCAGTACATCGTGCTTGGTGCCGACGGCTTCGGTTTCGCCGACACCCGCGAAGCCGCCCGCCGCTTCTTCAACATCGACGCCGAGTCCATGGCCGTCGCCGCCCTGATGGGCCTGGCCAACGAAGGCAAGATCGATCGCGATGTTGTGGCGAAGGCTGCAAAGGATCTGAAGATCGACGATCCGACCGCCGCGAAGCCGACCCTCGACTCCGACGACGAGGGCCCGGAGAACGCCGCAGAGTAGTTCTGTGGCCCCACCGCCCCGGCCTGTTTTCATTGGCTGGGGCGGTTTTCGTTGTGTGAGGTGGCTCGTCTTTCCGCCTGCCACCCTTTCCGAAAATAGTTCCCCAGCCGGGAACTTTCTTCGGTTTTGGAACTTTCCGCGGCTGCGTTTCCCCAGGTCGCCGATTTTGTGAGCCGCGCGGAGCCAAAATAGTTCCACAAATCGGCGCGGACCCGGGAATTTTTTTGGCCAGGAGCAGATGCTCCTGACAGACTTCACATCGGCGCCCACCTCAAAACCCGCTGACCTGCGACGATTCCCGGCGCTGACAGATTCTGCCGGAATGTGTCAGAAACCTCGGCGGCTGGTGGCTGTCGCAGGCGCGGTCGCGCCTGCCCTACCCCCGCGCTAGGGCGATGACGCGCTCGATGGCGGCGGTGACGGCGTCGGGGTCGTCGAGAGGCGGCATGTGCCCTGACTCGGGCAAGATTTGGAAGTAGGCGCCCGGCCAGATCGCGGCGAGTTCGGCGGATTGGCTGACGGGGGCGACGTTGTCGCGGTCGCCGACGAGGATGTAGCCGGGGATGGTGGCCAGGACGGCGGCGGCGCCGCGTTCGGAGTGGGTTTGGAGGTCGTCGAAGAAGCCTCGATAGGTGGCGAGCGGCGTGGCTTTGATCATGCGGGCGTGGAATTTGATCAGGGACCACGGCACGGGCCGGAAGTAGAACCAGCGCGCGAGGATGGGGGCGATCATGTCGGTCACCAGGCGTCGGATGCCTTCGGCGGCGTGCGGCAGCCTATCCACAAACCACCCCAGGGACCGGCCAAATCCCCCACCGAGGAGGCGCGGTAGGCCGCGGGCGGTGAAGGGGTCGACGGTGCTGGAGATTTGCACGGAGCCGACCCAGTTGAACCGGTGGCGGCGCATCAGGGACAGAGAGATCGGTCCGCCGAGGGAGTGCCCGACGGTGATGAGGGGGTCGTCGATACCGAGGTGGCGTAGGACGGCGGCGATGTCGTCGGCGGCGGCGTCGATGGTGAGCAGACTGGGGTCGGCGTAGCCGGTTTTGCCGTGGCCGCGGACGTCGACAAGGATTTGGCGCACGCCGGCAATGGCTTCGACCTGCAGTTTGTATTCGGCGGCGGCGATGTTGAAGCCGTGTGCGTAGACGACGGTCAGGCCGGCGTCGCGGGGGCCGACGTCGTAGTAGTGGATGGTGATGCCGTCGCGGTCAAGGGTGCCGGTGCGCATCATAATCCGAGTTGTCCCAGGTAGGGCATGGCGGCGAAGCCGATGCCGACGATGACGGCGAGGATGCCGAAGACCAGCGCGACTTTTTGCAGCGGTGTCGATCCCGCAGGCGCAGGCGCGGGCGTTTGCTTCTCGACGACCCCACGTCCCGTATTCGTCACCCTCGCCGTCGTCGAACGCTTCGAGCCGTCGGCGAACGTGGCGGTCACGTCAAGGTTCGCGCTGTCGTAGGAGTCCTTGGGCAGGGTCACGGTAATCGCCCCGGTCTTCTGGTCAACCGAGTCGTAGGTGCCCTTGACCTCCCACGTCGCGTCGTTAGGAAGGTCCAGGTGGCGGACGTTGGTCGGGGTGAGCGTTACGGTTTGGCCGGGGTCGGCCTCGGCGGAGTCGTATTCCGGATCGTACAGAAACGCGTGGTCCGGGATTAAGGTGACCTCGGGGAAATAGAGGTCCGTCGAGTTGTCCGGAAAGTGCACCCGCACCGGAATCTGCTGCGTGTTCTCGCCGCGCTGCACCGGCGTATCGCCATTCAGGTTGAGGTTGACCCGAAGTTTGTCGTCCACCTTGTCCACCTGAAAACGGTGGCGGATCGTGTTCTCCCCGGTCAGGCTCCACCGCGCACCCTCCGGCACGTCCTTCAACTCCAGGTAAACGGGGTTGGTGTAGTAGTCGCCCGGCGGGCCGTACACGTGCGACGTCTCCGGCGCGAAGTACGGCTTGTACGTTTCCGCCATCGTTGCGGCGCCGGCGACGGGGGCGACGAGGCTGGTGATCACAACGGCTGCTGCCGGAACTGCGAGGCGGTGCATGGGCCTATCATAACGGCATGGAACTTTCGCAACGCTTGGATCTCGGTGGCCTCCAACTCGAGGAGGAAACCCCGGCGGACACGTTTGCTCGTCTCGCGGGATTGGTTGAGGAGGTGACGGGTGTCGTCGTCAAGCAAAGCTCGCGTTTCGACGACACCGCGATCGCCTCCCTCGACCGCATCGAACTCGCCGTGCGGATCGAAGAGAACTTCGGCGTGCGTATCGACGACACCGTGCTCACCGACCACCCCACCGCCGGCGAACTCGCCGACTACCTGGAGGAACACGAATGATTTCATACCTGACCGACATGGACGGCGTGCTGCACAAAGAGGGCTCCGTCATTCCCGGCGCGAAGGAGTTCATCTCCACCCTGCGCGATGAGGAAATCGAGTTCATGGTGCTGACCAACAACTCGATGCAAACCCCACGCGACCTCTCCGCAAAACTGCAGCGCATGGGCCTAGACATCGAGCCGGAACGCATCTGGACCTCAGCGACGGCAACCGCGAAGTTCCTCTCGCAGCAAGCCGGCGAGGCCTCCGCGTACGTCATCGGCGAGGCCGGCCTGACCACGGCCCTGCACGAAATCGGCTGGATTCTCACCGACGCGGACCCCGACTTCGTCGTGCTCGGCGAGACCCGCACCTACTCCTTCGAAGCCCTCACCACCGCCTCGAACCTCATCCGACGCGGCTCCCGCTTCATCGCGACGAACCCCGACCTGACCGGCCCCGGCCCGAACGGAGTCGTCCCAGCAACCGGCTCCGTCGCCGCCATGATCACCGCCGTGACCGGCATGGACCCCTACTACGTGGGCAAACCCAACCCAGTCATGATGCGCTCGGCGCTGAACAACATCGGCGCCCACTCCGAAAACACGGTCATGATCGGCGACCGCATGGACACCGATGTGAAATCCGGCCTCGAAGCCGGCATGCGCACCGTGCTCGTGCGCTCCGGCATCAGCGACGACGCCGAGATCGCCCGCTACCCCTACCGCCCCACCGCCGTGTTCGACTCGGTGGCGGACCTGGTGGATCGCATCCACGACCCCTTCGGCGACGGGAAGTACGCGGACTAGGGCGGCGCGGGTGGCGCGATCGGGTGGCGCGTGGGCGCGAGCGAGCGCCCCGAACGCCCTCGCGCCTGCGTCCTCCTACACTGCCGAGTCGGAGCCGGCGATGTAGAAGCGCTGCTTGTTCACAAACTCATCCATGCCCAGTGGGCCCAGTTCGCGGCCCAGGCCGGAGGCCTTCACACCACCGAACGGCAGCTCGGCGCCACGGGCCTGTGGGATGTTGACGTGGATCATGCCGGTGTCCACCTTGTCGGCGACACGCTTGGCACGCTCGACGTCCTCGGACATCACGGCACCGCCAAGGCCGTAGCGGGAGTCGTTAGCCACCTCGATGGCCTCTTCCTCGGAGGAGACCTTGTACACCTCGGCGACGGGGCCGAAGAACTCCTCGTAGTAGGAGTCGGAGCCGACCGGGATGTCGGTGATCACGGCCGGGGTGAAGTAGGCGCCCTTGCCGGTGACTTCGCCGCCGACGTGGATCTTCGCGCCTTCCTCAACGGCGATCTTCAGCTGCTGGGCCAGGTTTTCCGCAGCGTCACGAGAGGACATCGGATAGAACTTGCCCTCTTCCGGGTTCAGCGGGTCACCTTCGGTGTAGGAGGAGGCGAGTTTGACCAGTTCGTCGACGAATTCGTCGTAAATGTCCTCCATCACGATCATGCGCTTGTTGGAGGTGCAGGCCTGGCCGGTGTTGGAAATGCGCTTGTTCCAGGCGGTTTTCGCGGCGGCCGGGACGTCGGTGGAGTCGAGCACGATGTAGGCGTCGGTGCCGCCCAGCTCGAGCACGCACTTCTTCAGCGCCTGGCCGGCCTGGGAGGCGATGGCACGCCCGGCGCGCTCGGAGCCAGTGAGGGAAACGCCTTGGACGCGGTCGTCGTTAATAATGCGCGAAATTTGCGTGTGCTTCGCGTACAGATTCGTGAACAGCCCCTTGGGCGCGCCGGCCTCCTCGAAAATCTTCTGGATCGCCTCCGCCGAACGCGGGCAGATCTCTGCGTGCTTGACCAGCACAACGTTGCCGGCCATCAGCGCGGGCGCGGCGAAGCGCGCGACCTGGTAGTACGGGTAATTCCACGGCATGATGCCCAGGATCACGCCGAACGGAATCTTGCGCATAATCGACGTGCCGCCACGCTTGTTCGGGATCTCCTCGTCAGCCCCGAACTCGGCGCCGTTGTCGGCGTAGTAATTGAAAATCTCGACTACGTCGTCGATCTCGCCGTCGCCCTGGTCGACCGGCTTGCCCATCTCTTCGGCGATGATGCGGGTGAGTTCGTCGCGTTTGTCGTCGAAAAGCTTCGCGACCTTCCGCAGCACCTTCGCACGCTCCTCAAACGACTTTTCGCGCCACTGCTTAAACGTGTCGTTTGCGGTGGTCAGGGCGGTGTCGAGGGCGTCGTCGCTAATGAAATCGTACGTTGCGACAATCTCGTTGTTCTTCGGATTTTGTACTCGATATTTAGTAGACATGCGCCCCATGGTACGAGCGCTGCGTCAGCCTCGCCACGAAGTTCTCCTCCGCCGCCAACCGCTCAATCGCGCGCCGAAACGGCTCAATCTCCGCCTCCGTGGCGCGGATCGTTTCGCTGCACGAGTACGTGCGATCCGGCCGCCGCTGCCAGCGCGTGAACCAGACCTCGCCCGGCTCACCCTCGGGCAATAAGAGCATTTGCTTCTCGACGACCCCACGCACCCGCCCCAACATCCCCTCAATGTGGAGCGTCCACGTGAGTCGATTGCGTGTCGGACGGCACGCGCGGGGCGCAGCCAGTGTTGTCGTCATTGGTGGGGACCCTTCTGTGCTTTCAGCATCGGTGCTGTGCCGCTGTTTTGCGTGCAGCACTCGATGTCTTGCTTGGCGCACTCCTGCCCCGGTGACTAAGCGGGACGCCGCGACGGACGGTTGTCCGTGTCCGGGTGACTAGCCCGAGCGGCGGAGTGCGAGACGAGAGGTTCGTCTTCCCCAACGGCCTCTGGTTACTCTTTGAGCCCTTTCGGCTCGCGACCGATCTTGCGTCACACGAGCCCCGCGAGCAACCCTCAACTGCTGCTTGATCCCCCTATTTACTCGACCTCTGGTTGAGGTTGAGTGGCGTGGTTTTCAGCGCCGAGTGTGGGGTTGTATATGCCGCAAAATGAGCTTAGGGGCAAACCCGAACTCAGATCCACGAGTTCGGGTTTGCCCCTAAGCTGCGTTTTCGCGCTACTCCCCCCTCGAGCGCAATCCGTCCGCGCGCCGCGGCGCCGATTGCCTACAGCAACCGCACGGCGAGGACGCCAAGGAAGATCACGACCAGGCCGACGAGACGCGTGGCGGTGAGCGGGTTCTTGCGGGCGCCAAAAGCACCACGGGCCTCGAGGGCCTGTCCGGCGGCGATGGTGCCGGCGTTGAAGGCGATCACGGTCGTGCCAGTGCCGAGGATCGGTGAGAGGGTCGCGCCGGAGATCACAAAGATCGCGCCGACAACGCCGCCGAGCCACATCCAGGCGGGGCCCGGCGTTGGCTTGCGGGTGAACTGCTTCGGTGAGGTGACCAGCGCGGCGATGAGCAGCAGTGCCACGCCGACGGTCAGGTTGATTTCGCCGGCGTGGAGGGAGGAGCCGGCGATCGTCCCTAAGTAACCGTTCACTGCCGTCTGCACTGCGGAGCCGACGCCGACCAGGACGCCGAGCGCGCGGAAGAGCCAGAGTTCGAGGCCGGTGGCGTCGCCGGTTGCCTTCGCGGCAACGGCACCCTTCCCCGACTTGCCCGCCCGCAACACCACAACGATGCCGGCGAAGACGACGATGGCGCCGGCGATGCGGGGCGGGGTGACGTCGATACGCGGTGCTCCGAACAACCCAAACCAGTCGATGAGCAGGCCCATCACCACCTGCCCAAGGATCGGCAACACCACCGTCTGCACCGCGCCAAGGCGTGGGAACAGCAGAATGTTGCCCAGCACGAAGCAGACACCCATCACGCCGCCGAGCCACGTCCACCACGGCGCGGACGTGCCCGGCGCGAACTGCGGCAACGGGTTGCCCTGCAGGATGGTCGTCGCCAGGATTGCGACGAGCAACGCCACCGAAAACGAAATCAGCGCCGACACAACTGGGAAGTTGCCCACGCTCAGGCGCAGGCGCGAGTTGGCCGCGGTTTGAATTGGAATCAGCCCGCCGACGGCGAGCGCAACAAGGAGAAGCACCTGCCTATGGTTTCATACGGGTGGGTTACTTCTTGCGGTCGCCCGCGCCGCCCACACCAGAGCCCGCACCGCCAGCGCCTCCCGGCCCGGTCGGGTCGATGTAGGCGCGGTAGAGGGCGTCGAGGAATTCTTCGTGGGTGACGTTGCGGCGGTCGTCGATACGATTGCCCAGAATGTCGTGAATATCCTTGCGCGTCGGCGCGTGCACGAGCATGCCGGGGCGTTGCGCGCGCTCGGCACGTTGGCGCAGGGCGCTGGGGGTGCGTGGGAGGCGGTCGCCGACGCGGTGTTTGATGCGGGTGAAGAAATCGTCGACGTTCGCCAGCGCCTCGATGCCAGGCACGTGCCAGCCGAACCAGTACGCCGCCACGCCGAGGCCGAAACCGATCAGGGCGGACACCGCGAGACCGATGGATTGCAGGTTGAGGTCGTAAAACAGTTGCACGCTAATCGACGCCACAATCGCCGGCACGACGTACCACTGGCGGTCGATAAGTATGGACGGGATCTGGCCAATCATCATCTCGCGAATCACCATGCCGCCGGTCGCGGTGAGCACGCCCATGAGGATGCAGCCGAACCACGTGATGTCGGCGCGCATCGCCGTCACCGTGCCCGTTACCGCCCACACACCGACGATGATCATGTCGCCGTGGAAACGGAACAACTCCCACGTCAGACCCGACAGCGGGATCAGAAACGCAAACAGCGACCCCACCAACGCCGTGCCGATGTACCAGGGGTTTTGCAACGCCGACGCGGGCGTGGCACCGATCAGGGCGTCGCGGATCATGCCGCCCGCCATGCCCGAAATGATGGAAATCAGCATGAAACCGACGGCGTCAAAGCGCAATCGCCTAGCGACGAGCCCACCCATCAGCGCATTCAAAAACACCCCAATAAGGTCCATCAGGGCAAACGAGAACCCCACGGCGGTGAACACGTTGTCGAAGTACATGCGCGTCATCGTAGTGGTTTACTCCTGTAATTCCCGGCGTTCGGTCCCGGGCGCCGGTGATGACGGTGTGGGACGTGTGCGTAGGTGTCGCCGGTTTGGCGTGGTTGCCGGTACCGCCAGACACGCTCGGACACACACATGGCGAGAATACAACGGTGAAGATGCCGATATTTTGCCGTCCTCACCGTTACGTTCTCACCATGTGTTGGGTGGGGTCGGGAAGGTGGCGTCGCAAAGCTAAACGGCACATCCAACACGGCGCATCTCGCCCAAAATCAGCGAAATGTACCGTTTTAGATGTGCCGTTTGGCCGAGAAGACGGGGCAGGCCTGCGCCCGAAGCGCCCCGCCCCTACCCCAGGCGCTGGACTGCGTCGACGACGAGATCCCAGAAGCGCTCCACGTCCAGGCGCGTGGCCACGGACGTGTTGCAGTCGGACGGGTCCAGCACGCGGAAGTCCGCCACGGTCCGCCCGCGGGTCAGCGCTCCCGACAGTTCCACGGACAGGGGCACGGCCACGGTCTCGACGACGGTGGGGTCGATGACGTAGGCGACGGCGCAGGGGTCGTGAACTGGTGGGTTGTCGAAGCCTTGGGCGTCTTTGTAGTTGCGGCGGAAGGCGTCGATGAGTCCGACGCAGAAGTCGCCGGCGGAGGTGCCCAAGGAGGCAAACCGGGACTCGACAGCAGGCGTGGCAAGCGCCTGGTGGGTGAGGTCCAGGCCGACCATGACCACGGGCCAGTCTTCGCCGAAGACGATCGCGGCGGCCTCCGGGTCCACCCACGTGTTGAACTCGGCGGACGCGGTCCAGTTACCGGTGCCGTACGCCCCGCCCATGAGCACGACTTCGCGCACGCGCGAGACGATCCGCGGCTCCATGCGCATGGCCAGCGCGATGTTGGTCAGCGGCCCGGTGGGCACCAGCGTCACGGTGCCGGGTTCTTCGCGCATCAGCGTATCGACGATCCACCGCACCGCATGCTCATCTTCCACCCCAACCTCTGGTTCGGGCAGGTCGTAGCCGTGGATTTCCATGCCGGTGTCGCCGTGGATGTCCTCGGCGGTGACCACCTCGTTGATAAGCGGGCGCGTCGCACCGCGGTAGACCGGCACGTTGGTGGCCCCGGCGATGGTCAGTACCTGGAGTGCGTTGTGGGTGACTTTATCGATGGTGTGGTTGCCGCCGATCGTCGTTAAGCCAAGGAGCTCAATGTCTGGATTGCCAAGCGCGAGCAGGATGGCGACGGCATCGTCGTGGCCAGGGTCGCAGTCGATGATGATCTTACGCACGGGCAGCCACATCCTCGGCGGCGAGCGTGTCCGGGATGGTCTCCGGCTTCGGGATCAGGAACGACGCGGCGAACGCGCAGCCGAGCAGGACCGCGCCCGTGATCATGCCCGCGTGGTAGCTGCCGCCCGTGGCGGTGAACACGGCGAAGATGATCGTGAACGACAGGCCCGCACCCAGGTTGAACGCGCCGCCGTTGAGCCCCGGCAGGTAGCCCTGGTTGTGCTTCGGCGCGAGCACGACGCCAAGCGAGCCGAGCATGATGTTGCCCATACCCGCGTAGGTGATGCCGGCGAGAATCGACATGGCGAGCAGCAGCGCGGGCGTTGCATTGCCGACGACTACCACACCGAACAGCACCGACAACGCCGCACCCAGAATGCCGATCTGCAGGATGATCTTGTAGCCCACGCGGCCGGCGAGCCAGCCCGAAAGCGGGCCCATGACCAGGCCGGCGAGCGCGTACGGGGTGAGCGTCCACCAGGACACGACACCGGCGGACATACCCGGGCCGGCCTCAGCGTCCTGCGCGAGGTTGGGCACCAGACCGTTCATGACGGCGAACACACCAGTCATGGTCAGGGTGGTGGTGAGCAGCAGCGCCCAGGTGCGACGCTGGGTGAGCAGTTCGGTGGACATCAGCGGGTGCGGGGTGGACTTCTCGGTGCGCCAGAACCACACCAGCGACGCCGCGCCGATGGCCAGCAGGATGAAGACCATGACCCAGTTGGCGGCGGCGAGCTCGCCGGCCATGTTCAGCGCGGTCAGGATCGCAGCCGCACCGATAACCAGGCCGACAACGCCCTTCCAGTCCATCGGCTGCAACTCATTCGACTTGGTCTCCGGCACACCGAACTGCACGGCGAACACGGCCACAAGCGCGGAGGCGCCGATGACCCAGAAGAGGGAGCGGAAGCCGAAGGCGTCGGTAAGCCAGCCGCCTAGCAGCGCGTCCACACCCGCGATGCCGCCGTTCACCGAGGTCAGAATGCCCACCAGGAACGCGAACTGCTTCTCCTCGCGCACCGCCTGGCGCAGCATGACGGAGGTCAGCGCCACCGTCGGCCCGGACACGCCCTGGATGACACGGCCGATGAACAGCATGGTCACGTTCGTCGCCAGCGCCGCCACGATCGAGCCGATCACGGTGACGACCATCATGGTCACCAACACCTTGCGGCGCCCAATCAAGTCACCCCAACGCGGCATAAACAGCGCAAACACGGCCGCGGCGGTGAAGAACGCGGTCTGCGTCATGCCGATCTGCGCGGTGGTCGCGTCAAGTTCGACCTCCATGGTCGCCAGCGCCGGCGACAGCATGGACGCGTTGAGTTGGAATGCGAAGACAGCCACCAGCAGCGCTGTCATCAGGGGCACGACCTGGTTGGTCGGTAGTTTCTGCCCCGCTGCTGGTAGCGAGGTGTTCGTCATAGTCATGCGTGCAGTGTAAAACAGCCCTCCGCGCACCGCCCGCCTCGGTTCCGGTGCGTCGCCGAGCATTGCGAGCGCCCCTCAAGCAGCGTCTTTCCGTTCATATGCAGGGCTCGATATGCGTAATCCCTGGTCACAGCGTTTCGGCTCAAATCGCTCGAATTTTCCGAAAACGCCCTCACCTGCAGTTACGCATATCGAGCCCTGCATATGAACAAATCCGCCGCGCCGCACCCGCGCCGCACGCGCGCAGGCGCCCTAGGACAACGCCTCCCAGAGCGCCGTGTTGGTTTCCTGCCAGAGGGGTTTGGCCCAGTCGCCGAAGTCGCGGTCCGTGAGCACCACGCAGGCCTGGTCGCCGGCGACCCACAGGTAGGTGCCGGCCATGCCGAAGTGGCCGACGGTGTCGGCGGGCATGCCGTTGCCGGTCCAGTGCGGGGACTTCTCCCCCTTGATCTCAAAGCCGAGGCCCCACGGGCAGGGCTTTTGCATGCCGTAGCCGGGGACGACGCCGCGCAGGTCACCGAACTGATTCGTAAACGCCTCGCGCACCGTCGAGGGATCAAGCAACCGCGGCTCGAGCAGTTCGGCGACGAAGCGCGACAGGTCCGCGACGGTGGAGCGCCCGCCGTGGCCCGCCGAGCCGTAGATCTCGGTCGCGGTCATGCCGAGTGGTTCGAAGACACCTTCGCGGGCGTAGTCGGCAAAGGTGATGCCGGTGGTTTCCTCGACGATGTCGGCGAGGATTTCGTACCCCGCCGACGAGTAGATGCGACGCTCCCCCGGCGCCTTTTGCGGTTCGCGGGAGTCGAAGCCGACGCCGGCTGCGTGCGAGAGGAGGTGGCGGATGGTGGCGTTTTCGGGGCGGGCGTCGTCGTCAAGCGAAAAAGCTCCTTCCTCAACCGCGAGGAGCACAGCGTACGCGGAGAGGAGTTTGGTCACGCTGGCCAGTTCGAAGACGCGTGCGGTGTCGCCGAACGACGCCTCTTGCCTACCGACGAGCGCACCCGCCACATTGTCAACCGGCCAATCCTGGAAAAACTTCTCGAGCTGCATGGCCCCACCCTACGTGGCGAGTCATCGATACGGCCGGACATCCAGACTCGCGGTGTGGTCGACTTCTCCCATCCGCGTGTTCCACACATGCCGACGTTTCTTCTGCGCATCCAAGCCCGGTTGGATCTTCGACTGAAAGCCAGGATCAAAGTCGTTGCGGGGGACGAACCAACTGGCTGTTTCAATCCGCGCGACTGCCACTGGGTCCGCCACATGTAAATCGTGCACGGTATCTACGACCGGACCCATGTCACTATCGTGCGACGCCAAAATTACTAGATCAATATCTGGACGCTGAGCAGCTAGCAATGTAGCGAGTCCCACCATCAGATCGACACCTTTCTCTTCAGGTGGTCCCGCCAACGTCTTCTTTCCATTGACATCCATGATCGGCTTACCTCGGCCATCGCGCTGGTACCGATATTTGAGCGGACGTAGGGTCACCTCGACTCCATCCGATTCCCAATTCCGTTTCTGATCCTGGTTTCGCCGATAGGCATCGGGATCATGAATCGAACTTGGTAAACCTCGAAAGACTTTCACCGAATCGAGTGTCGCAGGGGGCGTAGCGGAGTTGGCCGCGTTTCGAGCTGCAATAAGTCTCTTGGCAAAGGCTGCTGGGTCGAGCAACGCTTCATGAAGCCCGACGCCAGCATCGCGTGAAAAGACTTCCCAGCCTGTGATGTGCACATTCTGATAGTCGATAAGTACGACAGCATTTAAAGTGCTGCTCCCCCTCCGCTTTGGCATGAGCGACGGTGACGCGTTAATCATCTTATCCCCCCAGAATTTAAAAACCCCGCCAATCCGTAGATAGCGGGGAACTATGTGAGCGAGTATACCGTTTTGGGTTCGTCTGTCAACCCTTTCGGCTATCCAACCTAAAACGGCAGCGCAGGCAGCGTGATGCCCGGGATCATGCCCGCCGCGCCGGCACCGACAGCACCGAGTACGCCGAGCAGCGCCACGACAATCAGCGCGATGTGGTCCGGGGCGAGGGCAAGGCTTATCGACGACGGCGCCACCGGCACGACCCTATTCACATCCTTGCCGCAATCCGCGTATCGCTGCGCGGTGTACGAGGCGGCGTTGGCAAGGTAGGCGGCCTCGGAGTGGCTAAACGGACTGTCGGCGGTGACGGTCAGGCTGCGTGAGGAGTGCTTCAGGTCGTCGAGGACCAGCGCGCTTGAGGTGTGGGTGACGCCGGGTTCCCAAAGTTTGGCGTCGTCGATTTGGGTGAGTGTGCCCCAGCCGTTCTCGCCGATGCCGGCGCGTAGCTCGGTCTGCTTCTTCTCCCACAGGGCGAGCGCGTCGGTGCGGGAGCCGTTGTAGAAGATGAGGTCGTCGCCAAGAACGCCCGCGGCCAGCGCCGGAACCTGGTCGGCGTTGTACTCGATCGAGCACTGGGCGGAGCCGGAACCAGCACCAGGCGCGGCCGACGCCGCACCAGCAACCGGAACCGACGCAGCAGAAACAACAGCAACTAGCGAGCAAACCGCCGCAGACACCAAAGACTTACGCATAGCCAGAAACCCTAGACCAATTCCGGCTACTGCGCCCAGGAAATGCGGACGTCAAAATCCTCCTGCTCGGTGCCCTGCACGAGTGCGGCGATGTGGCTGCGTACGAGGTGTTCGGTGCGCTCCCCCGCGCGGTCCAACAGGCCCTGCGACACGGCCTTGTCGCGCGCAGCGTTCTCTTGGCCGGCGATGAAGGTGGTGACGTCGTCGACACGAATTTGGTTGATGGGGTTCATGGACTGGTCGTAGACCTGCACGCTGTCGGCGTTGATGTGGGCGCTGAGCACCTCCACGGGCGGCAGCACGACATCGATCGACGAAGCGCCGACCGAAACGTCGATGGCGGATGCGTCGCGGATACCGGCGGTGACGCGGCCGTCGTAAGTGACCAGGAAGTTGCGGCCGGTAAACGGCACGTGCATGCCGAGGACCTCGAGCCCTTTTTGGTCGAACTTGCCTACGTCGGAGAAGACGTATTCCTCCACGGAGAGTTCGGCGATGTCTTCGAACGACGCCCCGATGGTGGTGGAGTCCACCCGCGTCTCCCCCATCCCGATTACGGCTGGGCGCAGCATGACAAGCAGCAACCCTGCCACGGCCAACACGGCGATGACTGAGGTAATGACGGAGGTCACAACGACGCCACCGCGGCGGGGCTGGCGCGGCGAGAGGTGTAATTCTTGGGCGGTACTCACATCTGGTGATCTTAATTGCACCCCCATATTCGGATGGTTTGTACACTCGTTGGAACCTTTGGGCGTACGCGGCTGAAGGATGTATCTGGCCACCGCACGGAAGAGATAACGATGACCGGTTCCACGCGTATCGACGAAACCCGCGCCGACAAGCAGCGCGAACAAAAACAAGAAAAACAAAACCAGAACCAACAAGACGGCATGACCGGCTTCCTCGGCTGGATTGAGCGAATAGGCAACAAGCTGCCGGAGCCGTTCTGGCTGTTTGTCATTTTGAGCGGCGTTGTTGTCGTGTCCTCATGGATTGCCAGCAAGGCGGGCCTCTCAGCTATCGACCCCGCCTCCGGCGAAGAGATCCACGTTGAAAGCCTGCTGACCGGCGAGAACATTTCTCGCATGGTCACGGATGCGGTGGAGAACTTCATCGCGTTCCCGCCACTGGGTGTGATCCTGGCAGTGATGCTTGGTGTCGCCGTGGCGGAGCAGACGGGTCTGCTGGCGGCGATGGTTCGCGCGATGGTGGACAAGGTCAGCGGCAAGATGCTGACGTTCATGGTCGCGCTTGCCGGCGTGACCGGTTCGATCGCCTCGGATGCGATTTACGTGATCATCATTCCGTTGGGCGCGATGGCGTTTCATGCGGTTGGGCGCTCGCCGGTGGTTGGTGCGATGGTGGCGTTCGCGGCGTCGTCGGCAGGCTTTAACTCCTCGCTGATCCTGAACATTACGGACTTGCTGCTCGCCGGCATTTCCACCTCGGCGGCACAACTTGTCGACGCCAACTACGAGGTCTCCCCGCTTGCCAGCATCTTCTTCGTCATCCCGTCCGCCATTGTGCTGGCGCTGGTGATCACTGCGGTGACCGAGTTTTATGTGGAGAAGAAGGCGCAAGCGCTTATCGACGACGACCACATCGACGAAGACGAACTCCAAATCAACGACTCCGCCCAGCCGGACGATTCCCACCTGACCGACGACGATGACCTCTCCCTGACCCCACTGGAGCGCAAGGGCCTCGCGTGGGCCGGCGTGACGCTGGTGCTCGCACTCGTCGCCTACTTCGTCCTGCTGCTGGTCCCGGCCTCCCCGTTCGCACGTCCGGAGGAGGGCTTCATGGAATCGCCCTTGATCCGTGCGATTGCCGTGCCGATCACCCTGATCTTCTTTGTCACCGGCCTGGTCTACGGCCTGATCGTGGGCACCATCAAGGAGGCCGCGGACCTGCCGAAGTTCATGGCCAAGGGCTTAGAGTCCATGCTGCCGATCCTGGTGCTGTTCTTCGCCGTCGCCCAGTTCCTGGCGTACTTCCAGTGGTCCAACCTGGGCCCCCTGGACCGCGATCAAGGGCGCGGAGCTGCTGCAAGCGTGGGATCTGCCGAACGCGGTGCTGTTCCTCGCGTTTGTGGTCATGGTGGCACTGATCAACCTGTTCATCACCTCCGGCTCCGCCCAGTGGGCACTGATGGCACCGGTGGTGGTGCCGATGATGATGTACGTCAACGTCTCCCCCGAGGTCACCCAGATGCTGTTCCGTATCGGTGACTCCCCGTCGAACATCATCACCCCAATGTCGCCCTACTTCGCACTCGCCCTGACGTTCCTGCAGAAGTACTACAAGAAGGCCGGCGTGGGCACCCTCATGTCGCTCGCACTGCCGTACTCGCTGTGCATGCTGGCGGGTTGGTTCATCTTCTTCATGATCTGGTACTTCGCCGGCATCCCGCTCGGCCCTGGCTCCCCGATGGGCTACGAGGTATAGTCACTACCGCACGATATTAAGCGCTGGGTGTTATACCCAGCGCTTTTGCTTTGCGACGAACGACTTACCGGTAATACAGGGTTCAAGCCGATTCATCCGGATTTCGCTATGACACAGCCAGATCTTTTCGGGACCGAGGACGATGACATTGATTTCACAATCTCGCGAGCGAGCGGAAACTAACTCCGCCCGCATCTCGCCGTCCCGAATTACGGTCGCACGGCTGCGCCGAGGCCTCACAAAAGCGGAGCTGGCTGCAGATCTCGACATTGCCCCGACAACCCTTTCTCGCTGGGAGAACGAAGGGCCACCGCCTTCCCGCACAGAGGCACTCCTCAAGCGCCTTGAATCAGCACTCGGCTTTACCGACGGCTACTTCCTCTCCGAGGAACTCGAGGTCCCATCGATGGACGCCACACTCTTTCGAGCCGGCAGCCGCGCAACACAGCGGCAGAAAAGCGTTGCAGTCGCATCCGGGGCAAACGCCTCCACGCTCTTGGCGTGGCTTCGCAGCAACTTCAGCTTTCCAGAACCCAACCTCCCGGATCTGTCCGGATTTACACCTGCGGAGGCATCCCGCCACGCGCGTACGATCTGGCAGCTGGGCGATAGACCAGTTCCAAACTCGGTTCAGCTCGCAGAATCGTTCGGCATCGCCGTCATGGGCCTTCCACCGGCAGCCTCTGCGGTGGACGCATTTTCCATGTGGGACGGAGAGCAGCCGTTTATCTTCCTCGCCCGGCGCCGCACACCCGAAGGCGCCCGCTTCGATCTCGCGCACGAGTTGGGCCACCTACTACTCCACAGCAGTGACGAGCCACGCAGCGGAGCACGCGAAGAGGACGAGGCCAACCAGTTCGCTGCCGACTTCCTCATCCCGCCCGGCATAGTTCACGCCCACCTCCGGCTGCACCCGAGCCTCGATGACATCCTTCGCCTCAAAACCGCGTTGAAAGTGTCAGCCATGGCCATGCTTCGCGCCGCGTACCACCACGGCAAGCTCAGCGAGCGGGAATATCACTTCCACCTGGCCACCCTCTCCGCGCGCGGCTTCCGCACCGACGAGCCCGGCAGCACAGTGCAATACGAACGCTCCCGCGTATTCGACTACGTGCTATCCCCCGAAGGTGGCGCCAGCATCGCGAGCATCGCCGACGAAACACAGCTGCCGCCACAAGACCTACACGCCCTCATGCTCAGTGCCCACCCCCACACGGTCTCGAGCGCTGCCTCGGCAACCAGCACCCCGTCCCGCCCAACACTTCGCGTGGTGCGATGAACTGCACAACGAACCATGCACCCGCTACCGTTTCCTTTAAGTCCATGAGCAAGAGGTGATACGCAGTGGCAGATAGAAACTGGGATGCTCGTAACAACCACAAACGCGAACCTCATCCGTTGCGAAAAGAACCCGCCCACGAGCGAACCACCGACCCCCGCCAAGCCGTGCGCGACGCCCTCGACGAGGAGATGCGCTCACGCCCAACGACAGTGTGGCAAGCATTCTGGGACGGCTTCAAACGCGCATAACCGGCCGACGGCGCCTACTTTCCGTAAAGCGATGCCAAAAGGAGCTGCACAAGCAGATGCACAGTGGTGACGGATGCATGACGGCCAACCTGCTCATCAAACTCCTCGATCGATGCGTACTCTGTGCCTACTTTGCGGCTTGCCCGTGATACCGCTTGCTGTATCTGTGGTCAAGTCCCGTGTAGTGGTGTAGCCGTCTAGCTTTCGGCTCGATATGCAGTTCGGGGTTTTGGGTTATGCGGTTAGCTGGTGGTGGTCACCATGGTCGTCTCCTTGTCGGTGCATGAGGTGTTTGGTGTGTTCGAGTGCAGTCAGTGACATGTAGCGCTTTTGTTGGATCCAATCGTCGTGCTGTTCGGCAAGCACTGCACCGACAAGCCGGATGATGGATTCGCGGTTTGGGAAGATGCCCACAACATCTGTGCGTCGGCGAATCTCTCGGTTTAACCGTTCTGTGGGGTTGTTCGACCAGACTTTCTTCCAGACTGGTTTCGGTGCTGCGGTAAACGCCAGCACCTCATCGAGTGATTCCTCCAAGTACGCCGCTACCTGGGGGAACTTTGGTTCTAACAGGTCGACGACTTCGCGGGCTTGTCGCCAGGTGGATTGGGCGTCGGGTTGTTGGAAGATTGTCTGGAACATCGCTTAAGACCATCGGCCACTGGGTTTTCGGGACTTTTTCGTAGAGGTTTTTCGCGAAGTGGGTGCGACAGCGCTGCCAGGATGCATCGGGCAACACTTCGGAAATGGCGTGCTGGATGCCTTCATGGGCATCACTGGTGATAAGGAAGACACCGCGAAGTCCGCGGGCTTTTAAGTCCTGGAAGAAGCCCTTCCACGACGCGTTGGATTCCGTGGTGGCAACATGCATGCCGAGCATTTCGCGGTAGCCGTCGGCGTTAACACCGGTGGCAAGCAGCACTGAGCATTTGACCA
>NZ_KV787060.1:0-26172 GCF_001806995.1 Corynebacterium sp. HMSC11D10
ACTCATCCGTCAAGCATGTCGCGACTCATGACACTTGTGCGCCCGGAGGGATTCGAACCCCCAACCTTCTGATCCGTAGTCAGATGCTCTATCCGTTGAGCTACGGGCGCAATGGCGGAGATGACAGGATTTGAACCTGCGGCCCCCGTCAAGGGGGCAACTCCTTAGCAGGGAGCCCCATTCGGCCACTCTGGCACATCTCCAGCGCTGCGTACACATTACCTGTATCCGGGCGAGCAGCCAAATATCACCGAAATCCGTCCGTATACTCGGCCGCATGAAAATCCACACGTGGCTCAATTCCGGACTGGCAGCACGCGACAATTCCGGCGACACCGCGGATTACCTCGTCTGGTTCCCCGCGGCGCTAGACACGCTCGGCACTGGTCCGCTCACCGGCTCGCTGCATTTCACGCCGAAAACATCGGTGCTGCGCGACGCTCCCGCAGGCACTGTGCTGCTCGGTATCCCAGCGGGTGATCTTCAGGGCATTCTGCCTATCGACGACACCACCACCCCCGTACACCTCACCAACCCCCTCCCCCTCGAGCAGATTCAGGTCGTCGCCGGCCAGAACCGCCCGGACACCAAGCGCGCCATCGAAATCCTGCGTGACGTTCCCGGCGAGCGTCAGTTCCACACCATGCCGGAGCTCTTCCCATAAGAAGTAATTGGCGGAGACGAGGGGATTTGAACCCCTGGAGGGATAAACCTCGCCGGTTTTCAAGACCGGTGCATTCGGCCGCTCTGCCACGTCTCCTCGTCGCAAAGCAAGTGCGACGCACATACTCTACAACACGTCGCGCGTCGCTCAATCTCGGTAGCCTGGCCGCATGAAAGCGATCAGACTTATCGACGACACCAACCCCCGCTCCCTCGAACTCACCGAAGTGGACACCCCGCAACTGCAGGACGGGGAGGTACTGGTCAAGGTCACAGCGGCGGGCGTGAACCGTGGCGACATCGTGCAGGCCGAAGGTAAGTACCCGCCGCCGAAGGGCGAGTCGGAGATTATTGGCCTGGAGTGCGCCGGCGTGATCGAGGACCCGGGCACCACCGGCCGCGAAAAGGGCGAAGAGGTCGGCTGCCTGCTGGCGGGTGGCGGGTACGCCGAATACGTCGCGGTGCCGGAGGGCCAGCTCACGCCGAAGCCCGCGAACCTCACGTTGGAGGAAACCGCCGGTGTGGTGGAGGCGGCCTGCACGGTGTGGTCGAACCTGGGCATGCTCGCCGGCATCCAGGAGGGCGACAACGTACTGATCCACGGCGGCGCGGGCGGCATCGGCTCGTTTGCCATCCAACTGTGCAAGGCGCTGGGCTGCACCGTCGCCGTCACTGCGGGCAGCCAGGAGAAGCTCGACTACTGCAAGGGCCTCGGCGCGGACGTCCTTATTAACTACAAGGAGCAGGACTTCGCCGAGGAACTCAAAGCCTGGGCGGACGTGATCCTCGACGTAGTTGGTGGGCCGTACCTGGAGCAGAACATCAAGACGCTCAACACCGACGGCCGCCTCGTGGTCATCGCGGTGCAGGGCGGGCCGAAGGGCACGCTGTCGCTTGGCCGGATGATGCCGCGGCGCCTGTCGGTCCACGCCACCACCCTGCGCGCCCGGCCGCGTCCGATGAAGGCGGAGATTGTCGCCTCGACGGTGAAGAACGTCTGGCCGCTCATCGAATCGGGCCAGATCAAACCCAACATCACCGCCACGTTCCCGCTCGCCGACGCCGCCAAGGCCCACGACCACATGGATTCCGGCGACAACACCGGAAAGATCATCCTGATCGCGTAGGCTACGCCAGCGAGGCTACGCCAGCGAGGCGACTGTGCGTACCAACTGCTCGATGTCGTTCTGGGTATTAAAGGGCGACATGGCGATGGTGACGGCGCCGCCCATGTCGGCGACGCCCATGTCGTCGAGAAGCTGTGTCTGCGTCGTCTGAGCAGCGACAATACCGTGCGTGACCAAGCGATCCAGCACGGTTTCCGACGGCACGCCTCGCACACCGAACGCCAGGCGCGGGATGCGCTCCACACGCGCGTCCTCCGCTGCCTCGCCCGTCACACCAACGATGTGCACCGCAGGCAGCGTGCCCAAAAACGTATGCAGATCATCCCGCAGCCCGTTCAGGTACGCGGTGGTCTCCCCCATCGAGTACTTCAAGCGATTGCGTCTCGACGACCTCCCCGCCGCCCCCTCAACCAACGACGCATAATGCTCCACCGTGGCCGGCACACCACCAGCAAGACCCGGCGAGACCTCCAACTCGAGAGCCTCACGGTCCAAACGCTTAAACATCGCCGCGTCACGGAAAATCAGGGCCGCGATCTCCGGGCCACCAAACTGGGCCATATCCACCGCAGCGATATCGGCACCCCACGCATCCAAATCCAACGGACGATACGGGGCGTACGCCGACGCATCCACAAGCACCCACGCCCGGGACTTCTCACGCACCGCCTCCACAATGTCCGCAACGCCCACAACGTTGCCCAACTCCGGATGCGCCGCCGGCACCGACACCAAACGCGTCGACCCGTCCGCAATGTCGCGGTACTGCCACGCAGGCAGATCACCGGTGGCCAGATCGGCCTGCGCCCAAGTCGTCGATACGCCAGCGCGCTGCAAACGCCCCGACAACACCGGACGATCCACCGGATTCAGCACCATCGACGAGTTATGCCGCAACATCGGACGCATCGCCGACACCAACGCCGAATACAACGCCGGCACACTCGGCCCCAACACCACCTGGCCCGGCGTCACCCCAGCCAGATCCGCAATAGCGACCCGCGCCGCCATCGGATACTCCGCCCCCTCCGGCAAACCAACATCCGACCGCGAATGCGACCCCAACACCGGCTCCGGCGGCGGCACCGACGCAGCATTACGGAAACTGCGCGCAACCGCCCCCGCAACCTTCTCCGGCACCTGCGGCGACACATGCGCATTCAGATACGTCCAACCGCCACCCAACGACCCGTAAAGCCCACGGACCCCCCACACGTCATAAGCCACGGCCGACCTCCTTCACGCAAGAACGCCCTTAATTATGCACGTGCGTCCGACACAGCGCACACCACCAGCTCGGGGGCACGAAAGTTGTGCACTAGGGTGAACTGCGTGCATAACGTAGAACAACTGCGCGATGACGTCGCCCGGATGACCAGCGCGCCTGGCGAAAACACCCCGCCATCAACATCCAAAACGTTCCGGCGGGCATTCGACGACCTCATCCGCGGCTGGGGCCAACACGAACTCTGGCTCCAACTCGGCTGGCAAGACATCAAACAACGCTACCGACGCTCCACGCTCGGCCCCCTCTGGATCACCATCGCCACCGGCGTCATGTCGCTCGCCCTGGGCCTGCTGTACTCCATGCTGTTCCAAATCGACGTCGCCGAATTCCTCCCCCACGTCACCGTCGGCTTCATCGTCTGGGGCTTCATCTCCGGCTGCATCAAAGACGGCGCGAACGTCTTCATCGAAAACGAAGGGCTGATCAAACAGCTCCCGTCCGCCCTGTCGGTGCATATCTACCGGCTCGTGTGGCGCCAAACGCTGTTCCTCGCCCACAACATGGTCATTTGGGTGCTACTCGCCCTGATCTTCCGCATCCCCATCACCCTGAACACACTCCTGTTCATCCCGGGTATGGCCCTGCTGCTGGTCAACGGCGTGTGGGTCGCCATGTTCTTCGGCATGGTGGCCACCCGCTTCCGCGACGTCGCCCCGCTGCTCGAAGCCCTCGTCCAACTCCTCTTCTACGTCACCCCGATCGTATGGACGACGAGGACGCTGAAGGACCAGGGTGGTGTCGTCGAAAAGCGTGCAATGCTCGCTGAGATCAACCCCCTGTTCCACTACCTCGAAATCGTCAGAGCACCGCTTATCGACGACCCCGTCGCCGCCTACCACTGGCTCATCGTCATCGCCTGCACCATCGTCGGCGTACTCATCACCCTGCTGGCCATGAAACAGTGGCGCTTCCGCGTGCCGTACTGGGTCTAGGAGTTACACATGGTTTCCATCGACACCTACAACGCCTGCGTCGACTTCCCCATCTTCGACGCCAAATCCCGCTCCCTGAAAAAGGCCATGATGTCCTCGGCCGGCGGCAAAATCGGCCAGAACGCCTCCAACACCGTCGTCGTCGAAGCACTCCGCGACATCAACCTCCACCTGCGGGAAGGCGACCGCGTCGGCCTCGTCGGCCACAACGGCGCAGGTAAAACCACCCTGCTGCGACTGCTGTCCGGCATCTACGAACCAACCCGCGGCGTCGCCGACGTCCGCGGCCGCGTCGCCCCCGTCTTCGACCTCGGCGTCGGCATGGACCCCGAAATCTCCGGCTACGAAAACATCATCATCCGCGGCCTCTTCCTCGGCCAGACCCGCAAACAGATGAAAGCCAAAATGGACGACATCGCCGAATTCTCCGAACTCGGCGACTACCTCTCCATGCCCCTGCGCACCTACTCCACCGGCATGCGCGTCCGCCTGGCGTTGGGCGTGGTCACCTCCATCGAACCCGAGATCCTGCTACTCGACGAAGGCATCGGCGCCGTCGACGCCGCCTTCATGTCCAAAGCCCGCGTGAGGTTGGCCGAAATGGTCGAGCGCTCCGGCATCCTCGTGTTCGCCTCCCACTCCAACGACTTCCTGGCGCAGCTCTGCAACACCGCGCTGTGGGTGGACAAGGGCGAAATTAGGGAGGCCGGCCTGGTCGCCGACGTCGTCCGCGCCTACGAAGGCCCCGAAGCCGGCGACCACGTCGCAGAACTGGTGCAGCGCTTCCACGGGTAGGTGTCAACCATCTCCCGAAGAAAGTTCCCCGCCCGGGAACTTTCTTCGATTTCGGCCCCCAAAAGTTTCACTTTCCCCAGGACGCCGGGCGACACACCCCATAAAAGTTCCACGAATCCCATTATCGCTGGGAACTTTTTTGCATCAGGGACTCGACGAGGCCCAGGCATTCAAACATCGTCCTGGACGAGCACCTCGCGGGCGTCCATCCCGCCAAGGTCATCTTGAGGTTGATGGAAGAGTCTTTGTTGCGCTGCTTATAGTCCGAGTGGTGTTCGCCGTCGTACATAACGGCAATCTTCAGATCAGGAATGGCCAGGTCAAACGTGGTCACTGTCCTGCCGTCGACGACCAGCGGCACCTGCTCCTGCACGACGTGGCCATACCGAGCCGCGAGCACCGCAACGAGAAGGCGCATCTCGGTCTCCTTGGGGGAATCAGCAAGAGAGCTGCTGAGCCGCAAGACCTTCCTTAACCAACTGGCGTTGATTTTGTGGCGGGCAGCTGCCGTAATGTCGGCGAGTGTGATGCCCCAGAAGCGACGGACACAGTCGACGAGTTGCACCGCTCGGACTTCCTCGGCAGACAGGCCCTCTACATCGACGACATTCCAACAGTGCTCCCCGCGTTTGACCTGGATCAACGCCTGGACAACTGCCGCCACTGGGCTAGCCGTCCGAAGGCCAACGCCACGGTGGGTGACTTTCCAAATGGGGAAGGTTGCTCGGGAGTGGCGTCGGATCGTCGGTAAGCAAGGCCCTGCGAGTTGGTTGCGTCCCGAGGAGGCGAGCAGCGTGGTGTCGGCTCCTTCGACCAGGTAGGGCAAGCCATAGAGGGCGAGTGCCGAGAAGCCGGAGACGATGCTGCCGGGGCGTTCGACGGCGTGGGCGATGGCACGGGCGGCGGCGCAGCCGTGGTAGCGCACGCCGCGTGGGTGGTGACGGGCGTCGTTGTCCACCCGCCATTCTTCACGGCAGTGTTCGGTGGCGAGGTAGCGGTCGGCGCTGACTTGGTGGTAGGTGAGGTCGGGTGTGCGTTGTTTGTCGTGGATGAGGATTGCTTCGATGTCGACACTCATGCCGTTTCGTAGGTTCGTCATGGTTATTAGACGCAAGAGCGACGGTTTGGGATCCCTCGGGCACAATAAATGTATGACTGCCTTGAATCGCAACGGTACGACTGCTGCCGTGATTGTGACCCATAAGCGTGTTGACCTGCTGCGGCATTCGTTGGAGCAGGTGGTGTCGCAGACGCATCCGGTGGATTGGGTCATTGTGGTGGATAACGGTGATGAGGATGCGGTGCGTGTGCTTGTCGACGAGCTCGCCAACGACAAGGGCGTCTACCTACCAAGCAAGACCAATCTGGGCGGGGCGGGTGGCTTCGCGTATGGGTTCTTGCACGCGCTGGCGCTGGGGGCGGATGCGATTTGGTGCGCGGACGATGATGGTCGCCCGAAAGACCACACCGTCCTCGAAGAGCTCTACCGAACCGCAGAGAAGCATCAGTTGTCGGAGGTGTCGCCGGTGGTGGCGAACATCAACGACCCGGAGAAGCTGGCGTTTCCGCTGCGGCAGGGCACGACGTGGCACCGGCGTGTTGATGAGCTGCAGGGCGATTTTTTGCCGCAGTACGCCAGTCTGTTTAATGGCGCGTTGATTTCGGCGAAGGCAATGGAACGCATTGGCGTGCCGGATTACCGTCTGTTTATCAGGGGCGATGAGGTGGAGTACCACCGTCGTCTGGCGCAGTCGGGCCTGAAATATGGCACGGCGTTGACGGCGTTTTATCTGCACCCGGATGGGTCGGACGAGTTCCATCCGATTATGGGCGGGCGGGCGCACGCGCAATTCCCGGATAATGAGACGAAGCGGTATTTCACGTACCGCAACCGTGGCTACATCATCAATCAGCGCGGCATGAGGAAAATGCAGTTGCAGGAGGTTGTCCGGTTCGGGTGGTTCTTCCTGGTGGAGAAGAAGGATCCGAAGGGCTTCCTCGATTGGCTGAAGTTGCTTAGGCGGGGGGCGCGAGAGGACTTTCGCCGCCCTTAGCGCCTTTAAAGATCCAGTAGCGCTGGAGGAGGAAGTTGGTAGTCGTCGCTACGCCTTGTGCGATGACGAAGGACACGGCGTTCTTCCACGAATCTTGCAGGCCTAGCGACGACAACGGCTCGTCCGTCACCCTCCACAGCAGCATCTGCACCGCAAAGGTGGTGGCGTAGAGGATGAATACGGCGCTGGCTTTTTTGGCGTCGATTTTGGCGTTGAAGGCGAACTTGGAGTTCAGCACGTAGGCGGAGATGGTGCCGAAGACCCAGCCCACGGCCTTGGCAAGGTCGCGCTGGACGTCGAGGGCTTGGTCGAGGGTGTTGGTGATGCCGAAGTCGATGACAGCGCAGCCGATACCGATGACCAAAAACGGGATGAGCTGCTGTTTTAGGGAAGCGTTCGAGGACACGGGCGTTTACCCTACTAGGCTCGTGTGCCATGAGGAAGCATTACAAAGGTGATGACCCGGACGCGATCCACGAGGCAGCACAGCGTGTCGACGTCCCCCTGTCCGACTTCATGGTGCGCCTGATGGCCGAGGAGCTGCCGTTTGTGGACTCCAAAGGCCGCACACGTATCTATGAGATTCTTCGCGAACACGACGGACCTGTGATTTCGAGCCAAGAAGAACTGCCCGCGGAGATTCGTAGCATTATGGATCTCTAGTCCGGCGGTAGGGTTGTGGGCATGGAACTGACAACCCAATCCCTCTACGGATGGGGCCGTACCGCCCCGTCCACCGCCCAGGTCCTGTCCACCCCTGACGTGGACACGATCGCGGAGGCAGTCAAGCGGGTCGCGGATGAGAACGCGGACCTGCCCGAGCACAAGCGCCGCGGCATCATCGCCCGCGGCCTGGGCCGCTCCTATGGTGACCCCGCCCAGAATGGTGGCGGTTTGGTCGTCGATATGACGCCGCTGAACCGGATCCACTCCATCGACCCGGATTCCGGCATTGTCGACGTCGACGCCGGCGTAAGCCTCGACCAACTCATGAAGGCCGCCCTGCCGTATGGCCTGTGGGTTCCGGTGCTGCCGGGTACCCGCCAGGTCACCATCGGTGGCGCGATCGGCCCGGATATTCACGGTAAGAACCACCACTCGGCGGGTTCCTTTGGCAACCACGTGTTGTCCATGGAGCTGCTGGTGGCGGACGGCCGCGTGCTGCACCTGGAGCCGACCGGCGAGACCGCCGAGCTGTTCTGGGCCACTGTTGGCGGCATGGGCCTGACCGGCATCATCCTGCGCGCCCGGATCCAGATGACCAAGACGGAGACCGCCTACTTCATCGCAGACACCGACCGCACCAACACGCTCGACGAGACGATCGCGGTGCACTCCGACGGCTCCGAGGTGAACTACACCTACTCGTCGGCCTGGTTCGACGCGATCTCCGCACCGCCGAAGACGGGCCGCTCCACCATCTCCCGCGGCTCGCTGGCCACCTTGGATCAGTTGAAGGAGTTCGCCCCGAAGCTGGCTAAGGACCCGTTGAAGTTCAACGCCCCGCAGTTGATGACGGTGCCGGACATTTTCCCGTCCTGGACCATGAACAAGCTCTCCCTGATGGCGATCGGCGAGGCGTACTACATGATGGGCTCCCCCGCCCGGAACCAGGTGCTGAACCTGACGCAGTTTTACCAGCCGCTGGACCTCATCGGGAAGTGGAACCGCGGCTACGGCAAGGCTGGCTTCCTGCAGTACCAGTTCGTCGTCCCGACCGACGCTGTGGAGCCGTTCAAGGACATCATTTACGACATCCAGTCCTCCGGCCACTACACCGCCCTGAACGTGTTCAAGCTGTTCGGCGAAGGCAACCAGGCGCCGCTGTCCTACCCGATGAAGGGTTGGAACGTGTGCGTGGACTTCCCAATTAGAAAAGGCCTCAACGAGTTCCTCGACCGCCTGGATGACCAGGTTATGCAGTTCGGCGGCCGCCTCTACCTGGCCAAGGAATCGCGCACGAGCGCAGAGAAGTTCCACAAGATGTATCCGGAACTGCCAGGCTGGTTGAAGACCCGCCGCGACATCGACCCGACCGGCGTGTTCGCATCCGACATGTCCCGCCGTCTTGAGCTCAACTAAGGAGTACCCATGCTGAACGCAGTAGGCCAAGCCCAACACATCCTCCTCCTCGGCGGCACGAGTGAGATCGGGCTCGCGATTGTCAGCGAGCTCGTCTCCCGCGGCGGCAACCCCACCGTCACCCTGTGTGCGCGCAAGGACTCCCCGCGTATCGACGACGCCATCGCCCAAGTCCAGAACGCCGGCGCAGGCCATGTACGCCTGGTCGATTTCGACGCCCTGGATTTCGCCTCCCACCCTGCCGTGATCGATGCGGCGTTTGAGGACGGCGAGGTCGACGTCGCTGTCGTCGCCTTCGGCACGCTCGGCGACCAGGAGCAGCTCTGGCAGGACCAGGCTGCCGCCGTCGCTTCGGCGCAGACCAACTTCACCGCCCCGATGTCGGTCGGTGTGCTGTTGGGCCAGGAGATGAAGCGTCAGGGCCGCGGCAACATCATCGCCCTGTCGTCGGTGGCGGGCCAGCGCGTGCGCCGTTCCAACTTTGTCTACGGCGCATCCAAGGCCGGCATCGACGGCTTCTACCTGCAGCTCGGTGAAGCTTTGAAGGACAGCGGCGTGAAGGTCACCGTGGTCCGCCCGGGCCAGGTGCGCACCAAGATGACCGATGGTCTCGACGAGGCCCCGCTGACCGTGAACAAGGAAGACGTCGCCGAGGCTGCCGTGGAGGCTGCCCTGGCCGGCAAGCCATCGGTGTTCGTGCACAAGCTCTTCGGCCCGATCTCCCTGGTGCTGAAGGCGATTCCGGCGCCGATCATGAGCAAGCTCAACTTCTAGCGCCAAAATAGTTCCCAGCCGGGGAACTTTCTTCAACAACGACCTGCAAAAGATTCACTCCCTGCAGGTCGTTTTCGTCTTGGTGGAAGATAGTTCACACCCCGGGAACTATTTTCTAGTCCTTCGCACGGCCCATGCCGAGCAGCACCTGCTCGCGCAGCCGGCCGGTCCCCACCACCGCCAGGACACAACCAACCAGCGCAACCGCAACAAGCGCAGCGAACAGCGCCACCTTGTCCAGCACGTTGACGTAAACCATGACCATGATGGTGCCCATCAGGCCACCCATGCCGAATCCCAGCAGGGCCACCACGAGCATGGGAATCCCAACTTCGCGCACGGCCACCTTGGTGTGGAACGCGGCGGGCGCTCCGATGAAGTAGAGCGATTTGGTCAGTTGCTTCTGCTCCACCACGGAAAGTGCCTGGGTGAGCAGGGTGGATGACACCAACAAGACTGCCGCGAAGACAGCGGTGATGACCACGCCGGAGGGGATATCCCCTGTGATCATCTTCAGGGCGGGCTGGTCGTCGATCTCCGGCACCGCGGAGATCCAGGCGCCGACGCCGCCGATGAATGCCACGAAGTACAGGGCGGTCACTCGCTTCCAGGTGGTTTTCGCGCCCCGGCCGACCCGACGCGTGGCCACGTAGTTCGCGGCCCCGGGGACTCGGTAGCTCAGGCGTGCGAGGAGTTGGATCACGCCGACGGCGATCAGTGCATTAAACATAAGGATGCCGCCTGCGACCACCAGCAAGGCGCCGAACTCCAACGCGTCTGCCTGCGGAGCGATAGTCAGCGAGCTTAGGTAGCGATACAGCACCACCGCACCAACCACTGACAACACCAGCGTGATCATGTTTTGTCCCTTCGGCGGGATTTTCTTGGTGACGCCGAGTGGGGTGACGGCGACTCGTCGCAAAGCAAGCCACACGGAGCAGGCGGCCAGCACGAGTACGACGATCCAAGCGATGGGGATGACCCACCAGGTGAGCATCTCCCAGGCGCCGACGCGCTTTTCCTGGAACGTCAGCAAACTCCACGCCGGGCACGTGACTATGTACAGCACCGACCCGAGCACCAACCCAACCAGGGCCTGGCGCAGCGACTCCAGAATCATCATTCCGCGCACCTCGCCGGCGGTCGCGCCGATGAGGCGAAGCACCGCCAGGTGCTCCTCGCGCCCGCCGAGGTTCGCCCGCGCGGCTTGGGTGAGCAGCCCCAACAGGCTTGGCACGAGCAGCACGCAAGCGAATAGCGCGAGGAAGATATACGCAATGGAAATGGGCCCGCCCATCGACTCTGCGATTTCCACGAGCGCCTCGTGCGGGTGCAGGTCGCGGGCGAGGAACATCCAGGTGCCGCCCATGAGCGTGCACAGCATCCAGGTCGCCACCGTCACCGCGACCAGCGACAGCGCGCGGACCCAGCGTTCGCCGATCTGCCGTTGCGAGCGCCCTTCGCTTGTCTGCGACACCGCCGAGCGCATCAACGTCACTGCACTCATCGCGCCACCTCCGAGTGGATCAGGCCGTCGCGGATTTCGACGCGGCGGCTGCACCAGTCGGCGATCTTCGGGTCGTGCGTGACCAGCACGAGGGTGACGCCGAACTTCTGCGCGATTGCCACGATCTGCTGCATGACCTCGTGCCCGGTGGCTTGGTCCAACGCCGCCGTCGGTTCGTCGGCAAACACCACCGATGGCGGCCCGGCCAAGGCTCGGGCGATGGCCACGCGCTGCACCTGACCACCGGAGAGTTGCCCCGGGTACCGATCCACAAAGGCCCCCAAACCCAGTCGGGTGAGCATGTCCACAGCCTCCTTGTGCGCCTCCGCACGCGGCACCCCGCGCATGATCTGTGGCAGGGCGACGTTTTCGGTGGCGGTCAGTTCCGGCAGCAGCTGGCCGTCTTGGAAGATGAAGCCAAAGTTTTCCAGGCGCAGGCGAGACCTTTCGGCGTCGCTCATTGCGGCCACATCGCGGCCGTCGAAAAGCACCTGGCCGTCGTCGGGTACGAGCACGCCGGACATGCAGTGCAGCAGGGTCGATTTGCCGGAGCCAGAGGGTCCCATGATCGCGACGGATTCGCCGCCGTCAACTGTCAGGCTGATGCCTTCGAGGACCCGTTGTTGGGTGAAGGACTTCGTGATGTCGTTGAGTTCAAGCATGGTTTCTATTCCACAGATGGTCGTCGATAAGCACTATGGCCCTGGCTCCCGAATATGGGTAGTGCTAGCTCTACCTGGCTACGCTCGGGGCCATGCGGCGACATAAACACGAGGAGCGCGCGGCCGCCAAAATCCACCAGTTGACGGTTTCGCGGCGCAGGATCGCGGAGGCGTACGAGGTGGAGCGGCTGCGCATCGAGCGAGACCTGCACGACGGCGCGCAGCAATACTTTGTGGCTGCCGCGATGAAGTTGGGCGAGGCAAGGTTGGACATTGCATCGCAGCTTCTCGACGACGCCGCCCGCGACCTCCACAACGGCCTCGACGCACTCAGGAGAACCGTGCGCGGTATCCACCCGCGGGAGCTGTCGGACCACGGGTTGGTTGCCGCGATCGAGACCGCAGCCGCACAACACGGCCCGCATGTCACGGTCCGAGCCCCGCACGAGCTGCCGCGTATCGACGCCTCCGTCACCGCCGCCGCCTACTTCTTCACCACCGAAGCCTTAACCAACGCCGCGAAGCACGCGCCACATGCACCGGTGAGTGTGCTGGTGACCTGCGACCACACGTTGAATGTTTCCGTCACCGACCAGGGCGGCGGCAACGCACGCATCACACCCGGCGGTGGGTTGGATGGCATGCGAGAACGCATCGCGGCGTTCGGCGGTGAGATGGAGCTGCACTCGCCGGACGGTGGGCCGACCACCGTCACCGCACGTATTCCGTTGCTGTTGTTCCGAGGAGAAAGTGGGATTGCGCCATGAGGATTGTCATTGCGGACGACTCTGCGCTGCTGCGGGAGGGTGTTGCAGGGTTGCTCACCCGGCGCGGCCACGAGGTTGTGGCGCAGGTGGAAAGGGCGGATGGGTTGCTGGGGGTCGTCGATACGCATGAGCCCGACTTGGTGATCACGGACGTGCGCATGCCGCCGAACATGCGTGACGACGGCCTCCAAGCCGCCCTGGAACTGCGCAAACGCGGCCCAGTGAATGTGCTGGTGCTGTCGCAATACGTCGCGCCTGCTTATGCCCGTGAGTTGTTTGCGGACGGCGACGGCGGCACCGGCTACCTGCTCAAGGACCGCGTCGCTGAGGTGAAGGACTTCATCCAGGCCTGCGAAACCGTGGCAGGCGGCGGCGTGGTCATCGACCCGGACGTGGCGGGCGCACTCATGGCGGCGAGCTCACGCTGGTTAACCACGCTCACCCCTCGCGAGGTGGAGGTGCTCGAACTTATGGCAGAAGGCCTGTCCAACAGTGAGATCGCGGGCAAGCTCTACCTCTCCGGCGCGGCGGTGGCGAAGCACGTGTCCAGCATTTTCTCCAAACTGGGGCTCACTCCGGACGAGGACAATAGGCGCGTGCGGGCAATCCTGATGTACCTGGCGGAACGTGGCGTGGGGTGAGTGTCGGCAGCGTATGCGACACTATTACGCATGACTACCGCTTATCATCCCGACGAGCTGTCACCGGGGCAGGCAGCCGTCCGTACCGTCGCGGCGGGGCTCGCAGGCGGCATTCTCTCGCTTGCTGCGTGGTTTGTGCTGCACCAGATCTCGCTGCCGGCGTTCAATACCTCCATGGTGACCAGGTCGTTGGCCACCGGTGTGTCGTTCGTCCTGTTGGGCATCGCCGCTGTGCTGGCGGTGCTGTGGACGCGCGGGAAGCAGCACTGGATTATTTCTGCGGTGATGGCGTTGGTGCCGGCGGGGTTGGTCGTCGCAACGCTTGGCATTCCGCTGTCTGCCACCAAGCTGTATCTCGACGGCATCCAGGTTGACCAGGGGTTTAGGACGCAGTTCCTGTCCCGCATGACTGAAAACCTAGGCCACGCGGACATGGCGTACAAGGACCTGCCCACCTTCTACCCGATGGGCTGGTTCTGGGTTGGCGGGCGCGTGGCCAACGTGCTGGGTATGGACGGTTGGGAGGTGTACCAGCCGTACGCGATTGCCACCCTGGCTGCGGGCGCGGCGATGCTGACGCCGATCTGGCGCAGGCTCGTCGGTTCCCTGCCGGTTGCTACCGCGATTGCCGTGGTGACCACCGCGATTGTGCTGACGGAAGTCCCAGAGGAGCCCTACGCGGCAATCGTGGCAATGTTCCTCCCAGCGGCTGCGGTGTGGGCCCACAGGGCGCTGAGTGGCTCGTGGGCAGCCACCGCCGCGTTGACGATCTACCTGGGCATTTCCGCGTCGTTCTACACGCTGTTCACCGCCATTGGCGCGCTGACGGTCGTGGTGATCGCGGTGGTGATGTTCTTCACCGGCGAGCGCACCTTGACCCCGCTGAAGCACCTGTTCATCGTCGGGTTCGCCTCCATGGCCATCGCTGCGATCTCGTGGGGTCCGTACATCTGGCGTGTAGTCACCGGTGACGAGGCGCTGAAATCTACCGCGAACCACTTCCTGCCCATCGAGGGCACCTACTTTGCCCTGCCGTTCCTGTCGTTGTCCCTGGTAGGCCTGCTGTGCCTGTTCGGCCTCATTGGACTTATCGTGCGGTTCCGCGACCCGGAGATCGCCTCCCTGGGCGCGGCGATTGGCGTGAGCTACGTGTGGGCGCTCGCCTCCATGGCGATCACCCTCCTGGGCACCTCCCTGCTGGGCTTCCGCCTCGAGGTGCTGGTTGTGTTGCTGTTTGCCACCCTCGGCGTGATTGCGGTAGCGAACTTCCGCTTGACCTGGTTGGAGCGGCAGGTGAAGAACAAGGCCGCCTTGAACGTGGTGGCGATTGTTCTGGTGGCGGTGGCGTCGCTGCAGATGGTGCAGCACATTGCGGTGAAGAACGAGGCGTACATCGACCAGGCCTACGCCGATACCGACGGCTACGGCGAGCGCGCGGACCGCTTCCCGCCGGATGCGGGCCAGTACTACAACGAGATCGCCGACTACATCGAAGAGCACGGCCACATGAAGAACGAGGCCGTGATCTACACCGACGAGATCAACTTCATGGCCTTCCAGCCATTCTTCGGCTTCAACGCGTTTACCAGCCACTACGCTAACCCGCTCGGCGAGTTCGAGCAGCGCAACGGTGAGCTGGAGTCGTGGTCGCAGATTTCTTACGACGACCCGAAGAAGTTCACGGAGGCCGTGGACAACAGTCAGTGGGAGCCGCCGACTGCCTTCATTTTCCGCGGCAGTGAGGATTCTGACTTTAAGACCCACATCGCCCACGACATTTACCCAAGCCAGCCGAACGTGCGTTACCAGGGGTTGTTCTTCAACCCGGAGGCGTTTGACAAGGCGAATTGGGACGTGAAGTTCATCGGACCGTTTGCTGTCGCGGTGAGGAAGTAAGGTGACCGGAGTGAAAACTGGATCTACTCGTCTTATTGCGACCGTTTCTGGTCTCATCGCGTTTGTGCTTTTGCTGCTCACCCCGTTTTTGCCGGTGAAGCAGACGGAGGCGAGCGTGTCGTGGCCGCAGAACGACACGGTTGGTTCGATCAACGCACCGCTGATTTCGTTGGCCCCGCAGGACCTTGAGGTCACGGTGCCGGCCAACAGCGTCGGCGAACTGCGTGAGGGCCAGAGTCTGATCTTCGGTACGTTGCCGGAGTCGTCGAATAAGGCGACGGACCGTGGCCTGTTCATCACCGCTCCCGACGGCGGCCTGGTGGTGACTTCCCTCAACGACGTCCTTTTCGAGCTCACCCCAGCCGAAGTCCGCAACCTCCCCGACGATGCGAAGCTGCACGTCAGCGTGACGCACGAGGAGACCACGGTTGAGATCCCGGGCACGTCCCACTCGGAGACCAGCGAGGATGATTACCGCCCGCAGGTCACGGGTATGTACACGGAGTTGGAAAATAAGCAGTCGCTTATCGACGACGGCCTGTCCGCCCATATGAACATCAACTCCCGCTTCACGTCCTCCCCGACGCTGATCAAGAGCATTGCGATGTGGGGCGGCCTGCTGAGCGCCCTGGTCAGTTTGTGGGCGTTGAGGAAGTTGGATGGTCCGGCGCGCTATCGTCGTCGTCAAGCAAAGGGCTTGAAGCCTCTCGACGGCGTCGTGGCCGGTGTCCTTGGCTTTTGGCACATCTTCGGCGCGAACACATCCGACGATGGGTTCCTGCTGACCATGGCGCGCGTGGCCGCGAACACGGACTACATGGCCAACTACTACCGCTGGTACGGCGTGCCGGAAGCCCCGTTCGGCTCCCCGTTCTACGACGTGTTGTCGTTGCTGTCGGAGGTGACCACTGCGTCGATGTGGATGCGCCTACCGGCCCTGTTCGCAGCGCTGGGCACCTGGTGGCTGCTCTCGCGCGAGATTCTGCCGAAGTTGGGCCCGGAGATCGCCGGGCGCAGGGTCGCCCACTGGACGGCCGCGTTTGTGTTCCTGGCGTTCTGGTTGCCGTACAACAACGGCACTCGCCCCGAGCCGATCATTGCGGTTGGCCTGGTGGGTACGTGGGCGCTGTTCGAGCGCGCTATTGCCACGGACCGTCTTACTCCGGCAGCGTGGGGCACTGTGACCGCCGCGTTTACTCTGGCGTGTGGCCCGACCGGCCTCGCAGCCGTTGGCGTGTTCCTGATTTCTCTGCCGGCGGTGCTGCGCATGATCGGTTCGCGCCCGCAGCCCCGAATTTCTTACGTCGCGCCGTTTATGGGCGCGGGCCTGGCCGTGATGGTGCCGGTGTTCCACGACCAAACCCTGGCCACCGTGCTGGAGGCGACGAAGGTGCGCTCCGAGGTCGGCCCGGCGTTGAGCTGGTTTGAGGAGTGGACCCGTTACGCAACGCTTCTCGAGCAGACCGTCGACGGCTCCATGTCGCGCCGCTTCCCCATGTTCGTGCTGCTGCTGTGCACCGGCCTGATCCTGTGGGCGCTGGCGAAGGGCGACAAGACCACCGGCACGACCAAGCGCATGATGCTGATCCTTGGCATGGCGACGTTCTTCCTGCTGTTCACCCCGACGAAGTGGACGCACCACTTCGGCATCTACGCGGGCCTCGGCGGCGCGATTGCGGCTGTGGGTGCGGTGGTGCTCTCCCGGATTGCGATGAAGTCGGACCGCAACCGCACGTTCGCTATGGCTGCGGTGCTGTTCCTCATGGCGTTTACCCTGGCGGGTTGGAACGCGTGGTGGTATGTGTCCTCGTTCGCGGTGCCGTGGTGGGACCGCACTGTGCAGTTCAAGGCCATCGAGGCCAACACTGTGGTGCTGGCGATCGCCCTGGTGGTGTTCGCAATTGGTGTGGTGCAGTCGATGCGCGGCCCGCGCGCGATCAGCACCCGTTGGTCGGGCGTGATGGCTGCGCCGATCGCCGTGTTTGCGATCCTCATGGTGACGTTCTCGTGCCTGACGTTTGTGAAGTCGTTCGTCTCCCAGGCCCCGGCGTATTCGGTGGGTATGGGCAACGTGAAGTCGTTCAAGGGCGACGTGTGTGCCCTCGGCGGCGACGTGCTTCTGGAGGACGACACGAACGAGTCCTTCCTCACCCCCGTCGGCGGCGTTCCGCTGGGCAAGTCCCTGGATGCGGGCAAGAACATCGGCTTCACTCCGGACGGCGTGCCGGCGTTCATCGCTTCGGAGACGGCCGATACTTCGGACCGCACGCTGAGCGACACACAGTCTGACGACGACACCGCCGACGTCGATCCCGCTTCCGACGAAGCCCAGTCCACCTCTCGTGTGAACACCCAGGGCAACCGTCCGAAGTCGATGCGCGGCGTGAACGGCTCGACCGTGCGCCTGCCGTTCGGCCTGGACTACAACCGCATTCCGGTTGCCGGCACCTTCGATGATGAGCCGAAGCAGTCCGCGTCGCTGGAGACCACGTGGTACGAGTTGCCGCAGCTTAGCGACGACCGCCCTCTCCTGGTCACCTCCGTCGCCGGCCGCATCGCCCACCACGACATCAACGGCGTGGAGCAGGAAGGCACCGAGCTGAAGCTGGAGTACGGCACCAACAAGGACGGTGTGGTGCGCAAGCTCGGCGAGGTAGAGATGCTGGACCAGGGCCCAACCCCGCTGTGGCGTAACCTGCGCTTCCCGCTGGCGGACCTGCCGGAGGAGGCGAACGTGGTGCGTCTCGTCGGCGAGGACACCTCCCTTGCGGAGAAGGACTGGCTGGCGGTCACGCCACTGCGCAACCCGAAGCTGATCCCACTGTCTGAGCGTTTCGATTCCGACACCCCGGGCCTGCTCGACTGGACCGTCGCGTTCCAATACCCCTGCCAGCGCCCGTTCTTCCACGCCAACGGTGTCACCGAGATTCCGGAGTTCCGCGTCATGCCGGACGGCCCGGGCAAGCAGCAGCTCTCTGGCTTCATGGACTTCCTCGGCGGCGGCGCGCTCGCCCCTGCGGAAGCCGTGAACACCTCGTACGAGATCCCGGGCTACCTCAAGGACGATTGGCAGCGCGACTGGGGTTCGGTGGCGCAGTACGAGCCGCGCCGCAACTCCGTCGGCGACGTTCCCGAGTTGGCACACGTGGACACCGAGGTGACCACGCGTTCCGGCCTGTACACCCCCGGACCGATGAAGGTGCGAAACCCTGACGAGCAGGGTTAGGATGCACATGTCATGAAACTCAGAAATGTTCTCGCAGCCTGCGTCGCTGCCCTCAGCGCCATCGCCACCGCAACCACCACTGCGGAAGCACAGCCCTTCAAGCAGCAGGGGTGCTCCGCGCATTACCTGGTTGCGGTGCCGGGCGGAGCGAACACGGCTGAGGGGATCCCCGACTACGTGCCGCACGGTGGCAACGTGTTCATGACGGGCATCCTGACCAAGCTCGGCACCGCCGGCGAGATCGATCCAGTCTGGGTTTCGTACCGCTCCACCCCGTTCGCGGCTACCCCGTACAAGCAGGCGTCCGCCACTGGCTACAACAAGGCGCGTGCAACTGTCACCCGCCTAGCCAATGCGTGCCCGGACGCCCGCTTCTCCTTCACCGGTTACTCCCTCGGCGCCGACATCGCCGCCCGCTTGACCAGCGATATTGCGCACGGTCGCGGCCCGATCGCGCCGGAGAAGGTCTCGGGTGTGGCACTGTTTGCCAACCCGTACCAGGGCGACAACGGTGCGGTGCTGTCCCACGGCACCTCCCCGCACGCACGCGGTTCCCTCGGCCCGCTCCCGGAGGGCTACGGCGAGCTCGGCCCCCGCGTGCTAGAGATCTGCAATGCCGGTGACCTGGTGTGCAACATGAATGAGGCGCACCGTGGTCTTGTCTCCCCGGCGATGCGCACCAACGTGGCGGCAGGCCAGATCCCGTTCGGGGAGTTCAACAACCTCTTCCGCTCCCTTGGGCTGGGTACGTTCACCGTGTTCCACGACATCCGCCTGCACGGCAGCTACACCCTCGACCAGCAGCGGGAAGCTTCAAACTGGATTATTGAGCAATCTTTGGCCCCGATCCAGGTGCCAATTCCGTAGCATGGTGGCATGCATGACCTCTTTGAAGTAGTAAACGGCGAATGGGTCGCCAACCACGAAATCCCCGCTGACCGCGGCATTGACGGCGCGTTTTACGCCCTGCGCGATAAGGCGGAGGAAGATGTCCACGCCATTCTTGCGGACGGCAACGCCCTCTACACCTCCTTTATGGACGTGGATGCGGTCAACGCTGCAGGCATCGACGCCCTCAACGCCGACTTGGAGTTGATTGAGGTGGCGAGCGTTGAGGAGTTCGTCGAAAAGTTAGGGCTCTTGGAGCGCACAGGCATTGGCGCACCGCTGACCTACTGGGTGGAGAAGGACTCGCAGGGTGAGGATTCCGTCCCCTACCTCGTGCAGTCGGGGCTTGGGCTTCCCGACGAGGCCTACTACCGCGAGAAGGAACACGCACAAACGCTTGCGAAGTATGAGCAGCACGTCGCACGGATGCTTGAGTTCCTCGACCCGAAGTATCTGCTGGGTCTGAGCCCGGGCATCGCAGCGCAGCGCATTATCAATGTGGAGAAGGCGCTGGCGGATTCGCACTGGGATGTGGTGAAGTCGCGCGACGCGATCGCCACCTACAACCCGGCCGAACTCTCCGACATGCCGCCGCTGGTGCAGAAGATGCTTCGCGCCTCCGGCCTCCCCGACGGCCGCGTCATCGACATGATGCCCTCCTACACCGCGGATCTGGATGCAATGCTGCGCCGCGAAACGCTCGCCGACTGGCAGCTGTGGGCTGCGTGGAACATCCTGCGTTCCCGCGCCGGCGTGCTCAGCGAGGAGATCGGAAAAGCAAACTTCGAGTTCTACGGCAAGAAGCTTTCCGGCGCGACCCAGCAGCGCGACCGCTGGAAGCGCGGCGTGGCCCTCGCAGAATCTCTCATCGGCGAGGACATCGGACGCGAATACGTCAAGCGCCACTTCCCGCCGGAGTCCAAGGAACAGATGCTGGAATTGGTGCAGTACCTTATCGACGCCTACCGCACCCGCATCGCCGACCTCCCCTGGATGAGCGAAGAAACCAAGAAGAAGGCCGCGGAGAAGCTTTCCCAGTTCAACTCTAAGATCGGCTACCCCGACAAGTGGCGCAGCTACGAAGGCCTGGAGTTCACGGACAACCTTGTCGAGAACGTGCGCCGCGGTGCCGCGTTTGAGCACGACTACCAGCTGGGCAAGATCGGCAAGCCATCCGACCGCGACGAGTGGGTGTCCAGCCCGCAGACCGTCAACGCGTTCTACAACCCGGTAGTCAACGACATCACCTTCCCGGCCGCGATCCTGCAGCCGCCGTTCTTCGACCCGGACGCAGACGCCGCCCAGAACTTCGGCGCGATCGGCGCGGTGATCGGCCACGAGATCGGCCACGGTTTCGACGACCAGGGCTCGCGTTACGACGGCCAGGGCAACCTCAACTCCTGGTGGACCGAACAGGACCGCACCAACTTCGAGGAACTCACCTCCAAACTGGTCGATCAGTTCAACGGCCTCGTCCCGTCCGTCCTCGAGGGCACCGACACCTCCGGAGTGAAGGGCGAGTTCACCCTCGGCGAGAACATCGGTGACCTTGGCGGACTCGGCATCGCCGTCGTGGCGTACAAGAAATACCTCGCCGACAAGGGCCTCGAAGAAACCCGCGAAGGCTTCCAGAACCTGTTCTACGCGTGGGCTCGCGTGTGGCGTTCCAAGGCCCGTCCGGAGATGGCGGCACAGCTGCTGGCCATTGACCCGCACGCCCCGAACGAGTTCCGCTGCAACGTCATCGCCGCGAACATCGACGAGTTTTACGACGCCTTCGACGTGGAGAAGGGCTCCAAGATGTGGATCGAGCCCGAGGACAGGGTGACGATTTGGTAGAGGAATACCCGCTCAACGAACAGGGCGACCCGAACTTCAACGTCGGGGGCGTTAAGCGCGACCTGCCGCCGGAACTGCAGTTGGAGCAGCTCGCCTCCTACATCGAGGCGACCTACGAGGACGGCCCGAACTACCTGGCACTCCTTCCGGACCGGATCACGCACGCCGCCATGCTCATGCTTGGCAGTGCGGTGGATCATGCGATGCCGGCGACGAAGTGGTCGGGTGGGGTGGTCGTCGACAAGCATGAGCTCGGTGCCGTATTCACACCGAGCAAGCCGACCGGCGCGTGGGCAGTCTCCGTGTGGGACGGGCCCACGAACGCCAAGGAAATGCTGTGGCGCCCCGACGTGGCCGCTGCTGCTGAACTGTCCGGCACGACGATTCTCGACGTCGACCGTGCCGAAGACGCCCAACAGGCCGTCGACCAACTGCCCGGCCCCGTCACCGCATGGGTGCTTGGGGATACCCCAGCCCCCACCGCCGACGACTACATCTTCACCTTCCCCACCACCAACCGGGAAGGATTTGTGCAGGTCCCGGCCGGGTCAGGGCTCGAGGGCACCGAGTATTACGCCAAGGGGTTTATTTCCACACCGGCAGAAATCCGCCGTCGAGTGCAGGATGTAGCGGAGTATCTCCGTCGTTGACCTGGTTGATACCCACGTTGGTATCCACCGTGTTTTCGTAGGCGGTGCCGTACGTCAGTGCGGCCACCGCCCACGTTTCCTTGCCAATCTCACCCCACGACACCGAGCCCGTCGCGCTCTCCCGGTCGTCTGACCAACCCATCTTCGAGCCCTTCACCCGCTTCAGGCGTGCCGTGCCAAAACCTTGGATGAACCCGTCGGACGCCACCGCGGACTGCTTCTCCATACCCGCGAACAGGGGTTTTGCCGCCGGATCCCACACAATCGACGCGATAAACGTGGCCAGATCCCGCGCCGAAGTTTGCGACTTCCCCCACGACACACCCCGTGCCGTCTGCTTCAAGTCAAAGTCCTCGGCAATCTGATCGATCGCCTCCGGATACTTCGCATCCAACGTGCTGGCAATCCCGTCATCAGAGGAGGCAATCATCTCCTCCACCTGCTTCTTCTCAGCCTTCGTGCCGTTGTACAGCACGTAGTAGCCCAGATAGAGCTTCGCCAGCGACAGCGCTGGCCGGGCCTCCTCCGCCTTCGGCGAAATGGACACACGTCCGTCCGGATGCACCACAGCAAGACCCGTCCGGTCCCTGTTGTACGACGGGTCCACGTGGTAGGCACTCAGCGGGAAACTCAACGACGCCACCAGCAGCGCCGCCCCTACACGTTTCACAGCACAGAGTCCGCTTCGCTGATCTCCTCGAACGTCGGCACGTCAACCTCGACGATGAAGCACTGCGCACCGTTCGGGTCCGCAATGCCCGCCATCGGCCCAAACGCGCCCTCGCCAGGCCCGACGAGCACCGTGCCGCCGTGCGCCTCCACCGCCTTGCAGGCTGCTTCGAGGTCTTCCACACCGAAGTAACTCACCCACGACGCCGCCTCGCCGACGTACATACCCAAGAACGGCGCACCGTCCTCAAACGCCAGGAAGTAACCGTCTTCCTCGCGGATCTCCCAGTCGAACAGGTCGCCGTAGAAATCGATGGTGGCCTGGTCCGTGGTCACCAACTCGTACCACACCGGCACCCCCGGCTCACCGGCCGCGACGAAGCGTTCCTCCGGATCCATCAGGCCGAACAGGCCGCCGGATGGGTCTTCACACAGCGTCAACTCATCGTCGGCGCTCAGGACACGGCCGCCGAGCTTTTCCACCTCGCCGCCGCCCATAAACGACGTCACCCAGCCATCAGCCTTACCCGACACCAGACCCGCCACCGGCAACCCATCCTTGCGAGCAGTGCCGTCAACGATCTCCCAACCGAACACGTTGCTGTAAAAGTGCGTGGACTTCAGCACATTCGTGGTCATCAGGTCCTGCCAAAACGGCATGCCGTCCTTGCCTTCGAATGCAGGCATTACATGTTCCTCCACTTCTCCGGATCGAAATCGTCGTTGGCGGTGCGCTCATCGAAGTAATCGTCACCGTCCGAGTCCGCCATCACTGTTGCGGAGGCGTCGCCGATCGAGACGGTGTCTTCGTCGTAAAGCAAATGCCCCCGCGAGGTGACCACATCACCGTTGACCAGCACCTCTCCCCCAGCAATCGCTTCCTTCGCGTGACCACCGGATTCCACCAGGTTGGCCAGTTTCAAGAACTGCCCGAGCTTGATTGATTCGCCCGAAATCGACACGTCCATATGCATGTAGGGCAGTCTAGCGGTCTGCCTGGTCGACCGGCATGATGCTCATCGTGTCGATGTTCACCCGCTTCGGCAGGCTCGCCACCCACCGCACCGCCTCCGCAATGTCCTCTGCAGTCAGGTTGACGTTGCCCTCATAGACCTTCCGCGCACGTTCCTCGTCGCCGCCGAACCTGTTGAGCGCGAAGTCCGTCTCCACCCGGCCCGGGTCAAGCTCACACACGCGGATGTTGTTTTCCGCCTCCTCCCTGCGCATCGCCCTGGTCATGCCGCGCAGACCGTACTTCGCCGCGTTGTAGCCGGACCCGCCCTTGTACGCGTCCGTGCCCGCGACCGATCCAATGTTGACCACCAGCCCCTCCGATGCCTTGAGCTGCGGATACAACGCCCTGGTGACCCGCATCGTCCCCATCACATTGGTCTCGAGCATCCACTCCCAGTCCGCGTCATCCGCATCCCGCAGGTAGTCGGTTTCCTTCGCACCGCCCGCGTTGTTGACCAGCAGGTCCACGCGCTCCAGCTCGTTGAGTTTTGCCACGCTGGCCGGGTCCGTCACGTCCAGGTGGATTGCAACGCCGCCGATGTCGTCGGCAATCGCCTGGCACTTCTCCAGACGCCGAGCCGCCACGATGACCTTCCAGCCGTCGGCGGCAAGGGCCCGACACGTCGCCTCGCCGATACCCGCGGAACCACCTGTAACTACTGCAACCTTTTGTTCGCTCATGTGCCGAAGTGTAGGCCCTCCCACAGCATCCATGTGGCCAGAAGGATAAAGATGATGCCCGTGACCACGTCGATCCACCTGCCGTAACGCTCAATCTTGGACGCCATCGCACGGACTGCCAGTGCGAACCCGACGAACCAGATGATGCCCGTGACAACCAGCAGCGGCACCGCCCACCAACCCACGTGCGCGAACTGGGCGAAGATCGCTCCGAAGAACAGGACGGCCTTCGGGTTGGACAGGTTCGTCGCCACACCGGTGAGGAACGGTCTGCTCACCTGCTGCGCTTCCGGCAACTCCGGGTCGCTCGCCCGAATCGCGCCTATGCCCATCCACAACAAGTAGGCGCCACCGACGATCTGCAGCACCGACAGGATCTCCGGGAACGCTTGAATCAACGCACTCAGACCCGCCAGCGACGCGACGATCCACACCGTGTTGCCCAGCATGATGCCGAGCGCGCACAGGATGCCATCCCGTCGATTCTTCGCGCCAACCCGGATGATCTGAAACAGGTCCGGACCTGGGCTGACGATTGCCGCGAACCAGACTCCAAGCAGTGCGATCATCACTTCTCCATCTGTCGCATAGTGATGTTGAGTCTTCCTTCTAGCAGCGTCGACGTCCCCTTCTTTGCCCCCAGCACGCCGTGTCTCGCGCGGCGGGCTGGGCCACCGAACACGAGGGCATCCCCGGACATCAGGAGAATATCGTGCCCCTCGATGCGGAACACACAGTCCTGACCGAACGACAGGCTGACCACCGCGTTCTCAGATGCCTCTTCTGCATCCACATGCATGCCCATTCCTTTGCCCGGCGGGTAGAAATTCACTAACGCCGTTTCCACACGTGGAGTCTCACCAGCCCGCGGGTCGATCTCACGTGCCCGATCCATCACCTCCCCTGCGATCCGCTGGAAATTCTCCGGCACCGGCGGTACCGGGTATCCATCAACTTCTTGCAGCATGCGGTACGGGTTCGTCGCCCAGAACCACCCGAGCGACAGCATCCACGCTTCCATCTGCCCTTTGCCTACCCGTGGTTGGCGCATTGCCACCGGCGTGCCGGCAACCGACCTCGCTAATTCGCGCGCTTGTTCGATAATTTCCCGCTGCTCATCAGAGGTGAAAAACGCAGGTAGATGCACCACCCCAGGCATGACGCGGTTGGGTTTGCGTGGGATCACGGTGGCGTCGAAAAGCAATTGCTCCACCTTGCGTGTCGCGGTCGTTTTATATGATTTTCACACAATAACCCAAAGTGTTCGAATAGGCAACCGTATTACTTTTTATTTCTGCTGGTTAATCCCCTGACGCTCGTTCGTGTGTTCGATATTGCTATTGACGACCCTGCAAAGGGGGCCATGACCACGGCAATCGAACCGATGTTTCGCAACCAACGCACTAACGACCCGCACGCAAGCGGCGCCCAAGCGATCCGCGACATCTACTGGGGAATGTTCCGCATGTACACGTACGAAGGACACGTTGAAGACGACTTTTACATGATCTACCTCGACTGTCACTTTCTTGACGTAGCCGCGGCTTGCGGATTGGCAGAATGCGGACTGCACAGGCTTCGTGGCTGTAGTGGTCGTCTTCTTCGTGACTTCTAGCTGACGCCAAGAGCCTTTTTCCAGACAGCGAAAGTACTCCGCCGAAACAATTAGCTCAGTTCAGGAGAGCTATAAGTTCCGCCCTAGAGCTACAGTCCATTTTTTTCAGAAGAGAAGACACTATTTTCTTTATATAGGATTCAGAATAAAATAACTCTTTTGCTATTTGTCTATTGCTGTTTCCTCGGCGCAACAATTCCATGACAGCTTCCTCATTATCGGTTAATGAAGCGTGTGCCATTCGTTCGACAAACCGTCCCCACGGGGATTGAGCTACCAGCCGTTTCACGCATTGGGGTGAGAGACTGGTCCCTCCGTTAAGCGCATCTCTGAGTGCCTGAATAATTACCTGCGGAGGTTGTCCTTTAATGACGTACCCGGACGCCCCACGCGCAAGAGAAG
>NZ_KV787060.1:26192-61060 GCF_001806995.1 Corynebacterium sp. HMSC11D10
CGGACGCCCCACGCGCAAGAGAAGTAATCATCGTGTCGTCAGTGTCGTAAGCTGTCATCACAACAAAAACAGGTGGTTCATCGAAACTGTTCGTCTGTTTCAGTAATTCGACTCCATCCATATCGGGCATGCGGACATCGGACAACACAACGTCACAGGTATGACTATCGAGCCATGTCAGCGCGCAGCGCCCGTTCGCGGCGGTGGCAACAACCTCTAGGTCTGGGGTTTTAGAGAAGTAAAGCGGAAAGGATTCCCGGATTACGGGATCATCATCAACAAGGAGGATCCTGGCGCTCATTTACTACACCAAGGATGGGTTTGACCTTTACTGCACCCCAGCCAGTCCTTAATAATCTGGTATGTATGAGTCACCGGTTTCCTCTCAGCGGGAGGTACCTCGACTGTTACGGGGGATCCTGCCACAAGGCTAACGGTAAGCATAAGAGAGATCACGGAATTCATATTTACGACGAAACCTTTCAGACGGGGACATGGAAAGTAATCGACCAACGGGCGTCAGCGCTATCCAGTGTCATGTTTCCGCCTACGGCGGCAATCGTTCGCTGCATAGATACTAAACCAAAATGGCTGGAACCAGCTCGCCCACGCCCCGGTCTATAAGTGTTAGCGAGAGTCACAATGATTTGTTTGGCATCTGCAGTTGCAGTCATTCTCACCATGGAATCAGGTACGGCATACTTGATGATATTGGCACTGGCCTCAGACAAACATCGACTGAGCGCCTTGTCGATAGACTCAGTGCCGGGATCCACGCTGATATTCGCGGTGGATTCAACATGAAATCCGGCCTCCTGAAGCGCGCGATTAGTTTGTATCAGTGTCGTGGTTAGCGCTGGCACAGTCGCTTGCTGATGATTGATCGCCTGGGCATTGAGCTCGTCCACTAACGCGCGAATACCGCCTATTGACTTACGCGCTGTGGTAGCACACTTCTGTAGAGCTTGCTCTATCTCCGGCGTGGCGATCGCCAATGCTTCAAGCCTAACAATCAGCGCAGTTAGATCAGCAGCTACCGTGTCATGGAGAAGCCCAGCTACTTCTGCCTTACGTTGGCGTATCTGGAGATGGCGTTGCCTTTCTTTTGTATTCACCGTGTTGATAAACCACCCAACGGCAAATGCGCAAACCATCATGAGGCTAAAGATGGTCACAGACTGCGAATCCACACTAAACGACTTTTTATCCGGGGAGTAAAACCCAAGTAGTGTCGTAAAAACTGCAAGGACTACTCCAGTCTTATACCTGCGTTGCGCAGTAACTACAGTAACCATCAGAACGGACGTCAACGTCACCAAATCTGGAGAACGAGCGGAAAAGCTTGCGACCGCAAACAGCGCAAGATGCCCCAGAGCGGCGACAGTAGGCCGATATGCCGCCAGAGGCAATGTAGCTGCTAGCAAGAAGAAAAGCACCCCAGTGCCAATGTCGACAGGTGCGACTACCGAAACGCGCAAGCCCCACAGAGTAAGAGCCAGCAAGCACAACACCAGCGCTATTACTACGCGGCCAGAATGAAACGCCTTAATAAACACATTAAGCACCCAGAGTTGCATCGATGGAAACCATAGAAGAACAGTGAAGCATGAAAGTTACGGTTCGTCCCGCCACCCAGCAATCGAATTTTCAACTATCAACTTATCGACGTTGAATCAAAAGCGATGCCAGAACCGGCCGATCAGAACCCCCGATATCCAATCGAAAAGCGAGGCGATAGCACTTCAAACTAGAGCACCTTTAGGTTTGTTCCGCGACCCAAAGTACCTTTCCACTCTCCTTGATTCTCTCCCTCGTCGTTGGCCAGTGTGTAAGACAGCATCGCTAGAGATCACCCCCATTCTGAAGCCCATGGGGCGCTGTCCATGTTTTATCTGTTTGGCACCATCCCAGAGCCTCAACAAAAAGGGGGACAACGACCAGCAGTACCCGAACCAGGGAATTTGCCACCTTCGCGGTAAAACTTTCCCAAGATAAGCAAACTAGATAGGGTCGCATTTTCCATTTTTAGCATCTCGTTTCTGCAGCTCAACAATTGATTCGGTGAGCGAGAAGTCCGGATTGTCTTGTCGGAACTGCTTGATTGCAGACGCTGAGGGGATGGGTAGGCTCGAATCGATTTCTTGGGCCTTCGAGAGGTTTCTGTTTGGCTTTAGTCCCCACACTCCGATGATTGCGAGAACAAGCGCTAAGACGAACTGCCCCGTAACGATGGCCACTACTGCCGCCCCAATTGACAAACAAGACCCTATGTACTCTAGTTTTTCGAGCATATCTTCCTCTTGTGCAACTATTGCTACATGCGTGCGCTAGTCGAAGCACTTTTCCTGCACGCCAGCGATTCCTACGAGCTCCGCCGCGAGTGCACCGACAGCTCCACCGAGAGCTTGCAGCTTCTCGTAGCTGAAGCTCGCCCCCCACATGACGCGAACGGCTTCCGCCACTCCTCCAAGTTCTTTGATATAGCGCTTTATCTTGAGAAGTTTGGCGGCTCCAACCAAATTACCTGCGATCATCCCCGTAATTGCCCCAGTACACCCAAGAACACTGGCGTAAGTAGTTACCCCCGGTGTCCCTGTCACAAGGTTTTGCTGGACCCATGTTTGAGTAGCAGCATCACCTTGAAGGAGGACTTCATCTGGAATAGACATGATGGTTTTCAGGTCGGCTTCCATTTGCTGTGCCTGTTCGGCAAATGCAGGGTCAAATTCAGTGCTGGTGCCCGCTGCATGCTTCGTGGAAATCCCTTTACCATTGCTCTTTTGAGTGCTGATAGAGGGGGCGTCGGTGGGTAACGGAGTAGCGTACGCGGTTGACACTGACGCGACCGAGCATGCAATTGTCAGCGTGACTGCCCCTGCGAGGACACGATTACGGTGAAAAAACATAGTACCTCTCTAGTGGTGGACTGGATTGGAGACACTTTTGAAACTAACCGCCTACCTGCAGAAAGGGCAATAGCTCAGATCACTTCTGGAACTTTAGTATCCACAGTGGTTCCAAAGGTTGCACTCTTTTTTGGAGCGCCTTAGTCTTTTCGGCTCAAAAACAACTTGACGCTGTCGCCGTTGGCGCCCCAGGGAGTGGTGGGAAACAGATCAGTGGTTAAAGAATTCGCCCAGAACCACCCGAGCGACAGCATCCACGCATCTATCTGCCCTTTGCCTACCCGTGGTTGGCGCATCGCCACCGGCGTGCCGGCAACCGACCTCGCTAATTCGCGCGCTTGTTCGATAATTTCCCGCTGCTCATCAGAGGTGAAAAACGCAGGTAGATGCACCACCCCAGGCATCACCTGGTGTGGCTTGCGCGGGATCACGGTGGCGTCGAAAAGCATCTGCCCAACATACCGTGTCGTGGCCGTTTTATATGATCTTCAAAATAGCCACCCAGGATGTTCGAACACCTGAACTCTTTATTCTTCATTATTCCGTTATACCCCCTTGCGTATCGCTTGTTTGTTCGATACTATAGCACCATAGACGAAAGGGGGGACCATGACAACGGCAACCGCACCACCGAAAATTTTCCGCAGTCAGCGACCAGATGATCCAGACAGCCGAAACGCTCAAATGATTCGCGATATTTACTGGACAATGTTCGGCGAGTACGCATATCCGGGCCTCGAGGTGGATGATTTCGACCTCACTGTTGAGAAGGTGCAAACGGCCACCAGTTGGAACAAAGGGTTTGTAAAGAACGCGATCCTCGGACATGCAGTCCTACAAGAACTTCCACGGCTTCGCGCGCTACAGAGCAACACACGGGTGATGGACATCGGCCACCTGACCGCTGCATATACCGCGATCGAGGAGCTCGGCCCAGATCCAGACGAGGAAGCACTCGCGCTTATCGACGAGATCCTGGTCGACACCTTTACCCCCAAGCGCAACAACCAGCAGGTTCCGCAACGCAAGACTGTCACCGACCGCATCCGCGCTGCAATTAAACGTCTGGACAAGTCGCGCGGGTACAACGCAAAGAAGCGCGATGAACGCGAAAAGGACACTAGCGACACGTTCCGGATCGACTGCTTCTCATTCGGTGGAGAGGACCGCGCGTCGATAGAGATATTCACCAACCCAATCGCCGCAGGTCGCGTCGGCGCAAGTGTGAAGGCTGTCGCCCGCGAACATGGCATCAGCATGCCCGAGGCCGCATTGAAGCTGCTGTCCGGTGAAATCGCGGGCGCATCCGTCACACCGGTGCTCAACGTGTACAGCCCGAAAGACCGTGAGGAAGGTGACCCGGTTTTTCTGCCAGGCTTGGGTTGGACCGATGCTGAAACCACCGCAGCCTTTGAAGACTGGTTGGCGTCCACCGACCACGTCGAACGCGACCTCGACGCAGCAGCCGTACAGAAACTAAGCGGCTACGCACCGAACGAGGCGATGCGCCACGCTGTCATCGCCCGTGACGGCACCTGCATTTACCCTGGCTGCAACCGCGCCGCTCAGCAGTGCCAGCTCGACCACCGCATCCCTTACGGCGAAGGTGGCGAAACGACAGTGGACAACCTATTCGCACTGTGCCAACACCACCACAATCTGAAAACGGATCGTCGCGGGTTCTACATTCCCGATCCGGTCACCGGTGACATCGTCTGGCTTTTCGCGGACGGAACATACGAAATCTGCACGCCGGAAGGCCTCCTCCACGAGCAAGTCACTCCGACGAACCCGCGGTGGAAGTCCAGCCTGGCCAACGTGCGTAAAAACCGTGCCCACGCCGCCGAGTTCTACGCCAAAGGCCACCGAATCATGGACATTTTCGACGACACCCTCGACGAAGAAGCAGCCACCACCGCGATCGAGGAGTTGGAACAGGAATACAGCATGGTGTTCCCGTTCGCACCCGAAATGCCGTGGGAAGAGCCACTCCCTCCAGAACCGGACGACGAGGAACCGCCGTTCCCAGACCCGGAAGACTACTACCCAGAGGAAAACCCGTTCCACGAACAACCAAAGATTGATCTGCCTTACTTCGCTCGCAGATTCAGATTTGATGACCTTAAAAACCTGGTGCTTGATATCGATGGGGACAACTTTGGGCTGGCAACGTAGATCACCGCAGGTAGAACTTGTCCACCACGTCGTATTTCGGCCCGCCACTTCTCCCCTTGCCCAGGTGGGACTCGAGCAGGAGCACTTCGTCGACGGCGAATTCTGGTCCGGTGTAGATGGCGAGGGCGTGGGCGTGGTCGTCGAGAAGCAATGGGTCCCGAGTTCGCGTCCCGGTGCGGGCGACGGTGAGATGCGCACGTTGGCGGCGGCGGGCATCTGGGTCAAGTTGGCAGTCTGCCATGAGGTCTTTCAGGGGCGCTTTGTCGCCGCCGACGCCGATCCACATGGTGCGGCGTTCGAAGCAGCCGGCGCCCCGCAGATGCAAGCGGAGGGGCCGAGTGAAGGCAGTCGCTTGGGAGAGATGATCGGTGACCAGGTCGGCGTCGTTGGGTTGGTTGCCGTAAAACGCCAGCGTGATGTGCCAATTGTCGGGGTCGGACCAGCGCACTTCGGTGCCGGAGAAGTCCCGGATGGGGCGCAGGGCGGTGATGAGGTGTTCGCGGACTTCGTCGGGTGGGACGATCGCTGCGAAGAGGCGTCTCATGACCCACACGCTACCCTGGATTGCCATGTTCGACCTGGCGAAAATCGGCCGCGACCTTCCGGTGTCGCAAGTCGTGGACAAGATCCCCCACCACGGTCCCCTTGTGGTGGAAGCGCCACCGGGTACGGGCAAGACGACGTTGATCCCGCCGGCGATCGCAAACATTGCAGGAAAGACGCTGGTCACGGCGCCAAGGAGGGTGGCGGTGCGGTCGGCGGCGAGGAGGCTTGCGTTTCTCGACGGCACGCCTCTCGGCACCAAAGTCGGCTACTCCATCCGCGGGGAGCACAAGGATGGCTCCGAGGTGGAGTTCGTAACCCCCGGGGTGTTGTTGAATCGCCTGCTCAAGGACCCCGGTTTGGAGGGGGTCGGTGCGGTGGTGATCGACGAGGTGCACGAGCGCCAACTGGACACGGATTTGGTGTTGGCGATGTGTATGGAGGTCGCGCTGCTTCGCGACGACCTCTACCTCACCGCCATGTCCGCCACCCTGGACGCACAGAAGTTTGCCGACCATATGGGCGCGCAGGTCCTGTCCACGGAGGCGGTGACGCACCCACTGGACATCACGTATGCGCCCCACCCGGACAGGATCCGGGGAACGCGCGAGTTCTACAAACACGTGGCGCAACAGACGCACGGCACGGAGCGGACCTTGGTATTTGTGCCGGGTGTGCGCGAGGTGGATTTGGTGTGCGGGTTCCTGGACGATGCGGTCCCCCTCCATGGGAGGCAGAGCAGCAAGGAGCAGGATGAGGCGCTAAATGGGCCGGCGAGGGTGGTTGTGGCGACGTCGGTGGCGGAGTCGTCGATAACTGTGCCGGGCGTGCGCAAGGTGGTGGACGCCGGACTGTCCAGGGTGCCCAAGAGAGATAACAGGGGCATGACTGGCCTGGTTACGGTGTCGGAGGCGAAGACGAGTGCGGATCAGCGTGCTGGTCGTGCGGGCAGGCTCGGGCCGGGCGAGGTGGTGCGGGTGTTTTCGCGCGACGATTACGCCAACTTCCAGGCGGACATCACACCCGAGATCCTCACGGCGGATCTGACGGGTGCGCTGCTGACTATGAAGGCGTGGGCGTCGCCGGACTTGCCACTGTTGGATCAGCCGAAGGACTACACGGAGGCGGAGCAGAATCTGGAGGCGATTGGGGCGCTAAGCAACGGAAAAATCACCGATTTTGGCAAGAGGTTGGCCAGTTTCCCGCTGGATCCGCGGCTGGGCGCGGCACTGTTGACGTTCGGTTCGCAGGCAGCGGGCACGATCGCGCGGCTTGCTGGTGAGGTGGATACGAAGCGGCTGCGCAGGCTTGTCGACGACAAAGGCCCGGTGGACCCCGGCGAGGTGATTGCGGCGGCGTTTCCGCAGTGGATCGCGAAGAAGGTCGGTGAGGGCGAGTACCTGTTGGCGTCGGGGACGCGCGCGAAGTTCAACTCGCATAGTGAGTGGATCGCGGCAGCGGAGATCCAGCGCACACCGACACAGGTGATCATCCGAGATGCCGAACCGATTGCGTTTCCGCAGGACAGAGTGGTCGAGACCAAGAGAGCAATGCTTGTCGACGACAAGGTACGCGGCCGGCTCGTCACCTCCGTCGGTGCGATTGAGCTCTCCTCCACCCCGATCAAACTGGACCCGGACGAGGCAGCGGAAGCGCTCACCCACCTGCGGTTTGAGGACTTCCCGCTCAACGACAAGGAGCAGCACCTGAAGGAACGGCTGGACTTCCTGCACGCCACCCTTGGGTGGCCGGATGTGAGCGAAGGGGACTATTCGGTTGAGGTTTCCGAGGTGGCGAGGGGGTCGTCGATAGGCAATTGCGATATGCGGGCGGCGATGTTGCGGCAACTGGATTGGAAGCAGGTTGCGGAGTTGGACCAGGTGGCGCCGAAGGAGTTTGAGTATGCGTCTGGCAGGCCGGTGAAGCGGGTGAAACTGCAGCACATGTTTGGCAAAAACGGCCAAACAGTCGCGGGTGTGAAGGTGCTGTACCACCTGCTGTCGCCTGCGGGTAGGCCGCTTGCGGTGACGGATGACCTGGACAGTTTTTGGGCGGGGCCGTACCAGCAGGTGCGCAAGGAGATGCGGGGCCGCTACCCCAAGCACGCGTGGCCGGAGGACCCTACTTCACACACTGGGAAATAATCGCGCCTGCGCCAGCGAGGCCTGCGACGGCGAGGATGGCGGCGATGCCGAGGTCAACGTCGCGGGAGTTGAGGTCCCGAAGTTTCAGATCGACGCTCAGGGCGTTCTCGACGACCAGGTTGAGGTCGTTCTGACGCGCGACCAGCGGCAGGCTCATCTGGGAGGCGAACCCAAGCGGCAGCAGCACGAGCAGTGGCAGGCCGACGCCGATGGCGGTAGCGGAGCACTTCGGGGAGACCTCGGGGGCGTATTCGACGAGTGCGTCGAGGATCGCGCCTTCCTGGTTGAGGTCGGTCGAAGCGTCCTTGCTGATGGTGACGCGGACGGAGAAGACTCGCTCGGTCTCGTCGGCAAGCACTGCGCGGACGGGCCACTCGTACACACCGGGGGTAACCCCCTCCCCCGGCGTGAGGTGGATGGAACCGTCGGGGTTCAAGGTTGCCCAACGCGGTAAGTCTTCGGCTTCGTACCAGGCTTCGCCGATGGGCAGGGGTGCCTCGATGGTGGCGGTCAGGCCCGGCACGACTGCTGTTTGTTTGTATCCGTCATCGGCATACGCTGGGGAAACGGTTGCCAACGACAGTGCAATGGCACATGTCATTGCCGCAATTTTCTTGCGCATTTGCCGCCTCCCTCAGTTGTTTATGCTTTAAACGTTCTGTATCGATTGATGATTGTAGTAGACAACCCCTGGGGTAGTGTTAGTCGCCATGACAAAGCGCACCGTTTCGGTCTGGACGCTGGTCTCCCTCATCATCGGATCGACCATTGGTTCCGGCATTTTCGCGCTCCCCCAAAACATCGGCTCGGTCGCGAGCCCCGGAGCGATGCTTGTTGGTTGGGCAATTGCCGGTGTCGGCATGTTGTCCATTGCTTTCGTGTTCCAGATCCTGGCGGTGAGGAAACCCCACCTGGACTCCGGCGTGTACGCCTACGTGCGCGCCGGCTTGGGTGACTTCATCGGATTTACCGCAGGTTGGGGCTACTGGCTCGGCTCGGTGATGGCCCAGGTTGGGTATGCCACCTTGTTCTTCGGCACACTGAGCCACTATGTGCCGGTGCTGCAGAACCGCTGGGTGTTGGCAATCGCGGTGTCCGCAATGAGCTGGCTGATCCTGTGGGGGCTGACGCGCGGCCTGAAGCAGGCGGCGGTGATGAACGTGGTCACCACCGTGGCAAAACTCGTACCCATCCTGGCGTTTATTGTGCTGGTGGCGTTCCTAGGCTTCTCGTGGGACCGCTTCACCACCGACTTCTGGGGCAACGCCAACAGCGCACCGTTTAGCGCTCAGTTGAAGGGCATCATGCTGTACACGGTGTGGGTGTTCATCGGTATCGAGGGCGCGTCGGTGTACTCCAAGCAGGCTCGCCGCCGCAGCGATGTGGGCCGTGCGACCATCATCGGCTTCCTGTCGGTGTTGGCCCTGCTCGTGGCGGTGTCCACCCTGTCCTACGGTGTGCTCAGCCAGGAAGAGTTGGCGGCGCTGCCGGACAACTCGATGGGTGCCGTGCTTGAGGCAGTTGTCGGCCCGTGGGGTGGCGCGCTGGTCTCTATCGGTCTGTGCTTGTCGGTGCTGGGTGCGTACGTGTCGTGGCAGATGCTGTGCGCCGAGCCGATTGTGATGATGGCCCGCGATGGGTTGTTGCCCAAGCGATTGGCGACGACCAAGAACGCCCAGGTCCTGTCCACCATCGTGATCCAGCTGTTCGTGGTCGTGTTCTTCGTCTCGGCGGCGTCGTATAACGGCATGGTGCAGTTGGCCCCGATCATGTACCTGCTGCCCTACATCTTCTCCTCTATCTACCTGGTGCTCATCGCGCGTGATCATCACGTTCACTTGGTGGTGGGGTTGATCGGTTCGGTGTACTCGCTATGGCTGATTTACGCGGCGGACCCGGTATACGTGCTGTTGGGCGCGCTGGCGGTGGTGCCGGGCATGGTGCCGTACGTTGCTACCCGGCGCGCCAACAACGAGCGTTCCTTCAACACCTTTGAGTGGTTCGTTGTGGCGTTGGTGCTGGTCGGTGCGGTTGCGGCCATTTATGGCCTAGCCAATGGCTCCCTGGTCCTTGAGTAGTTTCACGCACAGCACCACCACGAGGATGAGCAGGGCGACGCGCACCAGTTTGGAGCCGCCCTTGAGCACCGTTCTCGTGCCGATCTGCGCGCCGATCACGTTGGCAACAGCCAGAATCAGCGCCAGTTTCCAATCGATGTAGCCACCCACGCCAAAGACAATCAGCGCGCCGAGGTTCGTGGCGGTGTTGACCACCTTGGCCATCGCCGCGGATTGGAGAAACTGCTGCGTGAAAATGGCGGTGAACGCCATGATCAAAAACATGCCGGTGCCCGGGCCGAAGATGCCGTCGTAGGCGCCGATCAGCGCCGCTGCTGCGACTCCCAGAGCAATTCTTATCGACGACACCCTTCTCTCCCCGGTCGTCCCAAACGTCGGTTTGACCACCACGAAGATGCCCACGGCGATTAGGAGGGTGATGATGATCGGGTTGGCGATGGAGTCGTCGATAAGCGAAACTGCAGTCGCTCCAAGCGCGGCGGAAATGCCTGCGATGAGGGCATAAATCCACGTGAACTTGGGCACCCCAACGCGACGCACGAGCGACACTGCGGCCGATGCGGTGCCACTGATCGCTGCGACCTTGTTGGTGGCGAGCACGGATGCGGCGGGCATGCCGGTCGTCGCCATGAGGATCGGAATGAGCACGAGGCCACCGCCGCCGATCACTGCATCGATCCAGCCGGCGAACGCAGAGGCAGCGATAAGAAAGGCGAGCATGCGACTACTATGCCCCACATGAACCGTTGGATCGTCGCCGCCCCATTGTCGGTGTTGTGTGGTCTGGCGTTTACCTACCTGCACGTGCCGGCCGCATGGATTCTCGCCGGGATCGTTGGTGCTGGAACGGTCGCGATTGTCACTGAGCGTGACCTGCGGATCAACGAGCACCTGTTCACCCTTGCCCGCGGTGTGATTGGCGTGGTGGCGGCGCTGCCGCTGGTAGGTATTCCACCGGGTGATTTGCTGCCGTTCTTGGTCCCTGGCCTCATCGCGGCGGTGTTGGTGATTGCAGTGGCGTTCTTCGGTGGTTTGGTGTTGGCGAACCATGGCGTTTCCAGGAAGACGGGTGTGCTGTCGCTGCTGCCTGGTGGGGCGTCGCTGATGCCGGCGCTCGCGCGAGACCTAGGGGCGGACATGCGCTACGTCAGCCTGAGCCAGTACCTGCGGTTGCTGACGGTGTCGATAACACTGCCGGTGGTGGTGTCATTTTTGGATGCGCCCGCCGCCAGTGAGGTCACTCACCTTAAGCCCTATTGGTGGATGTGGCTGCTGGTCCCGGGGTTGATCGGTGTTGGTATCCCGCTGGGCAAATTGCTGCGGCTGCCCAACCCGTCCATTTTCGGGCCGATGCTGGTCACGGTACTGGTTGGGTCGTTCGCGGACTTCACCATTGTTCCCCCGGAACCACTGAGCATTACGGCATTCCTAGCGCTTGGCTGGATGTGCGGCGGCGGCCTGTCCGTGCCCGCGCTGAAGGCGTTTTCCAAACTGCTGCCGGCAACCATGGCCTACATCGTCGGGCTCATGGTGTTTTGTGCGGGCATCGGCTGGGTCGTGTCCAAGTGGCTCGGCCTGACCTTCCACGAGGGCTACCTTGCCACCACGCCCGGCGCGCTCGAGACCGCGCTGGCCCTGTCCGCCGAAGGTGGCGCGGGGCCAGCCGTGGTGGCGCTGCAACTGATCCGACTGATCTGCGTATTGATCTTCGCCGGGTTCGTCCCGCGGATCCTGAAACGGATCGAATAACTGGCCTAGTGCAGCACCGCGTGGGCCAGGATGTCCATCGGCATCGAACCCAAACTCAGGGCCTTCACGTGGAACTCATCCTGGGTCATGCCACGGCTCAAGGCCTGGTCGCGCAGGTCAATCCAGTCCTTGTAGCCCAGCGCGTACGACGGCGCTTGGCCCGGCCAGCCCATGTAGCGGTCCAGTTCGAAGACCAGGTTGGCTTCCGCCATGGCGGTGTTGTCGCGCAGGAAGGCCTTGGCATATTGGGCGTCCCACACGCCGGTGCCTTCCGGGGTGGTCTTCTTCAGGTGTACGCCGATGTCCACCATCACGCGCGCGAGACGCAGACGCATGGAGTCGAGCAGACCCATGCGGTAGCCGAGGTCTTCGCGGTAGCCATCCATGAGGTGCTCGGCGTAGAGCGCCCAACCTTCGCCGTGGGCGGAGTTCCAGCAGACGGAGCGTCGCCAAATGTTCAGCTCGCCGCGGTTCAGCAGGGCGTAGGCGTGCTGCAGGTGGTGGCCCGGGATGCCCTCGTGGAACACGGTGGTCAACTCCTGCCAGGTGTGGAACGTCTCCTGGCCTTCCGGGACGGACCACCACATGGTGCCGGGACGGATCATGTCGTCGCTTGGCGGGGTGTAGAAGATACCGCCGGAGCCGGCGCGGTCGATGGCGCACTCCACCGGGGGCATGCCCTCGGGGATCGGGAACACGTTGGCCACGTCTTCGTTGACGCTGTTCATCCAGGCCAGGAGGTTGTCGGTGCCGTGGATGGTGTAGCGCTCGTCCTGGTTCAGGTGGCGGTATGCGGCGGCGACGGAGTCGTCGTCGTAAAGCTTGCGCGCGATCTGCTTCTGCTTATCGACGGTGCGCTTCAGTTCCTCCTGCGCCCAGGCGTAGCCCTCGTCGAGGTCCACATTGCGGCCGTGGAAAAGTTCGGCGAACAGTTCGTAGCGCTCGCGGCCCACGGCATCGTCGTGGGGCGACTTGGGTCCGAGTTCGGTGGAGAGCCAGTCGGCCATCTGTGTGAACGCGGCCTTCGCCTCTTCGACGATCTTGGACTCCGGCGGGAGGCCCAGTTCGTCGAGTTGGGAGTCGCTTTCGCCCAGCGCCTCGCACTGGTTGATCACGGTGTCAATCTGGCGGTGGGATGCCACATCGCCGGCAGAGGCAGCCTCTGCCAGGGATTCGCGGTAGCCGGCGAGCGCTGCCGGGATGCGGGACATGCGGGAGGCGATGGCGTCGAAGTCCTGCTCCGTCACGCGCGGCATCAGCGCGAACGAGTCGCGGATCTCCTGAATCGGTGAGGCAATGTTGTTGAGCTGGCGCAGGAGCTCGCCGCGGTGGTGAAGCTCGAGCTTCATACACAGGCGGTCGCGCAGGATGGCGGCTGTGAGGTTGTCTACGTCGTCGAAGTCGTCTTCGTCGTCGGAGTCATCGGTGGAGTCGTTCAACGCGTCAACGTCGGCGATGAGGTCGCGCATGCGGTCTGCGACCCGGTCCCAGTACTCGGGGGAAAAGTCCTGCAATTCGCCGTCGTGGCCATCGATGCCAATTTGGGTTGCCAGCGTGGGAGAGATGGCTGCGAGGTCGTAAACGAAATCCTCGCAGGTGGCGTCGAGAAGCGACGGCTCGCGCATGGGTTGGCTCATGCTGGGCGATTGTATAGGAGCTGGCCAAATGGACAATTCGTCGCACCATCCAGTAAATATATTCATTATGGCTTGGGCTTCGTTTTCTCGTCCTCGTACTCCCGCGGCGAAATGCCTGCACCTCATTCGCCTGCAGGAACTCACCTCCCGCAGCGAGCTCGTCCGCGCGACCGGCCTGTCCCAGCCCACTGTCACCCGCGCAATCGCGGCGCTTGTCGACGCCGGATACGTCACCGAACGCAACGACCTCACCCAATCCCAAGGCCGTGGACGGCCCACCATCCCCCTCGAACTCGCTGAAACCACCGAAACGCACGCTGGTGTGTCCGTGGGCACCGACTCCACCTACATCGCCCTGTTCGACCTCAAGGGCCGCACCCTGCGCAGCGTGGACGTGGACCTGCCGGTCTCGCGTATGAGCGAGGACGACTTCATCCAGCACATCATGGCCGGCCTGAACAAACTGACCACCAGCGTCGGCCGCCCGCTCGCCACCGTGGGCGTGACCACATCCGGCACGGTGCGCGGCAGCGGCGACGTCTACGCCCCCAACCTGGGGTGGGACGGGGTGAACATCGGCGATCAGATGCGCGAGCAGTTCTCCGTGCCGGTGCAGGTCACCTCGATTTCCAGCGCGATTGTCGGCTCTGAGATGCAATCCACCGCAGACCTGGACACCCCGTCGGTCATGGCGCTGTTTGCCGACGACTCCCTCGCCTGCGCCATCTCCAGCCCCGAAGGGGTCAACCCCATCGAGGTCGAACAGGGCGAGCTGACCACCCAGGGCCTGCTGGACGCCATCGATGTGCCCACGATCCGCACCCTGCGCCAGGCGGTGGAGGACGCCGGGGAGGCAACCCGTTCCGCGCTCGACAACCGCGCCCGCGGGCTGGGCACGCTCGTGGCTGGGCTGTGCTCCGACCACTGCCCCAACACGGTGGTTGTCGCAGGCAGTGCGTTTATCGACGACCCCCTCGCCTCCGCCCCCTTCGCCCGCACTGTCCGCGAACACATCTCCGGGCCCATCGACCTGCGCCTGATCCCCAGCCACAAAGACGTCGTGCGCGACATCGCCCGCGCCGTGGCGTTGGATTACGTGCTTCGCGAGCCCCTGGCGGTTGCGGGGGCGTAATGCGCAAGGTCGCCTGGGTTATTCCCCTGCTGCTGGCCGGCTGCTCCGCAGAGGCTCCCGTTGAGCCGCTGCAGACCGAGGCAGTACCGACGCAGACGCAGGAGCAGTATGAGGGCCTTGAGGGGGTCGTCGCAAAGATTGAGGAGGCGACAAACACCGAGGTGGGCGTCGCTCTTTACGACGGCACCACCCTCACCCAAGCCGGCTCCCTGGACACCCTGCCGGCCTGGTCCACCATCAAAATCCCCATCGCACGCGCCGCCGAACGGCACTGCGAATACGACCACGCCACCATCGCGGACTTCACCCAGGCCTCCATCGAATGGTCCGACAACGACTCCGCCCGCGCCCTATGGGACTGCATGGGCGACGACCTCGAAGCCGCCAAACTCGTCGGCGAGGAAATCGAAAAAGCCGGGCCGCACGTCAACGTGCGCGGCGCGTTTGGCACCACCAGCTGGACGTTCGCCGACCAGGCTAAATACGCCCACTACTTAAGCACCCGCGACCAATCCCAACCCGTCCTGGCGGACATGCGCAACATCACCGAAGACCAGGCCTACGGGCTCGGCCAGTTGGGGGTTCCGTTCAAAGGCGGCTGGTCAGACGTGGAGGAAGACGGCTCCTGGCACACCCGCCAACTCGGCTGGATCAAACACGTTGGGGTAGCCATCGGCGCGCGCAGCGCCGACGGCAGCTACGAGGACACCATGGATGCCCTCGACCAAGTCGCCGAGGCTATCGCCCCATAAACTTATCGGCGATCGGGCGCAGGTACGGCTCGATGAACTTCACAATCGCGGCCAGGATCGACAGCACCGTCAACACAATGCTCACGGTCCGACGCACGTCGTCCGGCGACTTATCGCCGACACCCGCGAAGACCAACTTCTTCGGCGTGGTGTTCGGGGTTTCGTTGCCATCCGCCGGACGGTGCAGAACCACCTTCTGGGAACCCTGCGGCATGGATTCCACGTCGGTCGGCTTGTATCCCACCACCGCAGCCGATGCCTCGCCCTCAGCGGTGACCGCACCGGCGAAACCGACACGAGTCACGGTGGGGTTCAGGAACGTGTGCAGGTGGCCGGTCATGCTGTTCTTGTCGTCGGACCACTTGCCGTTCAGACGCTTCAGGTCCGCCAGCTCGCCATAGCCCCACCCCTGCATGGCGCGGCTCATGTTAGCCGTGCTGTGCAGGTTCGCGCCCCAGCCTCCTTTGCCGCCGATGGTGGCGGTGTCCTCCGGGCCGCAGTTGTCCGTACACGTTGCGTTGAACGGGCGGACGTGCGCGAACTTCTTCGCCGCCTCCACCGCACGCTGCAGTGCGATCAGGTTGTAGCCGGTGTCCAGTTGCACCGCGTTGACGTACTTCTCGCGGGTATCCAGGCCCTGTTCTGCAGCGACCGTGCGGAGCGTTTTTCCGTCGTATGGCACGTTCTGGTCCCACATGTCGCCGCGGAGCTTGCGCAGTTCACTGATGCCGGTTTCCGCATCGTTGGTCAGGTTGAACTTCGTCTCAAGCGCGATGACCTGGTCGGCGGGCTGGTTGAGTTCCACGCCGGTAACGGGGGCCGGGTCGGCGGAGGCTGCGGGGGCGAGGACGAGTGCTGTGGCTGCCGCGGTCGCTGCGGCGTATAAACGGATGCGCATAACCCGAGGGTAGCGCGTACCACGCCATAAAGAGCACTGGCACGGCAATGTAAAGGAACTGCGGGGCGCCAGGCCAGAGCACTACCGAAGCGTACGGGGCCATCAGCACCATGAGCGCCACCGAACCGTAGCGCTCGAAGACGAACACGCCAAGCGGCACGATCCATACCCAGTGGTGGTACCAGGAAAACGGACTAACCAGGCACGCGGTCAGGCCGATGAAGGAGACGGCGAGGGGTGCGGGGGCTCGTCGACAAGCAAGAAGCGCAAGGATGGTCACGGCGGCACACAGCGTGAGCCACAGCAGCGTCGAATCCATCCCGGCGCGGGCCAGCACTTGGCGTATGGACTGCGCCCCCGGATTCTCGTCCACCCCAATCCGTTGCGTGCTGAAGATCGCGCGCGTCCAAAAGTTCGGCGCGTCCACCACATTCATCCCGCTCGCCGCAGTGCACACGAACGTGAACGCGGCAACGAATGTTGCTCCCCACCTGCGCTGATAGATCAACAACACAATGAAAAACGCGGGCGTGAGCTTGATCCCCGCAGCCAGGCCCGTCCCGATGCCCGGCAGCCTGTTCTTCGGCAGGAAATCCAGGCACACCAGCCCCATGAGCAGCAGGTTCACCTGCCCGAAGTACAGCGTGCCCTGCACCGGCTCCGTGCACAGCACGAAAAAGGCCACCAGCGGCACCACGTGCTTCTTGCTTATCGACGACCCCCACACCACCCCGGCCAACACCACCACACTGACCAACTTCCAGGCGACGCCGAACCACTCCTCGGTCGGCAGCCACGAAAACACCACGCCCGCAAACGGCGGATACGTAAACGGCAAGCCCGGCAACAGGTCGTGCGCATAGAGCGGCAGGTGGTCCTTCACCTGCTGCCCGCCCAGCACGTAGACGTGGAGATCACTTGGGTAGGCGGTGGAAAACGCAGTCTCCAACGGCGTAGTGACGTAACGATAAACCGCTACTGCAACAACAATGAGCAGGAGAATCACAAGTCGAGCCCGTCCAGGATCGCATCCATGGCGTCAGCGACGTCGGTGCGCCACAGCGTGCCCACCTTTGTATCCGCACGCCCCGGCCCGCCGTTGATCACGGCGGTAGGTTTGCCCTGCTTCTTCGCATCCAGAATGAACTTGTAGCCGCTCATCACCGCAAGCGACGTGCCAATCGCAACCACACCCGTCGACTCCGCCAGCCACTGATCCGCCAGTGTTCTCGTGGCCTTGGGCACGTTCTCGCCGAAATACACCACGCTAGGCTTCAAGCGCTCCGAGCCACAGTTCGGGCACGTGATCATGCGGAAGCGCTCCACGTCCTCTTGGCGCAGCTCCACGTCGCCGTCCGGGTTGATCATCGTCCCGACCACCTCGACAGAATTGAAGTAGTTGGGGTTGGCGGCAGTGAGGAGGTCGTCGATAAGCGATCGCTCATGCATCACATTGCAGTCCAGGCACACCACATGCTCCATATCGCCATGCAACGCAATCACGTTTCGCGACCCCGCCTGTGTGTGCAGTCCATCGACGTTTTGCGTGACAATGCCACGGATCAGGCCGGCCTGCTCGAGCTCCGCAAGCGCAAAATGCGTCCGGTTTGGCCGCGCCGCCCGCATGAACTGCATACCGACGAACGCACGCGCCCAATACCGACGCACCTGACGCGGCGAATGCGCGAACTCCTGAAACGTCATCGGACGGCCCTTGGTCAAACGGCCGGTTTCGGAGCGATAGTCGGGAATGCCCGAATCCGTCGACACACCCGCGCCCGTGATGACCAGCGTTTTTGGGTTCCTTAACTGTTCTATGACGCGTTGCTGCGCGTTCGGGGTCGGCGTTGCCGTTTCCTTGACCACCCGCTCAATCGAGCGCACAGCGGACCGATGCGCCATCGTAATCGCGGGGTCGTCGAAGAAAGTTTCCATCGCCAGGCAGTGTACAAACCACCTAGGATTTCCCGCATGGGGGAATGGAAAACCGAAATCAGAACCAACCTTGTCGACGTCCGGGGGCAGACATATCTCAGCAGCGACCTACTTCGCCTATCCACGTCACACGCGCTGGCGCGCCGCTCGTTCGACGCCTTGAAGGTCCACCAGCAGCACTGGGCCCGGGCCTACTGCGCGGGCCTTGCCGTCCACGCCGCCGTGATCACCGGTCGCGCCTCCGCGTACCTCAACGACATGTGGGTCGTGAACACGCCGCTAGACCAGGTCGCGCTGGTGTTGCCGTCGGTGCCACGGCGCTCAACATGGCCCGCCGGCGTGCGCTACGTGCAACGCACACTCCCCGCCTCCCGGATCCGCCGCGGGGAAGCCATGTCCACTACGTCACCATTGCAAACCTTTCTAGACATTGCCCGCCTCGACGGCTTCACCCACGCACTCGTCGCCGCAGACTGGCTCGTCCAACGCGGTGGCTTCACACCGGCCCAGCTGCAGCACCTCGTCGAAACTGAGCCGCGCTTCCCAGGCAAACCCGCCGCCCGCCTGGCCGCGCAGCACGCGTCGACCCTGTCCGAATCCGCACCCGAGGCCTACGCGCGCGCCCTGCTCATCGAAGCCGGCATCACCGACGTCCGCGCCAACGTCACACTCACCCGGTGGAGGTACCGCGTTGACCTGCTGATTAACGGGTGGTTGGGAGTTGAGATCGATGGGCGCGTGAAGTACGACGACACCACCTTCGGCCCTGCGCACAAGGCACTTCTCGACGAGAAAACGCGCGCCGACCGCCTCGGCAACGCCGGCCATCCCCTGCTCCGGTACGCGCCGCGCTACCTGGAGGAGCACCCCGAGGAGTTCGTCGGGGCGGTGCGGGCGCGCCTCGAACTTGGCCGTTAGGTGTGCGGGGTTTTGTTCATATGCAGGGCTCGATATGCGTAAGTGCAGGTCAGCGCGTTTTCAGAAATTTCGGCCAATTTTCCGCAAAACGCCGTGACCAGGGGTTACGCATATCGAGCCCTGCATATGAAGCCGCGAAGGGCCTACCGGAACGGGACCTCACCGATCGTGCGGCGCAGCTTCCGGGTCCGGAGACGTTCGGGGCGCCGGGCAAGCTTCTCCATCGCACGCACGGCACACATGACGTGGGCTTCCTTCGAGTTGGAGTAGAACGCCTGGGCGCCGGCGGGCAGTTTCGGCACAGCGTGCAACGGCAGGTCGGACACCGCGAGCAGGGTGCCGTAGGGGACGCGGTAGCGGTAGCCGTTGGCGGCGATTGTGCAGGACTCCATGTCTACGGCTGCGGCGGTGGATCCCCGGAGCCATTCCCACAGGTCCTGCGGGTCTTTCCACTCCCAGTTCCGGTCGCCGGTGGACAGGACGGTGCCGGTGCGCATCAACGACGCGTCGTCGCCGTAGACCTTGGTCACGGCCTTTTCCAGGGTGCGTTGCACTTCGGGGACGGCGGGGATGGGCAGTTCGCGGCGCAGGTAGTCGTCGAGAACGTGGTCGTGGCGTTCGTAGGCGTTGCCGAGGATGAGGTCGCCGATGCGCATGCGGGCGTCCAGGCCGGCGCAGTGGCCGATCATGATCCACGCTTCCGGACGCAGAACGGCCAGCGAGTCGGTGATGGTTTTGGCGTTGGAGGGGCCGACGCCGATGTTGATCATGGTGATGCCGTCGCCGTTTTCGGTGATCAGGTCGTAGCGCGGCATCTGGAACTTCGACCCCAGCTCCAGGTCTTCGAGCGCGACGGTGTCGGAAACTGTTTCGCCGGAGGGGAGGACGAGGCGGGTGTAGCGCGAGTCGGGGTCGGAAAGTTCACGCAGGCCGAAGCGCACGAATTCGGTGACGTGCATGGCGTAGTTGGTGAACAGGATGTAGCGCTGCAGGGTGTCTACGTCGATGCCGGTGTAGTGCTCGAGTCGCGCGATGGCGAGGTCGAAGCGTTGCGGGCCGAAGTGGAACAGGGGTTTTTCCGGACCGTGGAAGGCGTCCCAGTGGCCGTCGACGATGGCGTCGTGGACGTCGTCGAGGGCGGGTCGGGGCAGGTTGCGTGTTTCGTCGATAGGCGGTGTGCCCTTGATGTAGGCGGGCGGGATGACGATATCGGAGTACTCCACACGCATGGAGCACGGATAGTTCGAGGTCAGCGCCTCGAGTTGGGCGATGAGGTAGTCCTCGAGCAGGTCGGGGCGGGAGAGGACTGCGGAGTAGGTGCCGGCTTCGTCGACGTAGCCGAAGGTTTTGGAGCGGTCGATGGGGCGCCATTCGAGCACGTCAACGGTGAGTTTGGGGTAGCGCACTTCCCCGTAGCGTTCGAAGTCCCCGGCGCGTGCAATGTCGCACGACGCGTTGTACAGGGCTTTTAGCTTTTCGACGACCTCACGTACCTGGTTCATACCCCGCCAGGCTACTCACGAATGAGCACGCGGCGCACGGCTTCGGCGCGGCGACCAAACTCCTCTGCGGGAACGCCTTCGCGGATGCACTGCTCAATGAGTTGCTGCATGCCTGCGATGTAGAACCGGGCCATATCGTCGACAAGCTTCATGTCCGCGTTTTCCCAACGGGCGGCGCGGGGCAGGAGTTGTTCGCGCATGGTGGGCAGCATGACCTCGTAGACCTGGTTATCCAGGAGGCTGTGGATCGGCGAGTCGATGATGCGCGTGGCGGCGGTGTAGTGACCAGCGGTCGCCTGTGCCAGTGCAGTGACCGACGCTTCAAAGCTCTTGTCAATGCTGAATCGTTCCGCGAAACTGCCGTAGGCCGCCAAGACCCACTGCGCTGCGGTGGCGAGCACGAGGGCGTCGCGGTCCTCAAAGTGCTGGTAAAACACCTGACGGCTCACGCCTGCTTCTTTCACGATTTGCGAGACATTCAGATCAGCGACCTCGTAGTCGTTGAGAAGGCGCATGGTGGCGTCGATTAGCGCCTTGCGAGTGCGCAGCGCGCGCGGGTCTTGGCTGTCCGAGCGGCGGCCCGGGAGGGTAGTTTCAGTCATCCCATGTCTCCAAAAGATTTCCGACATTAGTGTTATGTGGTATGAGCCTAACCGATGACACTCTGGAACTGTTACATGCCCTTATTAGAAATGGATGCGTCAACAACCTAACGGCAGATTCTGGACACGAGGAAAGAAACGCCCGCACGCTGCAGGAATTCTTCGGGGATACCCGTGTAGACGTAGAACGCTTCGAACCCCATCCGGGTCGAGTTTCCGTAGCGTTTTCCATCGAAGGCACCGACCCCAACGCCGAGCCACTCACCCTTTTGGGCCACACCGATGTCGTGCCCGTCGACGAGGATAAATGGACAGTTGACCCGTTTGGGGGTGAGATCAAAAACGGCCGCATCTACGGGCGCGGCGCCACCGACATGCTCTACATCACCGCAGCGATGGCGGCGGCTGTGCGCGACGTTGCACGATCCGGCGTGCGCCCGAAAGGCACCCTGACCTTCGTGGGATGCGCCGACGAGGAGGCCCGCGGTGGCCTCGGCGCGGCGTGGCTTTCGGAGAACGCGTCGTTCCCTTGGGCGAACTGCCTATCCGAGGAGGGCGGCTCACACCTGCCCGTGTCTGACGGCTCTGACGCGCTCGTGGTCGTCGTCGGCGAGAAGGGCGCAGCTCAGCGGCGTTTGACGGTGCATGGCGACGCCGGCCACGGCTCCGCGCCGTTCGGCCGCGACATGGCGGTCACCAAAATCGGTGAGGTCGCGCGCCGCATCGCCACCATCACGCCCGAAGTGCGTAGCGACGACATCTGGGAGGGCTACGTCCGCGCCTGGAAATTCGACCCCGACACCGAAGCGGCCCTGCTGCGCGGCGAAGGCTACGAGACGTTCGGTCAGCTGCAGAGCTACTCCCACGCCATGAGCCACCTCACCATCTCCCCCACCGTGCTGCGTGCCGGCGAGGCGATCAACGTGTTGCCGTCCGTCGCCTGGATGGAGCTCGACATCCGGCCCTTGCCTGGCCAAACGCAAGAAGAGATCGACGATCTGCTGCGGGAAGCGCTCGGCGACCTTGCCGACGAGGTGGAGATCACCCACCTCATCACCGAACCCGGCACCGTCTCCCCCACCTCGGGCCCGCTTTACGACGCCATCGTGGACACCTTCCACGAATTCTTCCCCGACGTCCCCGTCGTCCCGACGATCGCGGCGGGTGGATCCGACCTGCGCTTTGCTCGTCGTAAAGGTGGTGTCGGCTACGGATTCGCCCTCCACGGGCGCGGCGAAACGCTGGGGTCTGTTCTAGGTGAGCTCCACAGCCACGACGAATCCGTCTCCCTCGAAGACGTCGACCTCACGGTCCGGGCGTACCGTTCCCTGATCCGCCGCTTCGTCGGGGCGTAGTTCCGCCATTTCGGTTCATATGCAGGGCTCGATATGCGTAACCGCTGGTCACCGCGTTTTCCGAGTTTCAGCCACAATTTCTCGAAAACCCTCCTACCTGGACTTACGCATATCGAGCCCTGCATATGAAGGTTTCACGCCCTTCCAAGGCCCGCACCACCTGTCACATCTGCCCCATCCGTGACATACTGTCCCGCATGAAGTTTCGTACTCTCGCTATGACCGCGGCGCTGGCCGGCACGATCGCCGCCGCGCCGACCGCCCAGGCTGACGCCATCGACGACACCCTGGCGAAGCTGCCCGCGGGTCCGATCTCCTGCGACCAGGCCTCCCGCTACTGGACCAATGACGCCGACTACCAGCAAAAAGTCCGCCAGGCGCGCACGATCGCGATGTTCGACCGTCGCGGCCCGCAGATCCTGGATGCGCTTTCGCGTGTCGACGAAGCCGCCAACCGCTGCGGCCTCAAAGGTACAACCGGCGGCAACAACAGCAACTCCAACAACGCCAACAACACCGCGCCGAAGCAAAACGCGCCCGCGCAGCAGCCAGCACCTGCCCAGCAACCAGCCCCGCAGCCAAAGCAGCAGCCGAAGATTCAGCCGCAGTTCCCGGAGCGCATCAACCTCACCCCGGCTGGCGTGCCGTCGGTTGATGTGCCGGTCGCGGGCGTGACCACGCTGCAGTTGCCGGACCTGCTGAAGTTGCTGCAGGACGCGTTGGCGCAGATCCTGGCTTACTTCAAGATCCAGCTGTAAAGCTCGTTGCCGTCGGCGTGGATTCGCACGCCGGGCGTGGGGTCAAGCCACAGGTCGGTTTGCAGTGAGTTTTCGCCGTCGGTGCAGGTAAACGAGATCGTTTCGTTGGTCTTGTCCAGCACCTCAACGCGAGCCCGCGTGAGCCATGCGTTGCGACGACGCACCCCAATCAGCTTCTGGTACTCCCCATAAATCCAGCCGCCCAGGGGTGAGAGTTCCGCCGGGGTGGCTGGCAGGGCGGGCCGGACGGCGTCGTCGGCAGACCAGCCCTCCCCGCGGGTGCCGGTGAAGCCTTGCTCGTCGCCGTAGTAGATCGACGGCATGCCGGGCACGGTCATGAGAATCGCGGCGGCGAGGACGAGTTTGTTGGTTCCAACCGTGGAGGCGATCCGGTCAACGTCGTGGTTGCCAATGAACGTGTTGGTCAAAAGGTCTGCGGGGTGGCGTTCGAGGGCGTGGGCGAGTTCCCAAAAGTTGGCGTCGGCAAGCGATGACCAGGTGGCTTTCCACAGTTCATACTGGGTGACTGCGTCGAGCGTGCCGGACGCGGCGATCTTTGCGTAGTCGCCGTGGATGACTTCCCCGAGAAACATTGCGTCGGGGAACTCTTCGCGAACCCGGGCGAGCACGTCGCGCCAGAACTCGGGCGGGACGGCGTAGGCGACGTCGAGGCGCCAACCCGCGATGCCGCGACGCAGCCAGTGGCACATGATGTCGACGACCGCATCCCGGATCTCTCGCTCGTCGTGGTGGAGGGTGGCCAGTTCGTTGTGTCCCTCCCACTCCGTATCGCCGGCGAGGCCCTGCTCGACCCAGGGGTGGGTGCGGGCCACGTGGTTAAACACCCCGTCGAGCATGAGGTTGATGCCGCGGGAGGAGCATTCGCGGATAAGCCAGTCGATGTCGGTGTCGTCGCCAAGCCGTGCGTCAATGCGCATGTGGTCGAGGGTGTCGTAGCCGTGGGTGACCGACTCGAAGATGGGACCGAGCAGCAGGCCGTTGCAGCCGAGTTCGACCAGGTAGTCCAGCCACGGCTCGAGGCCGCGCAGGCGGTGTGCGGCATCTTTAGTGTCGCGGATCGGCGCGCCGAGCGCGGCGAGCGGGTAGACGTGCCACCAGATTGTGCGATCCAACATGTGCCCGAGCCTACGCACCGAGCAGCGCCAGCGGTACGACCGCGATTCCGTCGGGGCGGCGGTAGGCGCGGTTGCCGGTGGTGAGGATCACCGCGTCCACAACATCGTCCGGGAGTTTCTCGCGCAACCAAAGTAGGTGCTTGACGTCGTCGTCACCCACGTTGGCGGCCAGTTTGACCTCCAATGCCACGATCGCACCGTCTTGGTCCTGTGCAATGAGGTCGACCTCTCGATCCCCTTTGACCGTGCGGAAGTGGCCGACAGTACCGAAGGATGCTTGCGCCGCTACCCGCACGGTGAGGGTGGCGAGCGACTCGAACAGTGGTCCGAGCAGATAGTTAAACCGCCCCGTGAGTTTCGCAGCTGGAATCTCCAGCAGACGCAGGACAAACGCTGGGTCCGCAAGCTGGTGTTTCGGTGCTTTCGCGAGGCCAGCGAACGGGGAGCGTCGCATGTCCCAAGCTGGCACGGGGTCCAGCATCCACAACTCGGCGAGTTTTTCTCTGTACACCATCGTCGTGGATTTGGCGGGTTTGTTGGTTTGTCCGGGCGTGGCTGCGTCGAGAATTTCCTGGTAGCTCGTCGTCGTGGAGCTGGCTGCTGCGTACGCCGCTAGCCAGTTCATCAACGCTGTTGGGTTGCGCGCGGTGTAGCCCTGCTCAGGGAGGTCGCGATCCACCACACGGGTGAGATAGGAGTCCAGCTGCTGGTTGCGGAGTACCGGTGGCGCTTCATAGAACCCCGGGAAGCCGCCGGACGCTATCGCGTCAATGTAGTCTTTCAGGGTTTTGTCGGTCTCGCCTGCGATGGTTGCGTCGCCTTGAAAAAGTTCGCGCATGCTTATCGACGACTCCCAGCCACGCCGTTCAAACAACGCCAACGGTCTCATCCGCATTGACAAGATGCGCCCTGCTCCGCTGTGAGTATCAGTCCCGGCTACGGGAGTGGCTGAGCCGGTCAGGAGAAAACGCCCGGCGGGAGCACCATTATCCACCGCCCGCCTGACGTAATCCCAGGACTCGGGGTGGCGCTGCCATTCATCGATCAAGATCGTGCCATCAGGGCTTGCGGTGAACGCCGGATCCGAGGCGAGAACTCCGGCACCCTCATCCGTGTCGAGCTTGAGCACCGTCGACGCTCGCCGGCGCGCAGTTTCGGTTTTGCCGACACCTTTCGGCCCCTCAACCGCAATAGCAGACGCATACGGAAGGAGCTGGTCAAGTTGGGTGTCTACGGCCCGTTGCAGGTATCCCATAGACACGAACCATACCAATTTTCCGTCGTGAATCGGTCGTTTTTTCCGTCATGAATCGGTCGAATTTTCCTCTCTGCGCCGAATGAGTGGCTGCAGGCCCTTGGCAATGCGCTCGCGCCACTCCTTGGCAATTTCTTCGTAACCGCTGTCGTGGGGGCGCATGCCGCGGTGGGTGAAGTTGACCTTGGTTTTGCCGGACTCGTCCTCTTCGATGTCGAAGATAAGCGACGTGTCGTCCCACTCGTGGTCTTCCTTGGGGTTGTCGGTTGGTTCGACGTCCCAGACGATGCGCTTGCCGTCGTCGGCTTCCTTGACGGAGAAGCCGACGTAGCGGTCGTCGTCGGAGTAGTGGAACTCGGAGCCTTGTTCGGCGGCGTCGCCTTCGACGCGTTCGTCCCACCAGGTTTTGGGTTTGGTGATCGCTTGGTAGACCTCTTCGCGCGTGGCGGGGACGGAGAAGGAGGCGGTGAAGTCGCGGATGGCTTGGGCTGTGGTGCCGTCGGCAAACTCGTAGTCCGACAGCGTGTGGTCCGGGTCGTAGATGGAGATGTTGTAGCCCTCGTCCCGGTACTGCATCAGACCGTCTTTGATCAGGTCGCGGCCAGCCTTGTTAAACGCGGTCACGCCGGAGACGTCAAGGATGAGGTTTGTGCTGGTCAGACGGCGCTCGGAAAGACCACGCAGGATCCTTTCGGCGGAGGTGAACGTGATCATGCCTTGCAGTTCGACGATTTCGGCGTCGTCGCGGCGTTCAATGCGACGGATGCCCGGCGCGAAGTAGAAGTTCGACGACAGCAGGTTCAGCCCCATGGAGCTGGACAGTTCTCGGAAGATTTTCACGCCGCGCACGGAGTTGCCCTGTTTATCCAGGCGCGGGCTTAGCGACGCAATACCTAACTGGCCTGGCAACGTCCCGATCAAACCGCCGGCCACGCCTGACTTCGCAGGGATGCCGACGTTGACCATCCAGCGCCCGGAGGCGTCGTACATGCCTGCGGAGACCATGACTGCCTGGGCGAGGCGAGCTGCTTCCGCCGAGACGATGCGCTCACCGGTGACCGGCTGGATGCCAGCGTTGGCAAGGGTGGCAGCCATGACGGCGAGGTCTTTCACGGTGGCCAGAATGGCGCATTGGGCGATATAAGAGGCGACGGCCTCGTGGGCATCGTCGCTAATCGTGCCCGCTTCGCGCAGCATGTGGGCGAACGCCTTGTTGCGGTCGGCGGTTGCCTTCTCGGATTCGAATACCCGCTGATCAATGCTCAGTTCGCGGCCGGCAAGGCGGGAGAAGTAGGCGCGGAGTTTCTCGCTGCGCTGCTCCACGGGGATGTCGGGGCCGCCGATAAGTTGGTTGACGGTGATGGCGCCGGCGTTGATAAGTGGGTTGGCGGGGCGGCCTTCGTCGTCAAGCGAAAGCGCGTTGAATGCCTCACCGGAGGGCTCAACGCCGACGTGGGCGTGGACCTCATCGGGACCGTACATGTCCAGCGCCAGCGCGTAGACGAACGGTTTGGAGATGGACTGGATGGAGAACTTGTAGTCGCAGTCCCCGACCGCGTAGAGCTGTCCGTCCGCAGTGCAGAGTGCGAGGCCGAGCTTGTCGGGGTCAGCGTGTTTGAGCACGTCGATGTAGTCGGCGCGGTGGCCGGAGTCGTGGTCGCGCACGGATTCGACGATGTCCTGCAGGTATTCAGTCACTGGCGAAGGCATGGTGGCAAGTGTAGGCCCGAGCACGACACATTCGAACATGTTCGAACACCTGTTCGCCTCGTGTCGTGCGCGGTGGTTAGATTCACCTCATGAGCGATTACAGTGGCACCGCCCGCCCACACGGCCTTGAAGTTACGTGGAAGATCTGGGGCGATCTGAACGACCGCGATCTGCACAACGTGCAGGCTTTTATGGACGACTTCTTCGCGGTCTGGAAACCACGCCCGACCCGTGGTTTTAAAACTCCCATGGACTACGCGACGCTCGCGTATGCGCGGCAGTGCTTTGACCTGGCGGGAGACGCAGCCGACATGCACGTCTCCGATCAGTTTTTCTACCTCGACGCGCTGCGGCAGGCGATGGAGCAGTTGGAACGGGTCGAACCCCGGTTTGTCTACGCCCACTCTCTCGCCCGGTACGCAACGCAGCTTGCGGGTGAGTTCGATATCGAAGACGCGATGGACGGCGCCTGGGACGAGCTCCGCGCGGTGATGCCTCAGCCGTTGACGCGGCCGATCCCAGGAGTGACCGAGTACGCGATTGGCGACGACACCCAGTCCCCCGCCGACTTCGACATCATGCGCCTGCCCGACCCCGACACGTTTAGCGTGCGTATCGGCTCACTCACCGCAGACGAATTCGTCCGCGAAGGACGCCAGGTGTTTTCACTGGACATGGTCCCGGAGGAGACCGTCCCACTGGTCTTTATCGACCGCGCATTTCCCCTCGGAAGAGTATCTCTGCGGGTGGACGTGGACGACGACGGCACGGAGCTGCCACACGAGATCCTGCGCGATGTGCGCGTCGGCATCGACGACTACCTGGACAGCCTGGTGGGCTGCGGCACGAGCGCGGTCGAGTACTACTTGTCGTGCGCCCGCGCCCAGGAGTGTACGGGCCTACTGGTCGAATCCCCCGCTGCGGGCCCGCTCGTTGCTGCGGTCGGCGAATCGCTACATCACGTTGTGGCCCGTAACCCTTCCGCGGCACCCGCGCGTTTGCTTTACGACGAACTCACGTCCACCACCGATCCCGACCTGATTTTCGAGTACGCAAATGCCATCTACCACTGGATCCCGCGTGACTTTCGTGTCTGTTTCCCCACCAGCAACACACCGGAGGCGGACGCGTTGAAAGACGCGCTATTCGAGTCGTTTAGGGAGCAAGACATCGGATTTGCCCGGGTGGTGCTACGCGGGCGGCAACAACAGAACCAGGCTCCGCTGTTGAACCACTTCGCTGTGGACTTTTTAGACACGTTCGGGGAGGCGGAGGACCTGCCGTATTCAAACTGTTTCCTCATCCAAGACATCAACTCCGCAACACGCGACCTGTTTTAAAACGGCTATAATCGTGTTTATTCGATCCGCGACTTCAAGGAGGCCCTGATGTACGTTGACACGTTCCCCGACTCGAAACGCAAGTATCTCTCGGATGCGCACGCTGAGACTGTGAAGGCCACGCTCGCACCGGTCGCCGACAACATGCAGACCATCGCGACCACCTTCTACTCCAAGATGTTCGCGGCGCACCCGGAGCTCATCTCCGACCTGTTCAACCGCGGCAACCAGAAGCAGAACGCACAGCAGAAGGCGCTGGCCGCGTCGGTGGTGAAGTTCGCGGCGCATCTTGTCGACGACTCCCAGCCCGACCCCGTGATGATGCTCGACCGCATCGCGCACAAGCACGTCTCCCTCGGCATCACGGAGGACCAGTACCAGATCGTGCACGACAACTTGATGGCCGCGATCGCCGAAACGCTCGGTGAGGCCGTCACACCCGAGGTGGCCGAGGCCTGGGACGCGGTCTACTGGCTGATGGCGGACGTACTGATCAAGCACGAAAAGGAGCTCTACGCCTCTGACGGTGTGGCGGATGGCGATGTGTTCCGCCGCGGCACGGTGACCGCCAAGGAGGCCCTGAGCGAAACGGTCACTGCGTTCACCGTTGAGGGGGATTTCTCCGCGCCGAAGCCTGGGCAGTACACGTCGATCGGCGTGAAGCTCGACGACGGCGCCCGCCAGCTGCGTCAGTACTCGATCATCGATGGCGACGCATCGCACTACCGCATCGCGGTGCAGAAAGACGGCGAAGTGTCGTCGTACCTGCAGGAGCGCGTCGCAGTCGGCGACACCGTCGATGCCACTCTCGCCGCCGGCGATCTCGTGCTGCGCCCGGGCGAGAACCCGATTGTGCTCATCTCCTCCGGCATTGGTTCGACGCCGCTGACTGGTATCCTCACGCACCTGGTCAAGCACGACGATCCGCGTCGGGTGACCTACGTGCACTCAGACTCGTCGGAAGCCACTTGGGCGCAAGCGCAGGAAAGCCGCGACCTGGTGGCCGCGCTCAACGACGGCTCGATCCACCCGTTCTTCCGCGACAGCGGTGAGCGCATCGACATCCACAACATCGATGTCGCAGGCGCCGACGTCTACCTCTGTGGCGGGACCGGCTTCTTGCAGTCGCTACGCGACGACCTTGCCGCCCTCCCGGAAGACAAGGCGCCAGCGAACGTCTTCTACGAGCTGTTCAGTCCGAATGACTGGCTCGTGTCCTAAGCACGCTTGGTCAGCCGGGCACCGCACTCCCCCGGCCTGTCGTGGGGGCGCAGTTGCACCTTGACGCCGCCAAGCCTCCCGTCCAGAAACCCCTCGTGCAGCGCACAAATTACCGGAGCCGGACGTTTGTTGCTCTCGGTGACAAACGGGCAGGCATTGAGGCTAAGTTCGCGCACTTTCCGGGTGGTCGCATCTGGACGCTGCAGCGGGTCAAAGCCCAGCTCGCGCAGCAGTTCCGCGATTTGTCGTTCAGCCGTGGCCAGGTCCACCTCATCTGCGCCGTTGTCGCGACCTTCGTTCACACGGTCTGCCCACTCGCGGCCAAGTGCCTTGGCGGCATCGGTGTCGTCGGCAGACAGTTGGCTGGCCAGCACCTCCACGAGCGACACAATCGCACCCGATGCCCGGCTCGTAGGCGCAACGCGTGCGGTGTAAATATGCGACGGGCGCCCCCTGCCAGAACCAGTGGCAACCCTGCGACTGATCACCCCGGCGGCCATGAGCTCGTCGAGGTGCCCGCGCACAGTGTTGGGATGCATGCCCAGTGCTTCGCCAATTTCAGCAACCTGGATGCCTTCGGCGTGGGACTGCACCTCTTGGAAAACCTCGACTTGTTTCGCGCTCAGGCGGTGGACGGCGGTTATCAGCTCACCAGCTGGCCGCGGAGCATACCTACGTTCCATGCGCGTTCTCCTGAGGGGTGTATCAAGTCCGCCAAAATTATATGTGTTGCTGAGTTGTAGTCCAACTTGGTTTTTCTCGGATTATACAATCTCAACGTCATCAACGAACACCAAAGGAGCCGATCCGTGGCACGCACAACGCACTTCGCCGCCTGGTCCGCAGTGACTGCGCTCGTCGCTGGTACCGCAACGGCAGCGACATTGCTCGCACCTGCGCAAGGTGAGATCCCCACCGGCGACGACGTCGTCCACGTTGACGTTGATATTGAGCGGATGCGGTTCATCCCCGACCGGGTGGAGGTGCCCCGCGGCACGAAACTCGTGGTCAACCTGACCAACTCCGGCGAGAAAGAGCACGACCTGAAGGTCGGCGAGGGCTACTCAGGCCGGCTCAGCCCTGGCGAGAGCGCTACCTCCTACTACGGAGAGTTCAACGTTGACACACTCGGCTGGTGCACCATCGCGGGACACAAGACGATGGGAATGCTCTTTAGGGTCGACGTGACGCCTTAATCAGCGCAACCTGCGCCTTTACCGCGCGGGTCAGCAGCGGGATAAACGCCACAAGCACGCCAAACACGAGGAAGGACAGGACAATCCGCGCGTAGGAGTTGTTCACCGCAAGCCATGCCAAAAGGGCCACGTTGAATAGGCCGACGCGCAGGTAGGCACCACGGTTGAGTTCCCGCAGTCCGGACTTTACCGCTGCTGGACCGCCACCCATCATGGTTGGCATGAGGTAACTCATGGTGCCGATCAGCAGTTGTGCCGCGAACCCGAGCAGCAGCGGCAACGTCGGAATGTCAGCGGACCCACCGAACAGGCGCACCGCGTACCAGGTCAGCCCGCCGATGAGCCACGCAACTGCACACAAGGCAGAGAGGGCTGGGTAGGTGATGCGGCCGCGAGGGTCGGCAAACACCGTCAGTGCGTTGACCACAAACCCCTGGTAGAGCCACACCCAGCCTGCCACGATCACCACAGCACCAATGCCAGTGACCACGGACATTCGCAGCAGCGCACCCGCGACTGCGAGCACAACACCCGCCCCGGCGAGCACCAGTGCGACACCGACCCGGTCGACAGCGCGCGTGCGCCACATCGCCGGGAACAGGATGCTCAGCGCGCTCATCGCCGCAAAACCGACGAAGCCGCCAACGTTGATGAACATGTGCGCCTGGCGCACCGCACCGTGCCACTGACCAGGCAGTCCGGCCGACAGCGCCGCGCCGAACAGCGCACCGACCGGCAGACAGCACGCCGAGGCCACGAAGCCGTACACACTCGCATTGCTTCGTTGCGACGCCCTCACCTGCCCCGCCAACACCACCGCATGCCACGCCACCACAATGCCGACGACCAGCGCGCCGACCCAGGTCAGCCAGTACCACAGCAGCATCTGGCCAATCAGCGTTGCGACGATGCCGGCGTTGAGCAGATAGGTGCGGGTGAGCTGGGCGGGGCGGGTGGCGTCGTCAAGCTTGCGCCCCAGGAAGCGCTCAGTGAGCGTCTGCGACCACAACAGGATCGAGTTTGTCAGAATGCCCAGCGTAAAAATGTGGATGAGCAGCCACGATCCCTCAGGGATGAACGGGTGGACAAGCCCCACGATGATGAACACGCCCATCCAAATGCTCACCGGCTTGGAGGCTTTGCGGTGCCACGCCCGCGGATTCATATCAGGCATTGACCGACCCCGACTTCGGGTTGTCGCGGAAGCACCACCACGTGGCCGCCGCGAACACAACCGCAGATACGGCCAGCACGAACAGCACATTCTCGTACGACTCGGTGTACGTCGCGCCACCATCCAGACCCCGCTGGAGCAGCGAACCGGTCAGCGCGACGGTGGTCAGGGTGCCGAACTCGTAGGAGACCTCCTCCACACCCGCCGCCATGCCGGAACGGTTCATCGGAGCCGCGCCAATGATCGCAATCGACGACACACTCATCACCGAGCCCACCGCAAAGCCCAACACCGCAAGCGACACAACCTCGAACAGCACGCTATGCGACGACGCGCCCACCACCAGCAGACCAGCCCCCACCACCGATAACGCGAAACCACCAGCGATCAACGGCATGAAGCCAACCTTGTGCAAAAACGCGCCACCGAGCGTCGACGCGGGAATGGCGGCCACGGCCATGGCGACGACGGTGGTGCCGGCCTTCAGGGGCGTAAATTCGTCGACAAGCTGCAGCTTCTGCGTCGTCATCAATTCCGCGCCCGCCATGATGAACATGCCACCCGCCGCGGCGACAACGCCGCCGGTGAACATGCGGGACCGGAAGATGTCGAAGGTGAGCAGCGGGTCATCGAGGCGCGCCTGACGCCGCACAAACAGCCACGAGCCCAACACGCACGCCACGATCGAGCCGACCAGCAGCGCGACGCTTTGGGTGTTCGCAGCCTGCTTGATCGCCATCGTCAGGCCCGACAGCGCAACCAGCGAATACAGCGAAGATATGACGTCCCACGCCTTGTTCGGATTCGGCAGATTCGGCGGCGCCAGCCACACCGTAAGCACGAGCGCAAGCAACACAATCGGCACGTTGATGAGGAACACCGAACCGACCCAGAAGAACTCCAGAAGCAGACCACCAACCACCGGTCCGAGCGCGCCGCCAACCACGGCAACCGCGCCCCAAATACCGATGGCAAGGTTGCGCTCGCGCTCGTCGGAAAACGTCAGGCGAATCAGCGCCAACGTCGCCGGCATCATCACAGCCGCACCAACACCCAACATGGCGCGCGCCGCGATCATCTCAGCCGTGCCCGGCGCGAACGCCGCACCCAGCGACGCCACACCGAAAATCCCGAGACCGATCAGGAACATCTTGCGGTGGCCCACCCGGTCCCCCAGCGTGCCTGTGCCAAGCAGAAGGCCCGCAAGTGCAAGCGGGTAGGCGTTAATGATCCACAGGCCCTCGCTGGGACCTGCGCCGAGACTACGTTCAAGCGCGGGCAACGCCGTGTACAAAATTGAATTATCCAGCCCGATCATGAGCAGGCCGAGTGATACAACAGCAAAGAAGCCCCAGCGCTGCGCGGGTGTGCTGGTGGATTCCATGCGGGGAATACTACCGCGCGGTTCTTTTTCACCTTGTCGCAGGATCTACGCCAGGTAGGCCGCACCTTGCTGCATAAGTCGCTCTAAGTACAAATAGCGCTGCTTAGTCACCCAACCACTGCCTTTACCGGACGCAGTATTTTCAATTTCACTTGGCAAAGTCCGATGCGCTCCAAGTGGTTGCGTTTCGTCCTTTGAGGTCAACACAAACGCTTGATACCGACCTTCAACCCCACTGCCATCACACCATCCATTTTGAGATAGCTCTTCAATGGCTTGCGCGATTTTCCGCAGTTCAGGCCTGTTGCGGTCTTTTGCCTCTTTCCTTAAGAGCCGCGCCTCGTTCAAATTCCAGGTGATATTGTCCTGCCGATACTTGACCGCAGGAATCTCAGTTTGAATCTTTCTGTCAACATAAAACGCAAGATGACGCACAGGACGAAACGTTCGTCCTGATTTACAGACATACACAGACGTCTTTTTATAAAGCTCCCATTCCTTCTTTCCAGGAACTAACAAAGTATCTGCTGGTTCGGTCGGGCGCCGGTTGTACAGGGACTCAACGCGGTCTACTGCCTTAAGAAAATGCTCGAACGCAGGATCAACATAGTTCGCCACCGCAAATATTCGATCGCATTCAAACGGGACATCGGTATCAAGAATCGAATCGTGGTGAGCCACGCGATTACGAAAGTTCCTAATCCCTTCCACTGCGGCGCCAACTTCGCTACGACTTCGGGCATAAGGGAACGCGCGTTGCAAACAGAGGCGCCAGAGCTCGTCGTTGCCTTTTCCGAGCATTCGAGTCCAAAATCCGAAATGCAAGTTCGCGGTTATCTGCGCCCGCGAATCTCGGTGGTGGGGACTTAATCCCTCCCTTGTGTCTTCAACCCTTTCCCGGACTCCTTCTCCAATTAAAGGATTTCGAGAGAATATCCACGGCACTGAGCCAGCATCGTGTTCGAAATGCTCCCTGAGAGCCTTATCGATGACGTTTCTCAGCCCAACTTCAAAATGGGCAAGTAACTCCAGACCTGCAGAGGCAACCTCCCCAGCCCAAAGATAAAGCTCTCTGGCTTTCTGCACATCGTTGTTTGCTTCCTGCAGATACGGCGCAAAGCGCGAGTCACTGACGAGCTTTGAGAAGAAAAACTCGGAAGCAGGACCTTCAACCCCATCTAAGGACCCCAAAGTGTCAACCCCCTTGACCTTTTATGAATGTGCGCACAAATCCAGCACCTATGCTTGGACGTAGCGCCCTTTAAGTGTAATCTCTTTCTCGTACGCCCCGGTGTCGCCTCTGCTCAAGCAAGCGCCCGGGGCTTAAAATTTCCGGGTTAAGTAGCAAAATGTGTGTCCGGTCGGCGT
>NZ_KV787061.1:0-414 GCF_001806995.1 Corynebacterium sp. HMSC11D10
TACTGGAAGCCAAAAAACTTCCAACCAACCCCCAAACCCTGACGGGGCAAAAATAAAGAGGTTGGCAACATGCATCATGCACTCACAAATGAAGCACACCACACAGATGATCAGGCAATCAATGGTTCACCCAACCACCACCGGCACACACCAACAAAGGCATGCACACACATGGCACACAACACCAAGCACACAACAACAAAAAATGCATTGGCACACTATCGAGTTCTCAAACAACACCAGCACACTCAACAACCACAACCCTCAAAGGCTACGGCCGTCAAAGCGGCGGAACCAGAGACTACAACACAACGTAAACCAAAGTCAAACCCAAGTTCAACAACCGTTTACCTTGCACAGCAACCTCATGAAATTAACTCGTTCCCTCTCGCCAGCCCCTCAAGGCCGCTCGAA
>NZ_KV787061.1:434-33249 GCF_001806995.1 Corynebacterium sp. HMSC11D10
GAAGATATAACCACGAACTCACAAACAACACAAATCCGCAGTACAGCGTAGGTTTTAGTGATAACACGCAATAGGCCCATGCGGGCCTTCAATAACCTCCACCGGAGTATTGAAGATGGAGCTCAGCAGGCTGTCGCGCATGATCTCGTCAACCGCACCAAAGGCGGCAACTTCCCCGTCCTTTACTGCGCAGATGTAATCCGCGTAGCGTGCGGCGAAGTTGATGTCGTGCAGAACGATCACGATGGTTCGGCCAAACTCGCGGGATGCGGAGTGCAGGTGCTTCATCATCTCTACGGAGTGGGAGATGTCGAGGTTGTTCAGGGGCTCGTCGAGAAGCACATAGTTCGTTTCCTGGCTAAGCACCATCGCAACGTAGGCGCGCTGACGCTGACCACCGGAGAGCTGGTCGAGGAAGCGGTTCTCCAGCTCGCGCAGGCCGAGGAAGTCGATGTAGCGCGAGACGATCTCTTCATCTTCGGGGGTCAGGCGCCCACCCGAGTACGGGAAGCGGCCGAAGCCGACGAGTTGGCGCACGGTCAGGCGGGTCACAAAGTGGTTTTCCTGACGCAGGATGGACACGACTTTGGCCAGGTCCTTCGAGCGCGCCGAGGTGACGTCCAGGCCTGCGACTTCGATTTGGCCGGAGTCAAGGTCGAGGAGCCTGCCGATCATCGTCAGCAGGGTCGACTTACCTGCACCGTTCGGGCCGACGAGGGCGGTGATGCCGCCTTCGGGGATGTCCAGGGTGACCGGTCCGATGTCAACACTGCTGCTGTAGGCCTTGCGGACTTCTTTGAGTTGAATCACAGGCGTCCCTTTCTCAAAATCACGATTAGGAAGGTCAGGCCACCGACCAGTTCGATGATGATGGAGACCACGCCTTGCGCGTAGAAGATGTGGTTCATCACAAAGTACGCACCCGACAGGATGCAGTATCCGAGCAGTATCGCCATGGGGAAGACGTAGCGGTGGTCGTAGGTATCCGCGGCTTGGTACGCGAGTGTGGCCACGAGGAAGCCGAGGAAGGTCATCGGGCCGACCAGCGCGGTCGATACCGCTATGAGGATGGCCACCAGCACGAGCGTGTAAATCGCGTGCTTTTTGTGGTCCACGCCTAGATTCATGGATACGTCGCGCCCCAGAGACAGGACGTTGAGCGCGCGCGAGTTGAAGATCAGTAGTCCCGTCGCCACGATGACCAGCGGGATTGCCAACGGGTAGTACTCCGGGTCGGCGTTGTTCACGGAACCAAACAGGCGCGCGGTGAGCACGTCGAACTCGCTGGGTGTGAGCATGCGTTGCATGAACGTGGATACTGCGCCCAGTCCCCCGCCGAGCACAATGCCGACCAGCAGCATGGCGTGCATGTCGGGATTGTTGCCGGCGAGCAGCCATGTGTACAGCACCAGGCTGAGCCCGATCATGAGCACGAGCTGGAGGACGAACATCCCCAGGGTGTGCGCGTTAATCAGCCCTGCTGCGCCGAGAAAATACACGGTTGAGGTGTGAATGGCGACGTAGAGCGATTCGAACCCCATGATGGACGGGGTGAGAATCCTGTTATTCGTCACCGTTTGAAACGCCACGGTCGCTGTCGCTTGGCACACAGCCACGATGGCCATCGCGATCACCGCGTTCATGCGACGTTGCGCAATCAGCCAGTAGCCGGTGGATCCGAACTCCATCGGGTTGCCGTACGCGAGCAGCCCCGCGGTAAATAACAGTGCGGCCACCGCAAGCGCGCCGATAATAATCCAGTAGCGCTTTTTGCTTGTCGACGACTGGAACGCCCCGATCTCACGCATTCCGGCTCCGCCTCACAATCATGGCGATAAACACCGCGGCGCCGACGACGCCGAGGATGACGGACACGGGCATTTCGAATGGGGCGATGATAGTGCGGCCGATGAGGTCGCACACCGTTACCACTCCAATGCCGGTGAGGCAGACCCATGGCAGGTTGGAGCGGAGGTCGTCGCCACGCATCATGCTCACGATGTTCGGCACGATCAGTCCCAGAAATGGCAAATTGCCGACGACCACCGTGACCACGCCGGCGGCCACTGCGACCAGGCTGGTGCCGACGAGCACGATGCGGTTGTAATTCAGGCCAACGTTGGTGGCCACGTCTTCGCCGAGGCCGGCCACGGTGAGCCGGTCGGCGTAGAAGAACACGGCGATGACCACGAACAGCACGATCCACAACACCTCGTACTGCCCCGCGATCACGCTGGTGAACGAGCCTGCAAACCACACGCCGAGCGATTGCAACAGGTCGGCCTGCAGCGCCCAATAGGTGGAGACTGCGCTGACCACGGCGCCGAGCATGATGCCGACGATCGGCACGATCAGGCTGGAGCGCAGCGTGACCTTGCGCAGGAAGGCGAAAAACACCATCGTGCCCACGAATGCGAAGCCGACGGCGAGCAGCATGCGCGTCATGATCGTGCCGTTGGGAAAGAACACGAACGACGCGAGCAGACCAAGGCCGGCCCATTCGGTGGTGCCGGTGGTGGTCGGCTCGACGAAGCGGTTCTGGGTGAGCATCTGCATGATCAACCCACTCATCGCCATCGCCGCGCCGGCGAGCACCAACGCGATGGTGCGCGGGACGCGGGTCGTACGGAACATGGCCCAGCCGTCGTCGCTATTCAAAATGTCGTACTGCCCCACCGCAAGCGAGGTCAGCAGCAGTAAAACGACAACGACAACACCCACCCCAAGCTTCCAATCGAGAAGCTTGGGGCGGGTGGTAGTCGCAGTTGGATGTGTCATTCAGGGGTTACTTTGCAGCCTCGAACTTGTCTGCCAGATCGTTGAGGATCTCGGTGTAGGTGAGGATGGACTCGTTGGTGTAGGTGTCCTTCGGTGCCACGTAGACGTGGTTTTCCTTCACCGCGGTAACGTTCTGCAGCGCAGCGGAGTCGTTGATCACAGACAGCGCCTCCGGGGAATCCTTGGCGGACTTGATCGCTGCATCGCGGTCGAGAGCGAAGATCCAGAACGGGTTCGCGTCAGCGATTGCCTCGACGGAGATGTCATCACCCTTGTGGTCGTTAGAGGCGTTCTCCACCTGAAGCGCCGGAGTGAAGCCGATGAGGTCAAACAGTGGGCCCCACACGCGACCGATGCCCGGTGCGACGTAGCCGATCTCGCCGCCGGAAACGTTCACGCCCATGACGGTCTGGTCCGGGTTGTAGGCGGTGCGGGCGCGCTCGACAGCCTCGGTGAACTCCTTGACGGTCTGCTCAGCCTCGGTCTGCTTGCCAAAGATGTCGCCAAGTGCCAGGGTCTGGCGGATGAGCTCGCGGTCAAACGGCTCGTCGTCACGCGGCTCGAACTCAACGAGCACGGCGTTCGGGACCAGCTTCTCAATTTCCTCGTCGTACTTACGGAAGCGCTGACCGGAGACAATCACGTCCGGGTCAGCTGCCACGATGGCCTCGAGGTTCGGCTCCTTGTGGTTGCCGATGTTGACGATGTCCTCGTTGTCCGCAATTCCCGGAATCGTGTTCGGGACGAGGTCGCGCGGCGCTGCGACCGGCTTAACACCCCAGGAGTCCAGGAGCTCGAAGGTGCGGTTGTCCAGAGCGACGACGCGCTGCGGGTTGGCCGGCACTTCCTTCTCGCCGTAGTTGTCGGTCACCTTGACGGTGTCACCGTCGGTGGTGGCGGAGGAGGAGGCAGCCTCGGAGGTGGCTGCTACAGAGGTGGTGGTCTCAGCGGCCTGCTCTGCGTTGGAGCAAGCGCCGAGGGTCAGCGAGCCTGCGGCTGCGAGGGCGATCAGCGCGGTGCGCGGGAAACGGATCATTGTCGTCCTTCCAGACTTAGGTAAGGGTTACCTGGGACATATTAGGGTAGCCATACTTAAAGTCAACCGGCACCCCCGGTTTCCGCCCATTTAGACTACAAAACTGTGTTGTAAATGGCCGAGGTGGGGTCGTCGCAAAGCAAAAAGCCCCAGGATGACCTGGAGCTTTGCAGTCTGTCGCGATTGCTAATCGACGACACGCACCGGCAACTTCACAAACTCAATCGATTGCCCCTGCGCCGCCAGCGCAAGCGTGGACGGATCGACCTGGAACACCGCCGGGCCGGCGCGCAGGATCGTCTTTAGATCATTCGCGGCAACCTCCGCACCCGGAGGGCACGCCATGCGAGTCTCGTTGAGGTCACCGACGCGCAACCTGCCGGTCGTATCCACCTGGTAGGTGGAGTTACCCGTGTTGCAGCCATCGTTGTAGGTCAGCGTGCCGTCCGGGCGGAAATCAACGGTGACCTTGTCATTGTTCTTGGCACGCAAGGTGGTGTCCAGCGCGGGCTGGACTTGGTCGTTAGGCAACTGCGTCGCGCCTTCCGCAAGCGGAACCATCAGCCCAGTGCCAGCGGGCTGCTGCCCCGCCGGGTTAGAAAACAGGGAGGAACTCATCTGGACAAACTGGTCAATGCTGCTCGAGCGCTCCTGCGCGCCAGCCGTGCCGACACCAAGGGTGCCGCCGGCCAGGGCCGCGAGCGCGGTTGCAATGGACAATGTTTTCTGAGTCTTGATACCCATGCCCCACACGGTAGCGGCCGGATTCGCGGGTTCAAGGGGTTTCATGGGATGCCTATGCAACTCCAAGAAACTCAATCATCTTGCCTTGGGCGCCAAGGGCGATGGTGTCGTCGTTAAGTTTGTACACAGCTGGGCCCGCTCGCAGGATCGACTTCAGTTCATCGGACTTGTTCATGCGGGTTGGGTCGCAAAGACGCTGGGTCTCGGCGAACGTGCCCACCTTCACCCCACCGCGGGCGTTGACCTTGTAGGTCGCGTTGCCGACGTTGCAGCCGTCGTCGTAATTGAGCCGGCCCTGCGGAGTGAACGTCAGGGTGATCGCGGCATCTTCCTTCGCCTGCAGCGGCTGTGCGAGAGCTTCCTTTGCATCCTTTGCTGCCAGTGGCTTGGCGTCCTTCGGCAGATCCTTCAGCAACATGCCTCCCTTATTGCCCAGCACGGCGCCGGTGTAGGTGTCCCAACCCTTCTGCACCAACTGGTCCAGGTTCGGGTTGGCCGACGAGAGCTGCGCTACCTGTGCGTGCGCGGTGCCAGCACCAATGAAGCCGCCAGCGATGGCAGCTAGGGCGGTTGCAGCGGACAACGTCTTCGCAGTCTTCGAAATCATGCGCACGACCGTAGCGCCGGGCTGTGGTCGCGCCAAGGGATTTAATAAACCTTTTAAGCTCCTCCAATACAACGTTGAGGCCGTTTTTCGGTTGCGCTGCTCGGCACAGGCTATGATATTTGTTGATATGTCACATAACTGATCTGGAGGACCCCATGAAAGCATTCGGTTTCTTGAGCTTCGGGCACTACGCCATCGGCGGCCAACGCGGCCCCTCGGCAGAAAAGGTAGCGAGAATCCACCTCGAGATCGCCAAAGCTGCCGACGAGATCGGCGTCAACAACGCATCCTTCCGCGTCCACCACTTCGTCCCGCAAGCCTCCGCCCCGATGCCGCTGCTCGGTGCAGTTGCAGCCTCCACCGAGCGCATCGAAGTTGGCACCGGCGTGATCGACATGCGCTACGAAAACCCGCTCTACCTCGCCGAAGAAGCCGCCTCCCTCTATCAACTCTCCGGCGGCCGCGTCGCCCTTGGCGTATCCCGCGGCGCCCCCGAGGTCGCCGAGCGCGGCTGGGAAGCATTCGGCTACAAGGGCGAAGCGCCGAACGGTGCCGACGTCGCCCGCAACCACCTCGAAACCTTCATGGCCGCCGTCGACGGCCACGGCTTCGCCACCGCCGCGCCCCTCGAGCGCCAGTACCCCAACATGTTCCAGCCCGGCTCCGCCCTGCCGGTCTTCCCCATGGCACCCGAGCTGCGCAAGCACATCTTCTACGGCTCCGGTACCCACGCGTCTGCCGAGCAGACCGCCCGCGACGGCCTGAACCTCATGTCCTCCACCCTGGTTTCCGAGACCACCGCGCAGACACTTGGCGAGATCCAAGCCGACCAAATCAACCGCTACCGCGCAGCTTGGAAGGAAGCCGGCCACGACTGGACCCCGCGCGTGTCCGTGTCCCGCTCCATCTTCCCCATCGTCGACGGCGCCGACATGGCACGCTTCAGCATGCAAGCCCCCGGCTCCGACCAGGTAGGCATGCTCCCCGAGGTCGGCGCCTCCACCTTCGGCCGCACCTACGCCGCCGAGCCGGACAAGCTCATCGAGCAGCTCAAGGCCGACCCTGCCGTCATGGCCGCCGACACCCTTCTGCTCACCATCCCGACCGGCATGGGCGTGGACGTAAACGTAAAGATCCTGGAAAACTTTGCCACCCACGTCGCCCCAGCACTCGGTTGGCAGCCGAACACGGAGGGCCCGGTCACCGGCTACGAGATCGTCTAGCTCCCCTTCGGGTGCCGCTAGACGGTCTCGCAGGGGCCTCGACGTTTCCCCAGGTCATATTGGGGACCGTTTTCAGTATGGAGCTGATCGTCTGGTTGCCCGCGCGGGGAGCTAGACGATGTCGAGGAACTAGACGATGAGCACCGCAGAGTGAAGGCCGCTCTGGGCGCAAGTTCCCCGACAAATAAGAAGAAACCCCCAGGCCCGTAAGGGTCTGGGGGTCTCTTTCCAGTGGAGCCGCCGGGAATTGAACCCGGGTCCTTCACCACCGCACCAGGGCTTCTCCGTGCGCAGTTCGCACAGAATCTCTGCTCGGCCCTCCGGATCAGGCGAACATGTCCGAATGACGGGCCCAGTCAGTGAAAAATGTCCCTCCCGAGGCCCCACTGACAGGGCCGGAAGGCAAGTCCCCTAAGTCGACGCCAGGTACCGGGTCGGGGACATCCCCGGCCTGACGGACACGCAGGTCGCTGAACCTTTCTAATTAGGCAGCGAGGGCGTAGTCACGCTGAGAGTTCTTCTCTGCGTTTATTAGTTACAGCGACGCTTTCGGTGGTCTCCTGCCTGCACCGGCACGCTTCCCCTGGCTAAGTGATGAAGTCGAAACCAAATCGACCCCTTCAACTACGAAGAAACGTAGGAGAAGAAACGTTACCCCACGCGGCGCCGGAGCACAAGGAGCCGAGCGCACCGGAGCACAAGGGGCTGGGCACGCCAGAGCCCGAGCAACGCTCGCAAGACCGCCTCAGCCCGCAAGCCCGCCTCAGCCCGCAAGCCCGCCTCAGCCGGCAAGCCCGCCTCAGCCGGCAAGCCCTGCCCCCAGCCGGCAACCTACCCCGTGAACGCTGGGCAGACGCGGAGGAATTCGATGACGGCGTCGGGGCCGGCGTCGACAGCTAGGCGGGCTGCCTTGGCTACTTCGGTGGCGGCCATCTTGGGCAGGCCGTCGTCGCCGGAGAGCATGTCGGTGTCGGTGCGGCCCGGGTGCAGCGAGGTCACGCGCACCTTGCCGGCTTCCTCCTGTGCGAGCGAATCGGTAAAGCCGCGCAGCGCGAACTTGGAGGCGCAGTAGGCGGAGTTGTTGGCGATGCCGTGGTAGCCGGCGCCGGAGTTGATGGTGATGATCAGGCCGTTGGATCGTCGTAAAGCAGGAAGCAGCGCGCGGGTCAGGGTGACAGGCGCGTGGAGGTTGACTTCCATCGTGTTGCGCCAGGAGGCGTCGCCAACCTCTTCCAGGGAACCGTTTTCCATCACGCCGGCGGCCAGCACGAGGACGTCGAGGTCCTCGATCTTTGAGGCCGCTTCCAAGATGGCTTCGGTGTCCGTCAGGTCCACCTCGAACGGCTCCGCGCTGGGAAGCGCCGAAACAATCTCGGACGCATCCTGTGACGCACCAGCGTAAATGTGGTGGTCCTTGCCAAGTTCGTCAGCGATCGCGCGACCGATGCCGCGGGACGCTCCAGTAATCAGTGCCTTTTTCATAGGCCCCCACCGTACTGAAAACGCTACGCCTTGATGCCCTTCAACTTGCGGCCCAGCTCACGGGTGATTTCGCGGTCCTCGGTGCGTCGCTTGATGGCGCGGCGCTTGTCGTAGTCCTGCTTACCCTGGCCGAGGCCCAACTCGACCTTGGCGCGGCCGTCCTTGAGGTAAAGCGACAGCGGGATCAGGGTGCGGTTGCCGTCGCGGACTTTGCCTTCCAGCGAGTCGATCTCGCGGCGGTGCAGCAGCAGTTTGCGGGTGCGGCGCGGCGGGTGGTTGGTCCAGTGCCCCTTGGAGTATTCGGGGATGTGCATGTTGCGCAGCCAGACTTCACCGTTGTCGATGGTGGCAAACGCCTCCACCAGCGACACTTTGCCTTCGCGCAGCGCCTTGATCTCGGTGCCTTGCAGGACGATGCCGCATTCCCATGTGTCCAAGATGGTGTAGTCATGGCGAGCTTTCCGGTTGGTCGCTAGGACGCCGGTGTTGGAAAGCTTCTGCTTTTTGTTCTTCTTGGACATAGGCGCTCGAGTGTACTACTTACGCACGTAGGAGCGAAGTGCCACCTGGGCTGCGAGGCCGCCGAGCACCATGGCGACGAGCCCGGTCAGTGGCATGACGGCCCACACGGCAGAGTCGGGGACGCGGGCGATGAGTTGGGATGCGTAGAGGTCGCCGAGCAGCGGGTCCACTAGGAACTGCTTGCCGGCCCACACGCCGAAGGTGGCCAGCACCGCGCCGAGCAGTACGGAGATCACGGCCTCGAGCACGAACGGGGCCTGGGTGTACCAGCGCGAGGCGCCGACCATGCGCATGATGCCGATCTGTTCGCGGCGGTTGAACGCAGCCAACTGCACCATGTTCGCGATCAGGAACACGGCAGCCAGAGCCTGTGCTGCGGCGATGACGAAGGCGGCGTTGCGGAAGGTGTTCAGGGTTCCGGCGGCGGAGCGCACGGTGTCGGCCTGGTCGGAAATGACGGTGACCTGCGGCATCTCACGAATCGCGTCGAGCGGTGCCGTGTCAGTCGGGTCCTCCAGGCGCACGTGCAGTGCGGCCGGGAGCGCATCCGGGGTGGTCTCACGCACGAGTTCCGGCTCGGCGTCCTGGAACAGTTCCACGAACCGTTCGTAGGACTGCTCGCGGGAGCGGAAGGTGACTTGCTCGACGCGGTCGTCGCCCTGCAGGGTGTCGCGCACCTGCTTGCAGGCATCGGTGGAGCAGTCTTTGTCGTTGGCAGAGATGTCCTCATCCAACTCCACCATCACTTCGACGCGGTCGAGGTAGAGCTTCTTCGTATCGGCCGTGGCCTGCGAGATCAAAATGCCGGTGCCGACGAGCGCGAGCGAGAGCGCCGTAGTGATCACCAGCGCGATGGTCATGGTCAGGTTGCGGCCGAGCCCTTTGAAGCCTTCGCGGAAGATGAAATTCCAGTTCATGGTTACTTCCTCACATCCCCGTAGACGCCGTTTTGTTCGTCGCGCACGACCTTGCCCAACTGCAGTTCGATGACGCGTTTGCGCATGTCATCCACCGCACGCGCGTTGTGCGTGGACATGACCACGGTGGTGCCCATGCGGTTGATGCGCGCCAGCAACGCCATGATTTCGTCGGCGGTGCCTGGGTCGAGGTTGCCCGTGGGCTCGTCGCAAAGCATGAGCTTTGGCTTATCGACGAACGCACGCGCAATCGCAACACGCTGCTGCTCACCACCTGACAACTCGCGCGGCATACGATTCGCTTTCGCGCCGAGGCCGACAAGTTCGAGCGCCTCCGGCACGAGTTTGGCAATGCGGTCCTTCGGCTTGCCGATGACCTCAAGCGCGAACGCCACGTTGTCGTACACGTTGAGGTTGGGCAGCAAGCGGAAGTCCTGGAACACGTAGCCGATGGACTGGCGCAGTTTGTTGATCTGCTTGCCGGACAGTGCGTTGACGTGGAAGTCGCCGAAGTAGATGTCGCCGGAGGTGACGTTTTCCTCGCGGATCATCAACTGCAAGAACGACGATTTGCCGGAGCCGGACGCGCCGATCAGGAAGACGAACTCGCCGTCTGGGATCTCCAGGGTGACGTCGTTGAGCGCGGGGCGCGTGGACGTCGGATACGTCTTGGTCACATGGTCGAATCGGATCACGCGACACACCTTACCCGTTACTGGTGTGACTCTTGTTGCTGCTGTGCCATGCGCCAGCGGATGCCGGCCTCCAGGAAGCCGTCGATGTCGCCGTCGAGCACCTTCTGCGGGTCGCCCACCTCATAGTCGGTGCGCAGGTCCTTGACCATCTGATACGGGTGCAGGACATAGGAGCGCATCTGGTTGCCCCAGCTGGCGTTGCCGCCCGCGCCAAGGGCGTCCATCTCCGCCTTTTCTTCCTGACGCTTCTTCTCCAGAAGCTTGGACTGCAGCACGTTGAGCGCCGAGGCCTTGTTCTGAATCTGGGACTTCTCGTTCTGACAGGTCACCACGATGCCAGTCGGAATGTGGGTGATGCGCACCGCGGAGTCGGTGGTGTTCACGCTCTGCCCGCCCGGGCCAGAGGAACGGTAGACGTCCACGCGGATGTCCGAATCCGGGATGTCAATGTGGTCGGTGTGCTCCACGACGGGCAGCACCTCCACCTCGGCGAACGAGGTCTGGCGGCGGCCCTGGTTATCAAACGGCGAGATACGCACCAGGCGGTGCGCGCCCTGCTCCACCGACAACTGGCCGTAGAGGTAATCGCCGTGCACAACAAAGGTGGCGGACTTAATGCCGGCCTCTTCGGCGTAGGAGATGTCGTACACATCCACCTTGTGGCCAGCCTTTTCCGCCCAACGCACGTACATGCGCATGAGCATCTCGGCCCAGTCCGCCGCGTCCACGCCACCGGCGCCGGAGCGGATGTTGACCACGGCCTCGCGCTCGTCGTATTCGCCGGAGAGCATGGTCTGCACCTCAAGCGAATCGATTTGCGCTGCCACGTCCGCCAACTCGTCGTCGGCCATCGAGGGGTCGCCTTCTTCTTCGGCGAGTTCGTACATGACCGGCAGATCGTCGATACGCGAGCGCAACGACGTGACCTTCTTCAACCGCGACTGCACATTGGAAAGCTCAGTGGTCACCTGCTGTGCGTGCGCCGGATCGTCCCACAGAGACGGGTCGCCGGCTTGGGCCTCGAGTTCGCGGGCGCGCTCGCGGAGCACGTCGAGGTCCATCACCTTCTCGATAGTGGAAAGTGTGGACGAAAGATCCTTAATCCGCGCTTGAGTCTCGGGCTGCATAACCGGGAAGTCTAGCGAACTGCCTGACGCAGCCACCACGACGGGATAGAGTGTGCTGCGACCCCACACGGGCGCCCGAGGCATCGGGCTGAGATCGCGCTACGCCTGCGCGAGCACCGTTCGAACCTGTCTGGTTAGCACCAGCGAAGGAAGTAAGGAGAAGGTCGTGCCTGAAACGCATGCCGATATTTATGCCCAGGAAATCAACCCCAAGCACGCATACGCGCCGATTCTGAAGGACGGGCTGGAGGTTCCGGAAACCGCGATCCACCTGGACGACTCCCCTACCGGCCCCAACGAGCCGTTCAAGATCTACCGCACCCGCGGCCCCTGGGCCGAGCCGGAAGTTGGCCTGCCCAACCTGCGCGGCGAGTGGATCACCGCCCGCGGCGACGTGGAGGAATACGTCGGCCGCGAGCGCAATTTGCTTGACGACGGCCGCGCTGCCGTCCGCCGCGGCTCCGCCAGCGAAGAGTGGCGTGGCGCCTCCCGCAAACCGTTGCGCGCCAAGCCGGGCAAGCGTGTCACCCAGATGGCCTACGCCCGGCGCGGCGAAATCACCCGCGAGATGGAATTCGTGGCGCTGCGTGAACACTGCGACGTAGAGAAGGTCCGCGCGGAGGTTGCCGCCGGCCGCGCGATCATCCCGAACAACGTCAACCACCCGGAAAGCGAGCCGATGATCATCGGCAACGCGTTCCTGACCAAGATCAACGCCAACATTGGCAACTCCGCCGTAACCTCCTCTATCCGCGAAGAGGTAGAGAAACTGCGTTGGGCCACCCGCTGGGGTGCCGACACCGTCATGGACTTATCCACCGGCAACGACATCCACGCCACCCGCGAGTGGATTCTGCGCAACTCCCCCGTGCCCATCGGCACTGTGCCCATCTACCAGGCGCTAGAGAAGGTTGACGGCATCGCCGAGGACCTGACCTGGGAGATCTTCCGTGACACCGTCATCGAACAGTGCGAGCAGGGCGTGGACTACATGACCGTCCACGCCGGTGTACGCCTCCCCTTCGTGCCGCTGACCTCCAAGCGCGTCACCGGCATCGTCTCCCGCGGCGGCTCGATCATGGCCGGCTGGTGCCTCGCCCACCACAAGGAATCCTTCCTGTACGAAAACTTCGACGAGCTCTGTGAGATCTTCTCCCAGTACGACGTCGCATTCTCGCTTGGCGACGGCCTCCGCCCCGGCTCCGTCGCCGACGCCAACGACGCCGCCCAATTCGCCGAACTCAAAACCATCGGCGAACTCTGCCGCCGCGCCTGGGACTTTGACGTCCAGGTCATGATCGAAGGCCCAGGCCACGTGCCTCTCAACATGATCCAGGTGAACAACGAGAAGGAACAAGAATGGTGTGGCGGCGCGCCGTTCTACACCCTCGGCCCCCTGGTCACCGACATCGCCCCTGGCTACGACCACATCACCTCAGCCATCGGCGCCGCCAACATCGCCGCCGGCGGCACCGCCATGCTCTGCTACGTCACCCCGAAGGAACACCTGGGACTTCCCAACCGCGACGACGTGAAAACTGGCGTGATCACCTACAAACTCGCCGCCCACGCCGCCGACGTAGCCAAGGGTCACCCCGGCGCGCGCGACTGGGACGACGCCATGAGCAAGGCACGCTTCGAGTTCCGCTGGCACGACCAGTTCGCCCTCTCCCTCGACCCCGACACCGCGCAGGCCTACCACGACGAAACCCTGCCCGCCGAGCCCGCGAAGACCGCCCACTTCTGCTCCATGTGCGGACCAAAGTTCTGCTCGATGCGCATCAGCCAGGACATTCGCGACGAGTTCGCCGACCAAATCGCAGACCTCGGCATGCCGTCATTCGACTTCTCGAGCGGCGCGGACGGTGGTAGTGCTGGTTCCGAAGCCACCGCCGGCGAGCGCGAAATGGCCGAAGAGTTCCGCGCCTTAGGCTCCAACGTCTACCTCCCCGAGACCCGCGAGGATGCGCCGACTGCGCCATAATGGCGGCGTGACTGAAGCATTTATCAACGCACACCGTTCCTCCTCCGACGCCGAACTGGCCGCAGCACTCGTCCAGCACGCCGGCGGCCTTGCCCTGCGCATGCGCGCTGAGGGCCTGGGCACGGAGTTCAAAACCTCCGTATCCGACGTGGTTACGGAGGCGGATCGTGCCGCGGAGCGTTTCGTCGCCAATGCGCTCGAGGCGCTGCGCCCGGACGACGGCGTCATCGGCGAGGAGGGCGCCAACCGCCCCTCCCACACCGGCCGTACCTGGGTGATCGACCCCGTCGACGGCACCTACAACTTCTCGCAAGGCTCCGATTACTTCTGCTCGGCGCTCGCTCTTATCGACGACTCCCCGTCCCCCACCCCACTCATCTCCGCCATCCACCGCCCCGCCCTGGACACGACCTGGGTTGCCGCCGACGGCGTGGCCACCCGCAACGGGGTTACGTTGCCTGCGCTCGTGGACGCCCCGCTCGCCGAGAGCGCTCTGGTGACCTACCTCCACCCCACCTTTATGTCAGATGCCGCCGTTCGCGAACCTTGGCTGCGCGTCGTTTCGGAGGCCGCCACGATCCGCATGCTCGGCGCCGGCTCCGTCGACCTGGCGAATATCGCCGCAGGTCAGATGGGTGCGTGGATGCAGCACTCTGTCCCCGACTGGGATTGGCTGCCCGGCAAGGCGCTCGTCGAGGCCGTCGGCGGCCGCTGCGTCAAGGTCGATGCCGGTGGCGTGACCTGGTGCGTTGCGGGTAACCCCCGCGTGGTCGACGAGATCGCTGCCCGCCTCCGCGCCTAGCGGTCTTTGCCTCCCCGCGACTCCTCCAAGCCCCGGGCGCTAAGAACTACGGGAGCCGGAACCCGCCTTTGACGGATGGCAGGACGGAGTCGAGACGCGCTGATGCGGTCGGCGCGTGGATCGGGCCTTGCAGCGGGCTGTGGCACGCGATGTCGAAAGGTGCGCGCCAGGTGCCGCCGTTGACCATGGCGATGACGCGGTCGCCGACCATGAGTGGAGCGCCGGAGTCGCCTTGCATGGCACAGACGTGGTTGACGTTGTGGGTGTCCCAGTCGGTGAAAGTGGGTGCGCAGCTGTAGCCGGAGGCGACGCCTTTCTTGCACACGGTGCCGCCGGGGCGGACGGGGGCGCCGCCGACGTGGTTGGCGGTGATGCCGTCGTAGGAGCGGGTGACTTCGGTGTTTTTGTCCAGGGTGATCACGGCGAAGTCTTTTTGTTTGTCTACCTGGGTGATTGTGCCGGTGGTGCCGAGTTGGGGTGCGTCGGCGGATTTGACCTTGTCGCCGACGTTGCCGCAGTGGCCGGCGGTGAGGGCGACTTTTTGGCCGCGGTCGTTATAGCCGGCGACGGTGGTGGTGCACATGAACTCGGAGCCGGGGGTGTTGCCGACGTAGAGCGGGGTGCCGGGTCCGTAGAGGGCGTTGCCGCGTGCGCGGGCTTGGTCGGCTTCTGCGGGGACGCGGGGGGCGTCGTGGAAGGATCCGGGGACGCGGTGGAGGACGCGGTCGGCTCCGGGTTTGCCGGCGAGGGCTTTGGAGATGATGTCGGTGCGCCAGATGTAGTTGGGGTCGGCGGTGTCGACGGGCGCTGCGTTTTGTGCCATCGCGGGTGCGGCGTCTGCGCTAAGAGCAGGCGTGACGACGAGAGCGAGGGCGGAGACGGCGGCAGCGACAATGGTGCGGGCCGATGGGAGGCGGCGCATACTTATCCCCTATCAGTGTTTCGAAGGCGCGTGAAGACAACTTTTGCCACAGTAATCACTTGGGCAACATTGGCACCATTCAACCATACGAAGACCCACCCGGGGGTGCTTTCGGGCACGTAAGGTAGGCCCATGGCTGACTTACCGAAACTCACTGGACGCCTCGCAGGTTTCGAGGACACGATCGACAAGACGCGCGACAAGCGCGAAGACCTTTACAAGTGGTTCCACCGGAACCCGGAGCTGTCGATGCAGGAGTTTGCTACCTCGCAACGCATTGAGGAGCTACTCACCGCGATCGGTTACACCGTCACGGCGGTGGGCAAGACGGGCAAGGTCGGCGTGCTGGAAAACGGCGAGGGTCCGGTGGTGTGCTTCCGCGCGGATTTCGATGCCCTGCCGATCAGCGAGGCGACCGGCCTGGAATACTCGGCGGATCCGGCGCTGAACCGGATGCATGCGTGCGGCCACGACATGCACACGACTGCCCTGCTGGGTGCGGCGGAGGCGTTGGCGCAGCACAAGGACCTGTGGTCGGGCACGTTTATCGCACTGTTCCAGCCGGGTGAGGAAACCGGCGCGGGCGCGGTGGATATGGCGCAAGCGGGTTTGGCGGAGAAGATCGTCAAGCCGGATGTGGTGTTGGGCCAGCACGTGGGCCCGTGGATCGACGATTACGGCGTCGGCGCACTGTCCGGCCCGGTGTTTTCCACGTGCGTGCAGACCAAGATCACGATTTTCGGCCGCGGCTCGCACGGCTCGATGCCGCAGCATGGCATCGACCCGGTGGTGCTTGCGGCGAAGGTGATCATGAGCCTGCAGACGATCATTTCGCGCAACATCGATCCGCAGGAGATGGGCGTAGTCACGGTCGGCGCGGTCCACGGCGGCGATTCGCCGAACACCATCCCGGATTCGGTGGAGCTCAAGGTGTCCACGCGCGCGTTTACGCAGGAAATTTCGGACAAGCTTAACGGCGACATCAAGCGCATCGTCCAAGGAGAATGCGCCATTGCGGGTTGCGACCGGGAGCCCACCTTCGAGGTCATTGGCGGCGCCCCGGTGTTTAGTAACCACGAGGAGCCGACGGAGAAGGTCATGGCGGTGTTCCGCGAGCAGTTTGGTAAGCGCGCGGGCAACTTCGGCCGGTTGTCGGGTTCGGAGGACTTCCCCACCATCGCGGAAGCTTGGGGCGTGCCGTACTTCTACTGGGCGGTAGGCAGCAAGAAGGAAATGGAGGGCGCCCCGGCAAACCACTCGCCGCTGTTCGCTCCGGATCTGGACCCGGTGCTGGATCATTCGACGCGCACAATCTTGGCGGCGGTGTCGCCGTGGCTGATGCCGTAGCGAACATGTCGCGGTAGCCGTGTAGGTTGAGCCGCATGAATTCGCATGCGGCACCGCACCCGAACCAGCAACCCGCGCAACCTCAGCAACCCGCGCAGCCTCAGCAACCCGCGCAGCCCGCTCACCCAGCGCAGCCCCTAAAGCAGCGCCTGATCGTGCCTGACCTGGCGCGCGGCACCGCACTGCTTGGCATCGCGATGGCCAATGTGGCGCAGACGTGGATCACGAATGATTGGTCTGAGGACCAGTCGCGTGCGGGCTGGTCGGTGGGTGGTGTCCGCCCGGACAGCGTCATCGACCAGGTCAGCGCCGTGTTCGCCGCGATGTTTATCCACGTGCGTGGCCTGCCGATGTTCTCCACTCTGTTGGGGTTCGGCTTCGGGCTGGTGGCGGCCAGTCTCTACCGCAAGCACTATCCGTTGAAGGATGCGCGGCGGGTGTTGGTTCGTCGATACGCAGTGCTCGCGTTGTTTGGTTTGGCGCATATGCTTGGCCTGTTTTATGGCGACATCATGCTCACGTATGGCCTGGTGGGCATCTTGTTGGCGTGGGGGTTGTCGTGGTCGTCGAAGACGTTGCGCATTGTGGCGTATTCGATTCTGGGCCTGTTCACCACGTTCGGGGTGTTAGGTGGCGTCTCGGCGTTTTTCTTCAATTCTTCGGAGGCGATCATACAGCCGGATCCGACGATCACGTTTGATACGCCAGCGGCATATTTCTCCTCAAACCTGCAGATGGCGGTGGGCATGTTGGCCATGCAGCCGTTTGCTGTGGTGCAGTTGTGGGCGTTGGCGATTATTGGGTTTGTGTGGGCGCGGGAGCGGGTGCTTGTCGACGTCACCACGCACCGCAAAACCCTCATCACCTGGACCGTTATCGCCGCGGTGATCATCGTCGGCATCGGCCTGCCGTGGGGTTTGGCGGCCGCGGGTGTGCTGCCGGCACAGTGGGAGCTGCCGCTGTTCATCCTGAACCAGGCGCTGGGCTACCTCACGGGCCCGGGCATCCTGGCGGCACTTGCGCTGGCCACGCACCGACTGAACAACGACGTGCCGGGGTGGGCGCGGGCGTTCGTGGCGTTGGGTAAGCGTTCCATGTCGGGGTATCTGGCGCAGTCGGTGCTGTTCATCTTGCTGTGCACCCCGGCGTTTCTGGGCATCGGCCTGGACACCACGGTGACCGGCAAGCTAGGCATTGGCCTGCTGGTGTGGGCGATCACGCTGGCGCTCGCGGTGCTGCTGGAGCGCGCCGGCAAGCAGGGTCCGTTTGAGTGGGCGCACCGCCACCTCTCGTATGGCAAGACAGGAAGGATTGAGCCGAAGAATGATCAGGTTTCTATCGCTGGATGAGATGACGCCGCGTCAGGTCCACCAGTTGTACAAGTTGCGGGTGGATACGTTTGTAGCGGAGCAGCAGTGCCCGTACGCGGAGATCGATGATCAGGACGCCAACCCTGAGACGAAGCACATTCTTGCTTTGCTTGACGACGACACCCTTGCCGGCTGCGCCCGCGTCTTCCCCACTGAGACGGGATCGCGCTTTGGGCGCTTCGTGGTCCATCCCGACCACCGCGGCTCTGGCCTCGGCCCGGAGATCGTGCGCGCGGGTATCGAGTACACGGAGCGCTTCCCCGGGGATTTGGTCATCGAGGCGCAGGCCGGCCTTGTCGGCTACTACGAGCAGTTCGGGCTGGTGGCCGAGGGTGAGGAATTCCTGGACACCGGAGTTCCCCACCGCAAGATGCGGATCAAGCGCTAGTTCTGGCGCTAGTCCAAGCGCTAGTCCTGGCGGCGTTCGTCGACAATGGTGTCGCTGCCGCGCTCGAGTTTGAAGCCTTCGGGGAACTTCCAGGAGTCGTCCTCGGCGTCGTATTCGAGTTCGGGGCGCTCCACCTCGTTGCCTTGCGCGTCGTAGCCCGGCGCGGGTTTGTTTTCGCCTTCTTCGAGTTTCTCGGCGGTGTCGGTCTTCTCCCAGGTGCGGGAGCGGGTCTTGCGGGCGGCGGCGGAGTCGTCGCTCATGGCTTTGATCAGGGAGTACATCATGACGAAGTACATGAAGAAGAACGGCAGGGCGATGATGATCACGACTTGTTGGAGGGCGTTGATGCCGGAGTCGTTGATAAACAGCAGCGCGCCGGTGACCAGGCCGACGGCGACGACCCAGCCGACGCGGTAGTAGGTGGGTGATTTGTTTTCCTCGCCGGAGGCGAACATGTCCATCACCAGGGCGGCGGAGTCCATGGATGTGACGAAGTAGAACACGATCACGATGAGCGCGACGGTGCCGGTGATGGTGTACAGCGGGTAGTCCGCAAGCAAGGTGAACAGTGCTTGTGGGGTGTCGCCGTCTTCCACCACGGGTTTGGTCAGCACGCCCGGGTTTCGTTCTTCCATGTCGATGGCTGCGCGGCCGAAGATGGAAAACCACACCAGGTCGAACGCGGTGGGCAGCAGCAGGGTGCCACCGATGAATTCGCGGACGGTGCGGCCGCGGGAGATGCGGGCGAAGAACATGCCCACAAACGGCGACCAGCAGATGGTCCACGCCCAGTAGAAGGCGGTCCAGGTGGCGTGCCAGCCCGGGTTGTCGTTGTAGGAGTCCACCCAGAACATCAGCTCCGGCAGCGACTGCGCGTAGATGCCGAAGGATTCGGTGATCTGGCCGAGCAGTTTCAGGGTGGGGCCGGTGAGCAGCACGAAGAGCATCAGGGCGATGGTGCCGGCGATGTTGAGGTTGGACAGGATTTTCACGCCTTTGTCCAGGCCGGTTGCCACGGAGATGGAGGCGACGATGGTGATGCCGCAGATGATCGCGATCTGCACCGGGGTGACCAGGGGCACGTCCCAGAGGATGTTCATGCCGGCGGAAATCTGCAGTACGCCCAGGCCGACGGAGACGGCGAGGCCGAAGACGGTGCCGATGATGCCCAGGGCGTCGAGAAGTTTGCCGGGCGCTTCGTACACACGGCGGCCGAGCAGTGGCGCGAACATGGAGGACATTCGCGCGGGCATTTTGCGCTTATAGACGAAGTACCCCACCGCCAGACCAGGCAAGGTGAAAATGACCCACATGTGGATGCCGAAGTGGTAGTAGGTGAACTCGAACGCCTGGACGATCGCGTCGCGGCTCATCGATTCGTAGCCGCCGCGTGGCGGGTTGAAGGCGTGGTTCAGCGGCTCGGCAGCACCCCAAAACAGCAGCGTTGCGCCCATGCCGGCGGCAAAGAGCATGCCGAACCAGACGGGGTATGAGTATTCGGGTTCATCGTCGTCGTCGCCAAGCCGCAAGTTGCCGTAGCGGGAGACGAACACACAGATCAAAAAGACCAGCGTGGCAGAGATACCGCCGACGTAGAGCCACGTGAAGTGGTCCATGAGCCAGCCGGAGACGCTGGCATATGTTTGGCGGGCGGTATCGCCGAACGCGATGGTGCCCGCAACGAAGATGAGGATGAACCCCAAGGCGGAGAAGAAAATCAAGGGGTCTGAGTGGAGACGGCGTGGTCGCGCCATAAGGGGTGTTCCTAACTGGTGGGAAACAACTGCATTAACGTGGGCAACCAGCGTATTTAAGTGCTACGATTCGTCCCGCTATGAATACCCAAGAACCCGCCTCTACCAGGGCAGCTGTTGATGAACAAAAACTTCTCGAGCGCTTCATGTGGCTCTCCATCGGCGCCGCCATCCTCACCATTGCACTGAAGGCAACCGCGGCGTGGGTGACGGGTTCTGTGGGTTTCCTCTCGGACGCGTTGGAGTCCGGAATCAACCTCGTCGCAGCCGCCGTGGGCCTGTGGGCGCTGAAGCTTTCAGCCAAGCCGGCGGACGATAACCACAACTTCGGCCACTCCCGCGCCGAGTACTTCTCCGCCCAGGTGGAGGGCACACTCATCCTGATCGCCTCTATGGTGATCATGTATACGGCGATAGATCGCCTGATCAACCCGGTAGCGGTGCAGCAGCTCGGCATCGGCCTGGCGTTCTCTATCGTGGCCACGCTGCTGAACCTCGGCGTGGGTGTAGCGCTCATCCGTGCGGGTAAGAAGTACCGCTCCACCACCCTGAACGCGGACGGGCACCACCTGATTACGGACGTGTGGACCACGGTGGGCGTCATCGTGGGCATGGCGCTGGTGTGGCTGACTGGCTGGCAGCCGCTCGACCCGATTGTGGCGCTGCTGGTCGGCCTGAACATCCTGTTCACCGGCTACAAGTTGCTCAAAGGCGCGATCCTGGGGCTGCTGTCGCATACGCTGCCTGAGGATGAGCAGGAGGTTGTCCATACCTTCCTGGATGCCTACGCCAAGGACAACGGCGTGACGTTCACGTCGGTGCGCACGGCGGAAGCCGGCCGCGACCGCTTGGTCAACCTGGTCATGCAGGTGCCAGGCTCCTGGACGGTGGATCACTCCCACGATCACGCGGATGCGGTGGAGGAAGGTATCGCCGCAGCGCTGGGTGGCGCGGAGACGATCGTGCACATCGAGCCGCGAGGCCATCCGACGCGTACCGGCCCGCTGCTGGGCTAGTTCTGCCCTGTTACTCTCGCTGGCATGATCGCAGCGCTCATCATTGCAGAGGTCGCGTTCTGGGGCTGCCTGTTTGCCGGTCTGTTGATGCGCTACACGTTCAACCAACCGCGGTTGGGCTTATGGTTGCTCGCGGCGACGCCCGTTATCGATTTACTCCTGCTGGCGTACGCGGCATACGACTTGAATGCTTCGGGGCGCGCTGATTTCTTCCATGGATTTTCGGCGTTTTACGTTGTGTTTTCGGTTGTGTTCGGCCGAGACATTATCGCCACCATGGACCGGAACTTCTCCGGTAAGAGTGTCGCTCCTAAAGCGGCCTCCGAGAAGACGGCTGGTTTGACGCACTGCGTGGTGGCCAGCGTGATCACTGCGCTCGTTCTGGTTGGTCTCATTGTGATCACTGGCAAGAATGGAAGTTTCTGGCTGCTGTACTGGCTGATCGCCGTTGTCTTCACGCCGTTGATGTGGTGGGGCGTCGAACGCTGGAAAGCACATCGCTAATCCGCATAGGGTGATGGGCATGGATTCGCAGCTTAAGGGCAAACCCGAACTCGATTTGCGCTGTTACTTTGTCACCGGCCAGGGTGACGACATTGTGGAGCGCGCCCGCGCCGCCGCGGCTGGCGGCGCCGGGGTGGTGCAGGTGCGCTCGAAGCCGATTAGTGCGCGCGACCTGTACAACCTTGCCCGCAATGTGGCCGAGGCAGTGCACGAGGTGAACCCGAAGACGCAGGTGCTTATCGACGACCGCGTCGACGTCGCCCTAGCACTACGCGACCACGGCATCGCCGGCGTGCACGTGGGCCAAGACGATCTGGACGTTAAGGTGGCGCGCGACCTGCTCGGCCCGGACGCGATCATCGGCCTGACCACCGGCACGATGGAACTGGTTCAGGCTGCGAACGCATACAAAGACGTGATCGATTACATCGGCTGCGGCCCCTTCCGCAACACCCCGACGAAGGACTCGGGCCGGCCTCCCCTGGGCTTCGGTGGCTACCCGCCCCTGGTTGAGGCCGCCCAGGTGCCGCTAGTGGCCATCGGGGATGTGACGGTCGATGACGCGTACCACCTGGCTCTTGCGGGTGTGGACGGGTTGGCCATTGTGCGCGGCATCATGCACGCCGATAATTCCCAGGGCTATTGCGAGCGTGTGGTCGCGGAGTTTGAAAGGGGCCAAACGGACCGGGCAAAAGCGCTACCCTGATCGCTGTGAATATCTCGGTTGTCGGTGCGGGCATCATCGGTCTGTCTACTGCGCTTACGTTGGCGGATCGGGGCCACGCGGTCACGGTGTACGACCCGGCGCCGGCGTCGGGGGCGTCGCATTATGCGGGTGGGATGTTGGCGCCGACGGCGGAGGTCGTCTATAAGCAAGACCCGCTCTTTCCGCTGATGACGGCGTCTGCGGAGCTCTACCCGGATCTGATCAAGCTGACCGCAAAATATTCGGATTTGCCCACGGGCTATCGCACGGAGGGCACGCTGGTGGTCGCGCGCGATGTGGCGGACAAGACGCACCTGGCCGAACTCAGCGAGTACCAGGAAAAGCACGGTATGGCGGTGGAGAAAGTCACCACTCGTCAGGCGCGCGGCCTTGAGCCGGCGCTCTCCCCTGCCATTAACGGTGCGGTGCGGATTGCGGGGGATCACCAGGTGCAGCCGCGCTTGTTTACCAAGGCGCTCATGGATGCCTGCGCGAATGCCGGGGTGACGTTCATACACAAGCGCGTGGATAGTACGGACGAGCTGGACGGGGATCAGGTGGTCGTCGCTAATGGTCTGGGCGCGCGGGAGCTTGTGCCGTTTCTGGATCTGCGCCCGGTGTACGGCGACGTGCTGCACGTGCGTGTGCCGGACCATCAGTACCCGCTGCTGAACCATGTGGTGCGCGGGTTTGTGGAGGATCGTCCGATCTACCTCATTCCGCGCGAGGACCACACGCTGACTATCGGCGCGACTACACGCGAGGACGGCCGCGACCAGCCGCAGGTGCAGGGCGTTTACCAGTTGCTGCGGGATGCGATTGAGGTGGTGCCGGCGGTTGAGGAGTGCGATTTCCTCGAGGCCGGCGCCGGTGCGCGCCCGGGCACGCCGGATGATTTGCCGTACATCGGTCGTATCGACGAGCGCACCGTGGTGTCCACCGGTTACTTCCGGCACGGGATTTTGCTGGCGGCGTTGGGGGCTTGGTGTGGTGCTGGGGTCGTCGAAAAGCAAGCACCATTCATAAACTTATCTGCATGCGACCCGAGGAGGCACGAATGCAACTAACGCTCAACGGTGAAAGGACCACCACCGAAGCCACGACTGTGCAGGAGTTGGTGGCGGAGGTCGGCGCGCCTGAGGCCGGCACTGCCGTGGCGGTAGACGGTGAGGTCGTGCCGCGCTCGCAGTGGGGGCAGGCGCTTATCGACGACGCAGAGGTGGACATCCTCACCGCCGTCCAAGGAGGCTAGACGTGTTGGAGATTGCTGGTCAGCAGTTTGAGTCACACCTGATCATGGGCACGGGTGGGGCGAGTTCTTTTGACATGCTGGAGCGCGCCCTGGTGGCATCCGGAACGGAGATGACCACGGTGGCCATGCGCCGCCACTCCGCGACCACCGGCGCGGGTGAGAGCGTGTTTGACCTGCTCAAGCGTCTGAATATCCGTCCGCTGCCGAACACCGCGGGATGCCGCACGGCGCGCGATGCGGTGATCACGGCGAAGCTGGCGCGTGAGGCGCTGGGCACGGATTGGGTGAAACTGGAGGTCATCGCGGACGACCGCACGCTGCTGCCCGACGTGGTGGAGACCGTCGACGCCTGCGAGATGCTCGTGGACGAGGGCTTTACGGTGCTGGCGTACACATCCGACGACCCGGTGGCGGCCAAGCGCCTGGAGGAACTCGGTGCGGCGGCGGTGATGCCGTTGGGCTCCCCGATTGGCACTGGCTTGGGCATTTTGAACCCGCACAACATTGAGTTGATCTGCTCGCGCGCACAGGTGCCGGTGCTTATCGACGCCGGCGTGGGCACCGCATCCGACGCCGCCCTTGCCATGGAACTCGGGTGTTCGGGCGTGCTGCTCGCCAGCGCGGTGAACCGTTGCCAGGACCCGGTGGCCATGGCGCACGCGATGCGCCACGCGGTGGAAGCCGGCCGGCTCGCACGCGGCGCGGGGCGCATCCCGAAACGGGAGCACGCGGTGGCGTCGTCCACCTTCGACGGTTTGGCCAGCTGGGCCGACGAGGTGCTGTAAGTGCTCCCCCACGACGAACTCAAGCGCACCGCGCGCCAAATGAACCTGCCCGGCTTCGGCCCCGAGCAGCAAGAACGCCTGCACAACGCGCACGTGTTGGTCATCGGCGCGGGCGGCCTCGGCTGCCCTGTCATGCAAACCCTGGCCGCCACGGGCGTGGGCAACATTACGGTGTGGGATGACGACCACGTGGACATCACCAACATCCACCGCCAGATCCTCTTCGGTGCTCAGGACGTGGGCCGCAGCAAAGTGGAGGTGGCCGCCGAGCGCCTGCGTGCGCTGCAGCCGGGCATTACCGTCACCCCGGTCAAGGACCGCCTGACCACCGACAACTTCATCGAAGCCCTTGACGGCATCGACTTGCTTATCGACGGCTCCGATACCTTTGCCACCAAATTCCTCGCCGCCGACGCCGCCGAGATCACCGGCACGCCGCTGCTGTGGGGTTCGGTGCTGCGCTACCGCGGCGACATCGCACTGTGGCACTCCGGCCCCGGCGCGCCCGAGGGCGGCGTGGGCATGCGGGACCTCTACCCCACCCAGCCGGACGCGGATTCCGTGCCGGATTGCGCCACCGCGGGTGTGCTCGGGGTGACCACCTCCGTGGTCGGCTCGCTGATGTCCACCGAAGCCGTGAAGTTCCTCACGGGCATCGGCGAGGCGGAGATCGGCCGGCTGCACATGTACGACGCACTGACCACCACCATCCGCCGTTTCACCGTCCCCCGCGACCCGGCGCGCCCACTGACCACGCGGTTGAGCACCTACACCGATGCCTGCGCCGTGAGCACCGAGGGGCAGTTGCTTTACGACGACATCACTACCCGCAAAGCTCACGCCCTGGACATCCGCGAACCCCACGAGCGGGCGATCGCGGACCTGCCGGTCAACTCCACTCACCTGCCGCTGAGCGAGATCGAGCACGACCCCGAGGCGGTTTCTCGCACACTGTCGCAGTACGCCGAGGGCGACGAGGTGGTGGTCTATTGCGCGGGTGGGGTGCGTTCTGAAAAATTTGTGAAAACCTATGCGGAACAGGCGAAACAGCATGGGATTGTGCTGAAATCGCTGCCAGGAGGCGTGCAACGCTGGGGATAGCCTGGAATACTTCTGTTATGCAGATCACACGTACAGCCCCAGTAACCGTCGCTGCCGTCGCGATCCTTACCGCCACCGCAGCCCTCGCCCCCTCCGCCGCCGCACAAAACAACGTCGGTACCTACTCCAACCAGAACGGCAACGTGCGTTGCGAGTCCTACCAAGTCGGCGGCGAAACCAAAACCATTTGCGTCTCCGACACCGCCCGCAAAACCCAGCCGGAGTGCAACCCTCCAGAGCAGCTCATCCCCGCAGTGTCCATCAGCCGAGGCTTTACCGGCACCCACTGCTGGAACCAAGGCTTTGTGGGCCAGCCGAAGAAGCTCAACCCGCTGCAGGTGCAGCGCTTCGGCTCCGCGTTCATTGTCCCGGGCTTTACCGGTGAGCTCTACGTCTTCGACACCGCCAACATCGCGCTCGTGCGCGCAGGTTCCACGAACTCCGTGATCTGGAAGTTGCAGCGCTAACCACAAACCACACATCCGTTCGAGAATCCGCCTCCCGGTGTCGGAGGCGGATTTATAATGTCTCCTTGTCCGAACACAACCGAATAAGGAGGCGTTGTTGGGCGAACTGCTCAAAGCCGCAGTGGGGTGCATTGAAGCCCCGTCCCTATTTCCCCGAGAACTGAAAATTTTGATGCAGGTGGCGTTGCTTGCAGACGACACCACTGGCCCCACCCTCACCCCCACCGGCACCGTCCGCCAAGCAACAGCGGGCCGGGTGGAAAACTTCGGTGGGCCCCGCATGACCAACTGGCTGAAGCGCGACATCATCGATGCGACACTGCCCACCTTCACCGGCACGGGTTGGCTCCAGGAGGTCCCCGGCCCCGAAAACGACGGTGCTTACCAACTCAACCTGACACGGTTGAAGCGGCTTCTCGACGAGGCGGAGGCGCACCTTGCCACCGGCGAGCACGACCAGGAAGCGCTCGAGCAGGCGGATCGGGAACTGCCCGGCGACTTCGACACCGCGCCGGAAGATTTGGCCGAGCAGGTGGATCGGATCTTGGTCAGCAACCCGGCGCGGTAGGACGCCGGGTCGGGCACGGCAGGGCGCGACTCCTAGGCCGCAGTCCCCTCCTGACGGCGGATGCGGCCCCGGCGCCCAAACCACGCCGCCACGAAGGAGAGTACGAGTGCGACGAGCACACCGAGGTTCGCGTCCGCCCAGTGCTCCCCAACCAGTGGCAGGAAGTATCCCTGCCAGTTGTTCCAGGGAGCTTCCTCCGCAAACATGTTGGCCACAAGACCCCAACCGATCACCGAGGACACGGCAAGGATCCCGATCGAGGTCCAGTCCACGGCGCCGTAGCGACCTGCCGAATCGTACAACGCCGGCTCGTCGTAATCCTTAGTGCGGGCGAAGATGTCCGCAACGAGAATGCCTGCCCAGCTAGCCAGCGGCACGCCGAGGGTGATCAGGAACGACTGGAACGGCCCAAGGAAGCTTTGGGAGACGAAGACGACCCAGATGGTGCCGATGGTCAAAATGACGCCGTCGATAGCTGCAGCCGCCGGACGCGAGATCTTAATCCCAAGGGTGAGCAGCGTCAGGCCCGAAGAGTAGATGCCCAGCACCCCCCGACGGCGGCAAGCCGTAGATGGGGGTCTCCCCTGCCCTGTATGGCCCTGTAGCGGCCTAACAGGATGTCGCCAGGGTCAGTGTCCAGCGACAGCGCTAAAACCGCTCTAATTCAGCGAAAATCGAAGAATTAGAGCGGTGTTTTTTGAAGCGTCCTGGGTTCAGATTCAGGTAACTCAAGGATGAGTGTGAATCCGGGGTTTGTGTCTTTGAGAAGGCCCTTTAGAAGCCTTCAAGTACTTCGTAGAGGGCGGTGGCTAGGGTTAGTCGCCGTCGCTAGCTGTGCTTGGCTGTTAATGTCATGTCGACCAACTGCAGGAAGCGTATAACGTAGTCTTTGACAAAGCCTGCGGTGCCTTCATTGAGATGGCCGGAGTCTTCGAAGAGGGTGGGGGATTGGCCAAGGAATACCTCGGGCTGACCAGGAAGCGGCATATCGAAGTAGGACAGGGCGAGCCGGAGGTTCTTCTGTGAACTGTAGCCGCCCATGCGGCCTACAGAGTGACTGATGATACCTGCGGGAAGGTTCTTCCAAGCCACATCCGAGTTGGGCTTGGAACCGATGTCCACTGCATTCTTGAGACAGGCAGGGATAGTACGGTTATTTTCCGGGGTAACAAAGAGGACGCCGCTCGAGTTCTTGATGGTGTCGCGGAAAGTGGTGTACTCAGCTGGAATGGGCTTGTCCGTGACCGAGGGGTCATCGTAGTCGAAGTCATAGAGCGGCAAGTCACGGATTTCAACGATGTCTGCCTGGTAGTTTTCAGGAATCATTGTGAGCACTTCGTGTGCAATCTTGCGCGCAAATGAGCCGCGGCGCAGGCTGCCGACGATAACACTAATGCGTGGGGTGGTCATAGGAAGTCCTTTCTTCTTAGTTGGGCGTAGGTACGTGCGATCAAGGGAGAAAAGGCTTGCAGCCAAAGGCAGGCGGTGGCCCGGCGGTGTGGGCGGCAGTAAGAAAGTTATCCACTTTGTCTTCTTCATGGCGGAAGTACAGTTCGATGAGTCCTAACAGTCCCCCGAGGACGGCCTCCCGTGCGGCGGACGTATCCAAAAGCCGCATGGCTGCTGGTTGGTTTCCTTCGCGGATGGCTTCAAACAGCGCGATGGTCTCAAGCCAGCTTCCTTGGTCTGGTCGTGGAAACGGTTTAGAAATCCCAGTCATCATCACTCGTTTCTTCAGCGGTGCCAATGACATAGGAGGAACCGGAGCCGGAGAAGAAGTCATGGTTTTCATCTGCTCCAGGTGCTAGGGCAGCGAGGATTTCCGGGTTCACTTCCGTTTCTTCAGGTGGGAAGTAGTCCGGGTAGCCCAAATTCATGAGCGCCTTATTGGCGTTATAGCGAACGAATACAGCTACATCATCCATGAGCCCCAACGGCTCATATAGCTCGCCGGAATAATCCAGCTCTAGGGCATAAAGCTCTTCGAGCAAGGAAATAGTGAAATCATGCATCTCCTGTTGCCGTTGTGGAGCAGACGTTTCCAGTCCGCGCTGGTACTTGTAGCCTGAGTAGTAACCGTGCACTGCCTTGTCACGCAGAATGAGGCGAATCATGTCTGCCGTATTTGTCAGGGTGGCGTGGACGGAAAAATGCAGGGGAAGATAGAAACCCGCGTAGAGAAGCAGCGAGGAAAGCAGCGTCGATGACACTTTGCGCTTGAGTGGATCGGGTCCAAAATAATGAGTGAGCACTTTTTTGGCGCGTGCCTGGAGAAGGTCATTATTCACCGCCCAGCGGTATGCCTCATCAATTTCTTTCGTACTGCTCAAAGTAGAAAACACTGAAGAGTAAGAACGGGCATGGACTGATTGCATGAAGGCGATGTTGGTATACACGGCCTCCTCGTGCTCGGTGCGGGCATCTTGGATCTGACAGATTTCGCCCACAGTGGCCTGGACGGTGTCCAGGGTGGTGAGTCCCGTGAACACCCGCATGGTGAGGTTGCGTTCCTCCGGTGTCATCCTCTGCCACGCCGGGAGATCGTTTGAAAGTGGAACCTTTTCTGGCAACCAAAAGTTGGCGGTGAGGCGGTTCCACACTTCAAGATCCTTCTCATCGCTCACCCGATTCCAATTGATGGCGCGGATGCGGGCTGAAGGGTCATGCCGGTAACTTGGCGGCGTAACTGAGATGCTGGTTAGCTCAGCAGTGTTTGATGTTGAAGACATAGCTTCTTTCTTTCTTGATGGATGGTTGTGAATGAAGGAAGGACCGTGTTCCTACAGAGCACAGGAAACGCAGCCTTCGACCTCGGTTCCCTGGAGTGCAGGTTGGCGTAAACGGATGTAGTACAAGGTCTTGATTCCGGCTTTCCAGGCATAGATTTGTGCCTTGTTGATGTCCCGCGTAGTGGTGTCAGCGGTGAAGAACAAAGTCAGGGAAAGCCCTTGGTCCACGTGTTGGGTGGCCATAGCGTAGGTGTCGATGATTTTTTTGTACCCCACGGTGTAGGAGTCATCGAAATACTCCAAGTTGTCGTTGGTCATTTCCGGTGCGGGGTAGTACACGCGCCCCAAGCGGCCTTCCTTGCGTATTTCAATCTTGGAGGCAATCGGGTGTATGGACGCGGTGGAGTCATTGATGTAGGAAATTGATCCAGTGGGTGGAACTGCCTGCAAGTAGGCGTTGTAGATGCCGTCTTGCATCACTTGGTTCTTGAGCCGTAGCCAATCCTCGCGTTGAGGAATCTGCACGCCAGCCTCATGGAATAGCTGTTTTACGTGGTCAGTGGCCGGCGCCCAGTCTTGGTCGATGTACTTGTCGAAGTAGACGCCAGTGGCATAGGTGGATTCTTCAAAGCCAGTGAATCGTTGACCTTTCTCAACCGCTAGCGCATGGGATGCACGGAGCGCATGATAGGTCACGGTCAGGAAATAGATATTTGTAAAGTCCAGTGCTTCGGCGCAGCCATAAGGAATACGCTTGGAAGCCAGGAAACCGTGGAGATTCATTTGGCCCAACCCGATGGCATGCATGGATGCATTACCGTGAGCGATGGAAGGAACAGCTTCGATATTTGTTAGGTCTGAGACCTTCGTGAGAGCGCGCACCGCGGTTTCAACAGTTTCCCCAAAGTCCGGTGATTCAAAAGCTTTAGCGATGTTGAGCGACCCTAGATTGCAGGAAATGTCCTGGCCAACGGTGGTGTAGTTACCTGAGGCGCCGTAGGTGGATGGCGTGTTGACCTGGAGGATCTCACTACACAGATTGGACATATTGATATGTCCTTTGAGGGGATTAGCGCGGTTGACCGTATCCTCAAAGAGTATGTAGGGGTATCCAGATTCAAACTGAAGCTCAGCCAGCGTGGTGAAAAACTCGCGGGCCTTGATAGTCGTATGAGAAATTCGCGGATTGGAAACCAGCTCGTCGTAATACTCGGTGATAGACATGTCAGACATGGCTACGCCGTACTCGCGAGCGATGTCATACGGGCTAAAAAGATGCATATCCTTGTTCTCTTTGGCCAGCTGGAAGGTTATATCTGGAATAACAACTCCCAGCGAAAGAGTCTTAATGCGGACTTTCTCATCGGCATTTTCCCGCTTGGTATCCAGGAAACGAAGAATATCTGGATGGTGCGCATGTAGGTAGACGGCTCCAGCGCCCTGTCGAGCGCCCAATTGGTTGGCATAGCTGAAGCTATCTTCCAGAATTTTCATGACTGGGACTACGCCGGAAGCTTGGTTCTCAATCTTTTTGATTGGGGCTCCGGATTCGCGCAGATTGCTCAGTAACAAGGCCACACCACCGCCGCGTTTTGAAAGCTGCAGTGCAGAGTTCACGCTGCGGCCAATGCTTTCCAAATTGTCTTCGATGCGAAGGAGGAAGCAGGAGACCATTTCGCCACGCTGGGCTTTTCCTGCGTTGAGAAAAGTAGGGGTGGCGGGCTGGAAGCGTCCGGTCATGATGTCATCCACCAGCTTCTCCGCAAGCTCTTCATCGCCCTGTGCAAGGTACAAAGCTGTGGTGGCGACGCGTTCTTCGTAGCCTTCCAGAAATCGCGAGCCATCAAAGGTTTTCAGTGCGTATGAAGTAAAGAACTTAAATGCGCCGAGGAAAGTGCGGAACTGATGCTTGGCTCGGTGGGCTCTGTCGTACATAGTGCACAGAAAATCGTCATCATAAAGCTCAAGGAATTCCCGCTCGTAGTATTCGTTATCAACCAACCACTCCAAGCGCTGCTTGGTGGATTCAAACTGATGCATGCGGGGAGTGACATGGTGCAATAAAAAGTCTTGTGTTGCCTCAATGTCCTTGTCGAACTGGATTCTTCCCGAATCGTCGAATAGGTTCAGCTGCGCGTTGAGTGCATGGTAGCTCTTGCGCTTACCGACACCGCCGGCATCGTCTGCTGAAGCGGTGCGGGGCGTAGGGCCAATGGACTGTGTGGGGGTGGCCTTAAGTGGCGGCATTGTGGTTTCCAATCTGTGTGTTGCGGATGTGGTCTTCATTTTGTGGGAAATCAATGGGGTATAATTGTTAGTTGCTTTGCTGCTCCCAAAACTTGTGAAGGCCCTGCTTTACAGTGGCAACGTCCTTCTGCGTGCCGAGTAGCTCGAAGTGATACAGCTCTGGAACGTGGCACTTAGCGGAAATGATGCGGCCGGCGACGCAGTAAGCGCTTCCGAAGTTGGTATTGCCTGAGGTAATCACGCCCCGGATAAAGGAACGGTTGATTGGGTCATTGAGGAAGTCGATGACCTGTTTGGGGACTGCGCGTTTGAGCGAGCCACCGCCGTAGGTTGGAACGATGAGTACGTACGGGTGTGAAACCTGGATCATTCCGGTTTTCTTGGGCCGCAGTGGAATGCGCACTGCGGGTCTATCTAAGCGTTCGACGAATCTTTTTGTGTTTTCAGAAACGCTAGAAAAGTACACCAAATCTGGTGAGTCTGACATGACAATCCTGCTCATCCTGGCCTTAGCCATAAGTGGGATAGGTGATGATCGAAAAGATTAACTACGTACTACCGCAGTTGCAAACTACGCCGTACCGTAGTTTTTAAAAGGGCAGGTAGGGACAGGATTAATGAGAAAGGGAAAGACTACAGGCTGTGGTGTGCTACAAACACTGCGTCCGTAGCTGGACGCCCAAGTACTACCCACTGAGTACTGTCGGCTACCTGTACTTCGAGCGATTCTGAAAAGGGCGTTCCTTCGCGCGTGGTAAGAACAGCCCCAATGACGATGCCTTGCTCTTTGAGGAAGGCCAGCAGTTGTGGGTCGGAATCAGAAATGCGTTCCACGGTCACCTGCGGTTGTGCGCCGCTGTCGGTGAGACGGTGCGCACTGGGGATAGTGACCTGTCCATCAACCGTAGGGATAGGGTCGCCGTGTGGATCCCTAGTGGGGTAATTGAGGAACTTATCCACGCGCTCTATGAGCATGTCAGACACCGCGTGTTCAAGATTTTCGGCTTCATCATGGACCTCGTCCCACGTATAATCCAATGCTTGAACCAAAAAAGACTCAAGCAATCGGTGGCGGCGCACCATGACCAATGCGTACTGCCTGCCAAGTTCGGTTAACTCCACAGAGCCATAGGGCGTGTGTGACACGAGCCCTTGCTTCGACATTTTGCGCACTGCATCGGAGACCGAGGAGAGCTTGAGTCCCAGCTGTTTCGCTATAAGTGTGGCGGTAACGGGCTCGGATGACCATTCCTTTAGCCCCCAGATAGCTTTCAAATAGTTCTGGGTACTGGTGGACAGCTCAGAAACAGACATGAGTAAATGTTAACCCAGCTTCCGTATGCGCCTTAGGCGCTGTGCCCCAACGCTCATAGCGAACAGAGGCCAAGTTTGAGAGGAATGCCGGTATGAAGTGCCCCGGGTTTTGTTCCTAGGCGTTTGCCTTGATTTCTATTATTTCCTGTGGTGGGTTCTGCTTCCAAAATTCGGTTTCGACCTCGACCGGGGTTCGGTATCCCAAGCTTTGGTGAAGCCTTGTCTCGTTCCACCATGACACCCACTCGAACGTCGCGATTTCTACCTCGACAACATCATCCCACCTGCGAGCATGGATCAGCTCGTTCTTGTAGGAACCATTAACATTTTCTGCCAGAGCATTGTCATAAGAATCCCCGACCGTTCCGGTGGAAGCGGCAATCCCGTGCTGGGCAAGTCGCTCGTTGTAGACCACGCTGACGTACTGC
>NZ_KV787062.1:0-19678 GCF_001806995.1 Corynebacterium sp. HMSC11D10
GATTGCCCCTACCAACTACACGGAAACGGCAAACACGGAACATGAGCACGGCCTACTCCTTCCTTCGGGGACAATTCCTCGTCGATACTATGGCAGCGTCCGTTTGGGGTCAAGGGGTTTGTGCTGCTGTAAGTCGGGGTAGGTGTCGGCCACTCACAACCCCTCGCGGCTGACAGATTGCGGCGGAATGTGTCAGCGACCGGCATCGCGCCTGGTCAGAAATTGGCCCTGACAGATTTTGTGGAATGTGTCAGGGAACGCGCCTTAACACCCGTAGCCGGCGGGCGTGCAAAATAGTTCCCGGCATCAGCGCGAAACCGGGAACTATTTTGTCTCAACGGCGTGCCGACCTGGGGGAATGCCGGCGAGAAAGGGTCGAAGCCCCCAAATAGTTCCCCGGCCGGGAACTATTTTCGGAAAGCGGCGCCCAACCGCCAACCGCCAACCGCCAACCGCCAACCGCCAACAACCCCTAGTGCTGGTGGTAGCCCGCCAGGAAGTTGCCCAGTCGCTCGATGGCGTTTTCCAACTGGGACGCCCACGGCAGGGTGACCACGCGGAAGTGGTCGGGGGTGGGGTAGTTGAAGCCGGTGCCTTGGACCATGAGGATCTTCTCGGATTTGAGGAGGTCGAGCATGAAGCGTTCGTCGTCGTGGATGTTGTACATTTCGGCGTCGATTTTGGGGAAGCAGTACAACGCACCCTTGGGTTCGACGACGGAGATGCCGGGGATTTCGCGCAGTTTGCGGACAGCGATGTCGCGCTGTTTGCGTAGGCGGCCGCCGGCGCCGGTGAGTTCGTAGATGGACTGGCGGCCTCCCAACGCGACCTGGATGGCGTGTTGGCCGGGCACGTTGGCGCACAGACGGGTACCCGACAATAGATCAAGCCCTTCGATGAATCCCTTGGCGCGGCGGCGCGGGCCGGTTACGACCATCCATCCGGCGCGGTACCCGCAGACGCGGTACGCCTTGGACAGGCCGTTGAAGGTGATGCAGAGGAGGTCGGGGGCGACTTCGGCCATGGAGATGTGCTTGGCGTCGTCGTAAAGTACGCGGTCGTAGATTTCGTCGGCAAGGACCATGAGCTCGTGCTCGCGGGCGATGTCGGCGATGCCTTCTAGGATCTCGCGGGAGTAGACGGCGCCGGTGGGGTTGTTGGGGTTGATGACCACGATCGCCTTGGTGCGGTCGGTGATCTTCGAGCGAATGTCTTCCAGGGATGGGTTCCAGTTGTCCTCTTCGTCGCAACGGTAGTGGACGACGTTGCCGCCGGCGAGCGTGGAGGCGGCGGTCCACAGCGGGTAGTCGGGGGCGGGGATGAGGATTTCGTCGCCGTCGTTGAGCAGGGCTTGGGTGACCATGCTGATCAGTTCGGACACGCCGTTGCCGAGGTAGACGTCGTCGATGTCGAAGTGCGGGAAGTCTTCGATCATTTCGTAGCGGGTGACCACTGCGCGGCGGGCGGAGGTGATGCCTTTGGAGGTGGTGTAGCCCTGGGAGGTGGGCAGGTTGGCGATCATGTCGCGCATGATCACGTCGGGCGCCTCGAAACCGAAGACGGCGGGGTTGCCGGTGTTGAGTTTCAGGATGGTGTGCCCGTCACGTTCCATTTTTTCAGCGGTGGCGGTGACGGGGCCGCGGATGTCGTAGAAGACGTTCTTGAGTTTTTCCGCCTGGTCGAAATGGCGGTGCGGTTTCAGTGGCTCGCTCATGGGTTACCACTGTAGGCCGGGTCTACTTCCGGCGGAAGCGATTGACGGTGTCTTGCGCGATGTTGAGCGCGTCGTTGGTCATTTGGTTGATTTGGTCTTTGCGTTGTGCGCGCATGAGGGCCTGCTGGTGGACCTGGGCGGCTTCGATTTCGAGTTGTCGGCGTTTGATTTCTTGGCGGCGCTGTTGTTCGAGTTGGCGCAGGCTGGGGGTGTACCAGGAGTCGGGCCCAACCTTCATTACGTAGAGCAGGATGAACAGGGTGGGGATGATCAGTAGCGACAGGCCGGACAGCGCAGTTGATCCCGCGGCTCCGAAGATGCTCACCAGGCCGATGGTGCCGATGGTGCCCAGCCAAAATACGCCGGCGCGAGTCCTGCGTCCGGAGCGTCGTGCTTGCATGATTTCGGCTTGGCTGTACAGGATCGCATCGTCGGGCATTTGCTTATCGACGACCCCACCGCCCCGGCCCGTCGGCAAATCCCCCAAGATCGGCTGCAGATCCTGTTGCGTTTGGGCTTCGGCGACGGCTTGGCATCGGTTGTCGAATTCCCCCATGTCCAGCCGGCCTTCGCCGAGCGCGCGGCCGAGGATGTCCATGGCGTCCATGCGCTCTTGGTCGCCGATGCGGAAGTTGCCGTAAGGGGTGCTCATGGACGTGATGTTAGTTCAATGCGTGCCACTGTTCGTCGATACCTGTGGTGCCGTCGGCGAAGCGCTGCTTTGTGGCGTCGTAGACCTCCTCGGGCAGCTGGTAGAAGTACACGCGCGGCATGACTGCTTCGGCGTTGTCGAGGTAGGGGGTGACAAACTCGCCGACGTTGTCCTTCTTCGCCGATTCCGCGTTGACGTAGATGAACAGCGGGCGCGACAGGGGGTAGTTGCCGCTCTTGGCTTCGTCGGCGGTGGGGGCGATGCCGTCGACGAGTACGTTGTCGATCTTGTTGCGCACCGTGCCCTCGGTGGCTAGGTAGTTGCCGATGCCCATGAAGCTCAGGCCGTTGACGTCTTCGGAGACCCACGTGGACAGTTCTTGGATGTCGTCGCTGGATTGGTAGTCGTCGCGGATGGTGTCGTTGCCAAGCACCATGTCCTCGAACACGCCGAGGGTGCCGGAGCCGGTGGGGCGCCCGTAGAGGTTGATTTTCTCGTTCGGCCAAGATGGGTCGATGTCGGACCAGGTGGTGACGGTGGATTCCTTCGACCAAATGTCGTGGAGTTGCTCGACGGTCAGGTCGGTGGCCCAGTCGTTGTCGGCGTGTTTAACGATGGTGATGGCGTCCAGACCTATCGGCAACTCGAAGAAGTCCACGCCGGCCTCGGCGCATTGTGCCTGGTAGTCGATGGAGGATTCGCTGCCGGGAATGGCGACGGAGGCGTCGTTGATGTCGGCGTCACCGGCGCAGAACTTGTCAAAGCCGTCGGTCGAACCGACCGCCTCAAGCTCGGCGTCGAAGTTGTAGCGGTTGAGCATGTAGCGGGTGATGGGCTCGACTGTCGACGAGCCCGTGATGGTGAACGCCTCGCCGGAACCGGAACCCGAGCCGGAATCGGAGCAGGCGCCCAGCGTCAGCGCCGTCGCGGCCGCGAGCGCGGCGGTGAGGGTTTTACGCATCGTTGTGGCCCTTTCGCATCTCGACGCGGAACTCGCGAAGCAGTTTGAACAAGCTCGACCAGGAGCCCTTCGCGTTGGCCCAGTACTCGGGGAAGTTTTCCAACTCTTCTTCCTGCTCCGGAGTGACGTTCGGATTGACCTTCTTGTAGCGCGCGTGGTGGTCGGTGTCGGCGTCGGTGTCGTCGCTAAGCAGTGTTTGGTTGGTGGCGTGGCGGGCGGCGAGTTCGTCGCGAAGTTCTGCGGCGGTTTCCTCGAGCTCGTTGAGCAGCGCCACAAGGGCGTTGTCGGGGGCTTCGTTCTGGATGAGTTCCTGTGCCATTGGCGACAGGTCTGGTGTCTGGTTCGCGTCGGTCATGGTGCTGCTCCTTAGGTGAGCGCGTTGGAGATGAAAACGGCGAGGATCGGGATAGCGAAGAACACTCCGCCGATCCAGAGGAAGACGTAGAGCTTGTTCTTTACGGCGAGGCCGGCGAGCCAGTCAGAACCGGCCGGCGGCAGTTTGCTCATGAACGGGATGCCAAGGATCATGATGGCGGCGCACACATTGAACAGGGTGTGCACCAGCGCGCCTGCCATGGCGGCTTCGGCGTCCGCGCCGGAGACAGCGAACGCGGCGATCAGGCCGGTGACGGTGGTGCCGATGTTCGCGCCGACCACGAACGGGAACAGCGTGCGGACCTCGAACTTGCCGGAGGCCGCCAGCGGCACCGTCAGCGCGGTGGTGGTGGAGGAGGACTGCACCAGGGTGGTGATCACGGCGCCGGAGAGCAGGCCGACAAACGAGTTTTTGCCCAGCGCGGCGTAGAGGATCTCTTGGGCCTTGCCCACCAGCAGGGCGTTGAGCAGGTTGCCGATGAACTGGATGGACCACAGAATCAGTGCGATGCCGACGATGGACAGGACGATGCCGCCCCACATGTCGCCAAGCGGGGAAACAAGACTGCCAGCCAGGGCAACGAGCGGTTCGGTGATGGTATCCAGCCCGTCGCCGATGGCCTCGAAGGCACCGGCGACAACACCTTCGCCCTGGCCGCTCAGCGACGGCGCGATCGCCGACGCGGTGCGCGACAAGAAGCCGGTGAAGATCTCCAGCGGGAAGAAGATCAAGATGGCGATGAGGTTGAAGAAGTCGTGCACGGTCGCCATGGAGAAACCGTTTTTGAACTGGGTCTTGTTACCCGCCAGGCCGAGCGCGACCAGGGTGGAGGTCACCGAGGTACCCATGTTGGCTCCGAAGAGCATCGGCACCGCAATGCTCAGCGGTAGGCCACCGGCGATCATGCCGACCACAATCGAGGTGGTGGTCGACGACGACTGAATAATCGCCGTGGCCACCACACCAATGGCAAGGCCGACGAACGGGTTCTCGGCAAACGAGAACAGTTCCTTGGCCTGGTCGCCGGCAACCATTTTGAAGCCGTCGCCGATCATGCCCACGCCGTTGAGCAGCAGCCAAACACCGAGCGCTACGGCGATCCAGTTCGCGGCCTGCTTGGCGGCGCCGTCGAGAGGCAAAAAGCCCAGTGGATCCTTGGGAGCGTCATCCTTCCGGGTGGCGGTGTTCTCCGGGTTTTCCGGTGCTGCTTCCTTAAGCGCGGTGCCCCCGCCCGTTGCGTTGCTGTTCATGATCACCCGAGTGACCGTATACGGGCGGGGTTCAATCCAGGTGACGTCTGGGTGAACGCTGGGAGAACTTTCTAGTCTTCTCCGAACTGGGATTGGTGCAGTTTCCAATACGCGCCTTGCTTTGCGACGAGCTCAGCGTGACTGCCCTGCTCCACAATCGTTCCGTGTTCCATGACGAGAATGGTGTCGGCGCCGCGGATCGTCGACAAGCGGTGTGCGATGACGAACGAGGTGCGGTTGGAGCGCAGCGCGTTCATCGCCTGCTGGACCAGGACCTCGGTGCGGGTGTCCACGGAGGAGGTGGCTTCGTCGAGAATCAGCAGTGCAGGCTGGGAGAGGAACGCGCGCGCGATGGTGATCAGCTGGCGCTCACCTGCGGAGATAGACCCGCCGTCTTGGTCGACGATGGTGTCGTACCCCTCGGGCAGCGCGCGCACGAAACGGTCCACGTAGGTGGCCTTCGCAGCTTCGATGACTTCCTCGTCGGTGGCGTCGAGGCGGCCGTAGCGGATGTTTTCCATGATCGTGCCCTTGAACAGCACGGCGTCTTGCAGCACCATGCCGATCTGGCTGCGCAGCGCGGCGCGTGGCATGTCGCGGATGTCGGTGCCGTCGATGGTGATCGCACCCGCGTCGACGTCGTAGAACCGCATGATCAGGTTCACCAGCGTGGTTTTGCCAGCGCCGGTGGGGCCGACGATCGCGGCGGTCTGGCCGGGTTCGACGCGTAGGTTCAGGTGTTCGATGAGCGGGGGAGCGTCGCTGCGATCCGTCCCGTAACCAAAGGAGACGTCGTCGAACTCCACCAGGCCTTCGACGCGCTTGCCCTTGCGGTCCGGGGCCTGGTCTTCGGGTTCCTCCTCTGCGTCGAGTAGCTCGAAGACACGCTCGGCGGACGCAACGCCGGATTGCAGCATCTGCATCATGCCGGCGATTTCGCCGAGCGGCTGGTTGAACTGGCGGGAGTACTGGATGAACGCGGTGGCGTCGCCAAGCGTGAGGCGACCGGAGGCGACCTTCACACCACCGAGCACCGCGATGGCCACGTACGACAGGTAGGAGACGAACTGCATGATCGGGTGCATCGAGTTGGCCAGGAACTGCGCCTTCTGGGCAGCACCCGCGAGTTCCTCGTTGCGTTCGTCGAACTGGGCGCGCAGCTGGTCGGTACGGCCGAAGATGACCGCCACGTCATGGCCGGAGAAGGACTCCTCGACATGCCCGTTGACGTCGCCGGTGGCCTTCCACTGGGTGGTGAACTGCTTCTGGCTTCGCGTGCCTACCACCGCCATGGCCAGGCCGGTCAGCGGAATGGCAAGCAGGGCGACGAGTGCCAACTGCCAGGAGATGGCGAACATCATGACCAGGATGCCAACGACGGTGAGGATCGCGTTGAACAGCGAGGACAACGACTGCTGTAGGGCTTGCTGGACGTTGTCTACGTCGTTGGTGGTGCGCGACATGACGTCGCCACGCTGACGGGTATCAAAGTAGGACAGTGGCAGACGGTTGATCTTCGCCTCAACCCGTTCGCGCAGGCTGAACACCGCACGGATGGACAGTTTGTTCAGGATCGCGCCCTGGGCCCACATCAGCACCGCAGAAGCCAAATACAGCGCCAGGACCAGCACGATCAGGTCGCGCAGGCGGTCAAAGTCGATGCCGCTGCCCGGGGTCAGTTCCATCGCGCCGGCCATGTCTGCGAACCGGTCCTGCCCGGCCGCGCGCATCGCCTCGACGGCCTGCTCCTTGGTGGTGCCGGGCGGGAGTTGCTTGGATACCACGCCGGAGAAGATCACGTCCATGGCGCGGCCCATCACACGCGGGGCGTAAACGGCAAGCACGACGGACAGGGCGTTCATGACAAACACCGCCGTCAGCGCCGCCTTGTAGGGGGCGAGCAGCCCAAGGAGGCGTTTCGCGGACGGCCAGAAGTTCTTCGCCTTGCGCGGCGCCTTGCCGGAGTAGTCGTCGCCGGCCATTTTCGCTTCGTATTCGGCGAGTTGCTCGTCAGACAACTCGGTCATCTGCTCACTCATGCGTCCACCTCCGCCTGGCTACGTTCGATCTGACGGTAGGTCTCGGACTGCGCCAGCAGTTCTTCATGCGTGCCGCGGGCGACGATGCGCCCGGCCTCCATGACCAAGATCTGATCCGCATTGCGTATCGACGCCACCTTCTGCGCCACCACAATCACCGTCCGCTCCTGAACCGTCTCGCGCATCGCGGCGTTCAGGTTTGCCTCGGTGGTGGCATCCAGCGCGCTAAACGAGTCGTCGAATACATACACCTTCGGGTCCGCCACCAGCATCCGCGCAATGCACAGACGCTGGCGCTGACCACCGGAAACGTTCGTGCCACCCTGGGAGATCGGCATGTCCAGATCCTCCACAAACGACGCCTGCGCAGTCCGCAGTGCCGCCCACAGCTCCTCATCGGTCGCCTCAGGGTTGCCCATGCGCAGGTTCGACGCCACGGTTCCCGAGAACAGCCACGGTTTCTGCGGCACCATCGCCACCGCCCGCACGAGATCGGGGCGGGGGATGGTGGTCACCGGGGTGTCGTCGATAAGCACATGCCCTGACGTGGGCGAATACAGCCGCGGCAGCAGGCCCACCAGCGTGGTTTTGCCGCTGCCGGTCGCGCCGATGATCGCCGTGGTCGTGCCCGGACGCGCCTCAAACGAAACCTCCTCCAGCACGGGCTTTTCCGCGCCGGGGTAGGTGTACGAGACATCCTCGAAGCGCACGACGCCATTGCTTATCGACGACCCCACCGTCGCCGGCGCCTTCACCTCATGCCCAAGCACCTCCTCGATGCGGGTGGCGCACACGATCGCGCGCGGCAGCATCATCAGCATGAACACGCCCATCATCACCGCCATGAGGATCTGCATGAGGTACTGCATAAACGCGGTAAGGGAGCCGACTTCGACCAGGCCGTCGTCGACACGATGCCCGCCAAACCACAACACAGCCGCCGTGGCCAGGTTCAGGATCAACATGATCGCCGGGAACATCGTCACAAACACCCGCCCGATGTTCAGGCTCAGCTTGGAGATGTCCTCGTTGGCCTCCGTGAAACGCTGCGCCTCGAACTCCTCGCGGCCGAACGCACGCACCACACGGATGCCGGCGATCTGTTCGCGCAGCAGACCGTTGATGTTGTCCAGCTTCGACTGCATCTTGCGGAACATCGGCATCAACAGGGCCGCAGTGATACCGACAACCACGGTGAGCACCAACACCGCCGTGACCACCAGCCACGACATACCCGCATCCTGGCGCAACGCCATAATGATGCCGCCGATAGCCATGATCGGCGCCGCCACCATAAAGTTCATGAACAGCAGGAACGTCATCTGCACCTGCTGCACGTCGTTCGTCCCGCGCGTGACCAAGGTGGCGGTGCCGAAGTGCGACATGTCCTCGTGGTCAAAGCCCGTCACGCGCTCGTACACCGCCGCGCGGACATCGCGGCCCGTTTTCATCGCGGCCTTGGATGCGAACCACGTCGCCCCGATCGCCGCCACGACCTGCACCAGCGCCACCACCAGCATCGTGCGGCCAACCCGCCAGATATACGGCACGTCAGCCTGCGCGACACCGTTATTGATGATGTCCGCGTTCAAATCCGGCAAGTACAGCGTGGCCAGGGTCGTGACCAGCTGGAGCACGATCACCAGCGCAATCGTCGGCGCGTAGCGTTTTCCAAACCGCGTGGTTAAGCGGATGAGATCCACGTGGGTGCCCTTTCTGTAGGTAACCGGGCAAGTGTAGACGTTTCTGGCGTGCTGCTGCCTAAAAGACGATATCGCCTTTTGCAGGGTGGGCCACTGCAAAACCCCAGGTCGCGGCTCGGTGATTGGTGCAAAAGACGATATCGCCTTTTGGGCTGTGGTTGTAGCAGCGGTCCGCGGGGTGCGTCATGTCGATTTTGCAACAAAAAATCGACACGTCGCGCGGACGTGTTTATTCTTTCGACATGACCGGAAACACAGCGGCGTTCGACCCTGCGAAGCCGTACAACGATCTGCCGCCGCTGCCACCACAGCACACGCTTGAGACCGCAAAGGTGCTCAAGGCTGTTATCGACGCCCGCAGCGAACTGGCCGCCCTCAACACCGCATGCCGGTTGATCCCGAACCCGGAGATCATCACCTCCACGATCCCGTTGCGTGAGGCGCAGGCATCGACAGAGATCGAAAACATTGTGACCACGAACGATGAGCTGTTCCGGGCTCAGTGGAGCATCGATCCGGAGCCTACGCCGGCAACCAAGGAAGCGCTGCGCTACCGCGATGCTCTGCGGCGCGGCGTGGACCTGATCGCGGATAGGCCGGTGTCGGAGAAGGTTGCGGTTGAGGTGTGCTCGACCCTGCAGGGTGGGCAGGCCACGCTCCGCTCAACACCGGGTACCTACATCGGCGACCCGGTCACGGGCACGCGCGCATACACCCCACCCGAAGGCCTCGACGTGCTGCAACGCCACCTTTCGGCGTGGGAACGCTACATCTACTCGGACCACGGGTTGGATCCGCTGGTGTTGATGGCGGTGACGCATTATCAGTTCGAAGCTATCCACCCGTTTTACGACGGCAACGGCCGCACCGGCCGCATCCTCAACATCTTGTTGTTGCTGCAAGAGAAGGTGTTGTCACTGCCGGTGCTGTATCTGTCAGGGACGATCGTCGATAGGAAAGCGGAGTATTACCGGCTGCTGCGCGCGGTCACCGCAGACGGTGGGTGGGAGCAGTGGATCCTGTTCATGGTCAACGCGGTGACCGAGTCGGCCCGGAGCACAAGCTTGCTTATCGACGACCTCTGCACCCTCCAGGACACCACCACCGCCCGTGTCCGCGAAGCCGGCATCTCGCCAGCAGCCGAACTGGCGGAGCTGCTGTTCGTTCAGCCGTATGTCCGCATCACGGACGTGATCGATGCGGGACTGGCGAAGCGGCAGACAGCATCGATGTGGCTGTCGCAGCTTGTCGAGGCCGGCATCCTCGAAGAACAGAAGGCGGGGCGGTCGAAGGTGTTTCTGAACACAGCAGCGCTCGAGGTGCTGACCCGACGCTAACCCCCGATATCGTCTTTTACAGGGTGCGCCGTTGTAAAACCCCAGGTCGCGGCTCGGTGATTGGTGCAAAAGACGATATCGCCTTTTGGGCTGTGGGGGCCGCTACGGTGCGCGGGGTGCGTCATGTCGATTGTGCAACGAAAAATCGACACGTCGCGTGGACGTGTCGATTCGGTGTACATGACGAGGCGCGCTTCTGGCGCACGCCACGGGGGCGCCGGAGCGCCGGGGCGCCGGCGTTACTCGCCGGCGCGGGAGTGACCCAGCATGTCTTCCCACTCGACGATCTTCTTGCGCTCACGCGGGAAGGTCGCGTCGGCGGCGCCGAGGGCGCGCTCGGCCTCGTCGAGCTTGTACCAGCCGGCCCAGGTGGCGTAGTCGATGCCGCGCTCGCGAAGCAGGTCGAGGATCTCGTCCTTGCCGGTGTGGGCCGGGGTGGCGAGCTTGCCGGCGTCGGCGTCGGCGATGAGCATGTCGGTGGTTTCCTTCGCGTCCGACTTGGTGTTGCCGATCAGGCCGACCGGGCCGCGCTTGATCCAGCCGGTGACGTAGAGCTTCTCCTCCGGTGCGGCACCCTCTTCGGCGGTGACGAGGACGCGGCCGCCGTCGTTCGGGATGACATGGCGCTCAAGGTCGAACGGGACGCCCTCGACCGGCTCGGAGCGGTAGCCAACGGCGTGGTAGACCTGCTGGACCGGCCAGTCGGTGAACTTGCCGGTGCCGCGGATGCCGCCCTCGCCGTCGAGTTCCTGGCGCTCGGTGCGTAGGCCGGTGATGTTGCCGGCGTCGTCGGTAAGCACCTCAACCGGTTCCTCGAAGAAGTGGATGTAGATCTTGTGCGGTGAGTCGTCCGGCTCGCGCATGGCGTACTGCTCAAGCACCTGGCAGTTGAGGTCGATGGACTTGTCGGCGCGACGGACTTCTTCGGAGAGTTGGTCGTAGTCGATGTCCTCCGGGTCGACGAGCACCTGGATGGTGTCGGACTCGTCGAGTTCGCGCAGTTCCTTCGGGGTGAACTTCGCCTGGGCGGGGCCGCGGCGGCCGAACATGTGGACGGTCTCGGCCTGGTTCTTCTTCAGGGACTCGTAGACGTTGTCCGGGATCTCGGTGACGGCGAGCTCGTCGGCGGTCTTGGCCAGCACGCGGGAGATATCCAGGGCCACGTTGCCCACGCCGATGACGGCGACTTCCTTGGCCTCGAGGTTCCAATCGCGCTCGAAGCGCGGGTTGCCGTCGTAGAAACCGACAAACTCGCCGGCACCGATGGACTTGTCGCCGCCCGGGATGAGCAGCTCGCGGTCGCGTACAGCGCCGGTGGAGAGGACGACGGCGTCGTAGTAGTCGCGCAGCTCGTCGATGGTGATGTCGCGGCCGACGGTCACGTTGGCGATAAGGCGCAGGTTGTCTTTGTCCAGCACGTTGTGCAGGGATTTCACAATGCCCTTGATGCGTGGGTGGTCGGGCGCAACACCGTAGCGGATGAGGCCGAACGGGGCTGGCATCTGCTCGAAAAGGTCGACGTGAATATCGTGCTCTTCGTTGCGGATGAGCAGGTCAGAGGCGTAAATGCCGGCGGGGCCGGCGCCGACTACGGCGACGCGCAAGCTCATGGGTGATGGTCCTTTCGCAAAAGGGGGATTTTCTCGTTGGCCGTTACTATAGCGCATAGACAGAGCGGTCTTAAAGTTTTGGCGATTTACATTCGTGTCCTTAGAGGTGCTTAAAGCGGGCTCGTAAACAAACATTCAATGCATTACATTCACGCGCTTAACCGGCAGTTTCGGCGTTTTGGTTGTGCTAGACAGGCCGGTACGGCATGCTTGCCCATCAACACCGAAATGAACAGCATCGCCGAACCGACCGGTCTACTTTTTGGAGGGCCCGTGACCGCACCAACGAAAACCGCGAAACCGCGCGCAAAGAAGCCGCAGGGGCAATGGCTTATCGACGGCACCGCGCCGCTCAACCACGATGAAGAAATCAAGCAGGCGTCCCCGGTCCTCGACGTGAAGCAGCGTGTGATCGATACCTATTCCAAGGGCGGCTTCGACTCGATTGACCGCGAGGATCTGTACCCGCGCTTCAAGTGGCTTGGCCTGTACACCCAGCGCAAACAGAACCTGGGCGGTGAGTTCACCGGTGAGGACAACACGGTCCTGGAAGACAAGTACTTCATGATGCGCATCCGTTTCGACGGCGGCATTTGCTCCACCGCGCAGGCCCGCGCCGTCGGGGAGTTGTCCTGCGATTACGCCCGCTCCACGGTGGACCTGACGGATCGGCAGAACATCCAGTTCCACTGGGTGCGCATCGAGGACGTCCCGGCGATCTGGGAGAAGCTGGAGGCGAACGGCCTGAACACCTGGGATGCCTGCGGGGATGTGCCGCGCGTGATCTTGGGCTCGCCGGTGGCCGGCATTGCCAAGGATGAGATCATCGACGCCACGCCCGCGATTCGGCAGATCCAGGAGATCGTTACCGCAGAGGAGTTCCAAAACCTGCCGCGCAAGTTCAAGTCCGCGATCTCCGGCAACGCACGCCAGGACGTGGTCCACGAGATCAACGATCTCGCATTCATCGGCGTCGAGCACCCTGAACTCGGCCCCGGCTTCGAGTGCTACGTGGGCGGAGGCTTGTCGACGAACCCGATGCTGGCACAATCCCTCGGCGCCTTTGTCACCCTCGAGCAGGTCCCGGACGTGTGGTCGAACGTGGTGCGCATCTTCCGCGATTACGGTTACCGTCGCCTGCGCAACCGTGCACGTCTGAAGTTCCTGGTCGCGGAGTGGGGTGTGGAGAAGTTCCGCCAGATCCTCGAGGAGGACTACTTGGGGTACAGGCTCCCGGACGGCCCGCACGCCCCGAACAATCTGGTGGATCGTGACCACATCGGCGTGCATGAGCAGAAAGACGGCAACGTCTACATCGGCGTGAAGCCAACGTTGGGCCACATGTCGGGCGAGCAGCTCATCGCCCTGGCTGACCTGGCGGAGAAGTACGGCGTGACGGATCTGCGGTTCACCCCGTTCAAGGAGGTCCTGCTGCTCGGGGTTGCGCCGGACACCGCAGCAAACCTGCAGGCGGATCTGGAGGAGATGGGCCTGTACTCCAAGCCGTCTGAGTTCCGCCGCGGCCTGCTCAGCTGCACCGGTCTGGAGTACTGCAAGTTGGCGCACGTGACCACCAAGTCCCGCGCCATCGAGCTGGCCGACGAGCTGGAGGAGCGCTTCGGGGACCTGGACTCGCCGATCACCATTTCGCTCAACGGTTGCCCGAACGCCTGCGCCCGCCACCAGGTCTCCGACATCGGTTTGAAGGGCCAGATGGTGGACAACGGCCACGGCGAGAAGGTCGAGGGCTTCCAGGTGCACCTTGGCGGCACGATCGGCGAGGGCGCGAACTTTGGCCGGAAACTGCGTGGTCACAAGGTGTTGTCCAGTGAGTTGACGGAGTATGTGGCCCGGGTGGTGCAGCGCTTCGTCGATAAGCGTGAGGGCGCTGAGACATTCCGTGACTGGGTCGCGCGCGCCGATGAGGAGGATCTGCGATGAGCTTTCGCCGCGAACCAAACCCGAACCGCAACTTTCCCACTTTCTGCCCGTACTGCGGCGGCGAGGACCTGTGGCCGAACGAACAGACCGAATTCGCGTGGAAGTGCTGCGAATGCCTCCGCATCTTCGAGGTGAAGTTCCACGGCCAGGACGACCCGCAAGGCGCGCCGTCGAAGGCGCCATCCACGGAAGAAGCGCTGCAGGCCTCGCTCGCACGCCACGGCCACACCGGCGCATTGAAAGGCAACCAATGATCAACCTGCTCAACCAGCCCAGCAACTTCCGCGATCCCGATATCAGCCCCGACGGCCCGACAACGACATCGCCGTTGTCCGAAGAGGTGGCGCAGCAAAACGCATTGCTTGTCGACGACTGGGCCGCCAAACTCCACAACGCCCCCGCCTCCGAGATTCTTCAGTGGGCGAACGAGTACGCGCCGGGCCCACTCGTCGTGACCCTGTCTATGGAAAACACGGTGCTCGCCGAACTGGCCGAGCGCCACCTTCCCGGCGCGGACTTTCTGTTCCTGGACACCGAGTACCACTTCCCGGAAACCCTGGAGGTGGCCGACCAGGTGGAGGCGCGCTACCCCTCGCACCGCTTGGTGCGGGCGAAGGCGCAACTGACCCGCGCGCAGCAGGACGAGACGTATGGGCCGAACCTGTACCTGCGCGCCCCGGGTGCGTGCTGCCGCATGCGCAAGGTCGAGCCGCTGGCGGTGCATATGAGCCCGTACGCCGGCTGGATCACCGGGCTGCGCCGCGCCGACGGGCCCACCCGTGCCGACGCGCCCGCGCTCAGCCTCGATGCGACCGGCCGGTTGAAGATCTCCCCGCTGGTCACCTGGTCCCTGGAAGACACCGCCGCATTCGAGCGCGACAACGACCTGATCATCCACCCGCTGACCCGACAGGGCTACCCCTCCATCGGCTGTGCCACCTGCACCCTGCCCGTGGCGGAAGGGGACGACCCACGCGCCGGGCGCTGGGCGTTTGCCACCAAGACAGAGTGCGGCCTGCACGAATAGCCGAGAAGCGCAACAACCGGACAACAAGGAGCAACACAATGACGCAAGCAACGGCAACGGCAACGCAACTGTCGCCGCACTTGAAAGATTTAGAAAACGAGTCGATCCACATCATCCGTGAGGTGGCGGGGCAGTTCGACAAGATTGGCCTGCTGTTTTCCGGCGGGAAGGATTCCTGCGTGGTGCTGGAGCTGGCGCGCCGCGCGTTCTACCCGGCTAAGCCGCCGATTGAGCTGCTGCACGTGGATACGGGGCATAACTTCCCGGAGGTGATTGAGTTCCGGGATGGTGTCGTCGATAAGCATGGGCTCCGTCTGCGAGTCGCGCATGTGCAGGATTGGATCGATCGCGGTGACCTGCAGGAACGCCCCGACGGCACCCGTAATCCGCTGCAGACCGTGCCGCTGGTGGAAACCATCGCCGAAGTCGGATACAACGCCGTGCTGGGCGGGGCGCGTCGCGACGAAGAGCGTGCCCGCGCCAAAGAACGCGTCTTCTCTGTGCGCGACTCCTTCGGCGGCTGGGACCCGCGCCGCCAACGCCCCGAACTGTGGGACCTCTACAACGGCGCAACCCTGCCCGGCGAAAACGTTCGCGTGTTCCCAATCTCCAACTGGACCGAAGCCGACGTGTGGGAATACATCGGTGCGCGCGGCATTGAACTGCCATCCATCTACTACGCCCACGACCGCGAAGTGTTCGGCCGCGACGGCATGTGGCTCACCCCCGGCGAATGGGGAGGCCCCCGCGACGGCGAACAGCTTCACACGCGCCGGGTGCGCTACCGCACCGTCGGCGACATGTCCTGCACCGGCGCCGTCGACTCCGACGCAGAAACGATCGACGAGGTCCTCGTCGAGATCGCCAACTCCACTCTGACCGAACGCGGCGCAACTCGTGCCGACGACCGCCTGAGCGAATCCGCCATGGAAGACCGCAAGAAGGAAGGCTACTTCTGATGACCGCCCCAACCATCGCCCCCACTACTACCTCCGAAAACGCCCCTGAAACCGGCGCTGCCGAAACTGCCACCGCCGCGCTGTCCGCCCGCGAGACGCTGCGCCTGTGCACCGCCGGCTCCGTCGACGACGGCAAATCCACCTTCGTCGGCCGCCTGCTGCATGACACCAAGTCGGTGCTCGCCGACCAGCTCGCCTCCGTCGAGCAGACCTCCGCCGACCGCGGCTTTGAGGGCCTGGACCTGTCGTTGCTGGTCGACGGCCTGCGCGCTGAGCGTGAGCAGGGCATCACTATCGACGTGGCCTACCGCTACTTCGCCACCGACAAGCGCACGTTCATCCTCGCCGATACCCCTGGCCACGTGCAGTACACACGCAACACCGTCACTGGCATGTCCACGTCGCAAGTGGTGGTGCTGCTTGTCGACGCCCGCAACGGCGTCGTCGAACAAACCATCCGCCACCTCACCGTGGCCAAACTGCTCGGCGTACGCACCGTGATCCTGGCGGTGAACAAGATCGACCTCGTTGATTATTCGCAGCAGCGTTTCGACGAGATCAAGGCCGAATTCGACGCCAAGGCCGGCGAACTCGGCATCGAGGAGCCGCACGTCGTGCCGATTTCCGCGCTGCGCGGCGATAACGTCGCGGAGCGCAGCGACGCGACGCCCTGGTACACCGGCCCGACCGTGCTCGAACTGCTGGAGAGCATCCCCGTGCAGCGCGGCCGCGCCGATGACCTGGACTTCCGTTTCAACATCCAGGTCGTGCTGCGTGAACACGCCTCCGACTACCGTGCCTACGCGGGCCGCGTCAACGCCGGATCGATCACGGTTGGCGACGAGATCCTCGCCCCCTACGGCCGCACCACCACCGTTGCCGGCATCGACACCGCCGACGGCCCCGTGGACACCGCCCATGCCGGCGACTCCGTTGCGCTGCGGCTTGCCGACGACATCGACCTCACCCGCGGCGACCTGCTGGCCTCCGGCTCACGCCCCGAGGATGTGCGCGAGTTCGATGCCACCGTCGTCGGCCTCAACGAGAAGGACCTGCGCGCAGGCCAGGCCGTGAAGCTCCGCATCGGCACCGCGTTCGTCCGCGCCCGCGTGGCCAGCGTGGATCGCGTCCTGGACATCGACGGGGCCGACGGCGACAACACCGCACCCGAGGCGGTTGCGCTCAACGACATCGCGCACGTGACCATCCATACCGCCGACGAACTGCCCGTCGAGCAGTACGCAGCCCGCGGTGCGGTGGGTAACTTCCTGCTCGTCGACCAGTCAACTGGCAACACGCTGGCGGCTGGGCTCGTCGGAAAGCGCCTGCGGTAACAACCATGACCGCGCTGATCACCCTTTCCCACGGCTCGCGGCACCCCCGCGCCAAGGAAGGCATCCGCGCGCTCACCCAAGCCGCGGCCGCGCAACTCGGCGTGGAGTGGGCCGACGCCCACCTGGAGTTCGACACACCCACCCTCGCCGAGGCAGCCGCCTCCTTATCCTCGTCGCGCGCGATTGTGGTTCCGCTGCTGTTCACCCGCGCATTCCACGCCAAGGTCGACGTGCCGCGCCACCTCGCCGAAGCCCGCCAGCACTGCGACCTCGTGCTCGCCGAGCCGCTCGGCACCGGCGGCGACATCGCGGATGTCCTCGCGCGCCGCTTGCGTATCGACGACCCCACCGCCACCCACGCAACCCTCTTCCCAGTCGGCACCTCCAACCCTGAACAAGCCGCCAACTACGACCGCCTCGCCGCCGAAGTGGCCATGCGTGCCGGGGTGGAAACGGCGGTGGTGTCGGCGACGCGTGGTCAGCGGCATTTCACAGATACGCATGTGCTCCCACTGTTTGTCACCCACGGAACCCTGCTCGACCGGATCCCAGACCACCTGCCGGCATCTGGGCCGCTGACCACAGACCTCGCGCGGATCGTCGCCAACCGATACCGCGCCGCCGAGAAAGACGCCTGACATGTACAAACTTGAAACATTGCTGCTCATCGCAGTCGCAGGTCTTGCCGCACAACTTGTCGACGGCGGCCTCGGCATGGGCTTTGGCGCCACCTCTTCCACCATGCTCATCGCGCTCGCCGGTATCACCCCGGCCGCCGCCTCCGCCGTTGTCCACACCGCGGAGCTGGGCACCACACTCGCCTCCGGCGTAGCTCACACGCGCTTCGGCAACGTGGATTGGCGCACCGCCTGCGCGATCGGCATCCCCGGCGCCATCGGGGCGTTTATCGGCGCAACCGTGCTCGTGCGGCTGTCCACCGACGCAGCGCGCCCGGTGATGTCGCTGATCCTCGCACTGATCGGCCTGAACCTCATGCTGCGCTTCGCCCGGGGCCTCACCCAACGCACGCTCGCCACGAAGCCTCACTCGCGCGGTTTCCTCGCGGGCCTCGGGCTCTTCGGCGGATTCATCGACGCCACCGGTGGCGGAGGTTGGGGACCCGTCACCACCTCCACGCTGCTTACCGCAGGCCGTGCCGAGCCGCGACGCATCGTCGGCACCGTCAACACCGCCGAATTCCTGGTCACCCTCGCCGCAACACTCGGGTTCGCGGTTGGGATGTGGCGTGACCTCGTCGCAAATCTCGCGGGCGTGCTGGCCTTGCTCATCGGTGGTGTCATCGCCGCACCCATCGGAGCCTGGATGGTCAGCCGTATGAACCCCATCGCGCTCGGCGGCGTCGTCGGCACCCTGGTCGTGTTGCTGAACCTGCCCGTCGTCTTGTCGTATGCCGGCATGACCAGCGGACTCTGGGTCGTCCGCTTGCTTATCGTTGCAATCGGAGCCGCCCTCTCCTGGCGAGGCATCCAACGCGCCCGCGCCAACTCCCGCGCCGCATCCGAGCGCGAAGGCGCAACAGTGGTGGAGCCGCAGCCTGCCCGCATACGATAAGCAACTATGTCTGATTTGCTCATCGTTGCAGCCATGAAAGAAGAAGCCGCCGACATCATGTCCGGGGGCGACCACGAAGTACTCATCACCGGCATCGGCACCCTGCCCGCCGCGATCGCCCTGACCCGCCGCCTCTCCGAAGGCCCGCTGCCGTCACGCGTCATCAACGTTGGCACCGCAGGCGCGCTTGTGGACCTCGCCCCCGGCGTCTACGAAATTTCCGACGCCGTCAAGCACGACTTCAAAGTCGGCGGCACCTCCGACATCACCGACTTTGTCTACCCACGCTGGTTCAACTTCGAACCCCTCACCGACCTGCCGAAGGCGAAGCTGGCCACCGGTGATGCGTTTGTGAACCGCTCTGATCTTCGCGACGAGCTCGCCAAGGAATGCCAACTCGTCGACATGGAGGGCTACGCGCTTGCTGCCGTCTGCTCCACCTTTGGCGTCCCGCTGACCCTGCTCAAGCAGGTTTCGGACTCCGCCGACGAAGGCGCCTCCGCTGTTTGGGAAGCAGCCCTCGAGCGCGCCCGCGTGGAACTCGAAGAAGCCCTGCGTGAGCACCTTCGCTGAAGACGCGGGCATTTCGCTTGACGACGACCCCACGTCCCTCTTCCAGCTCCTCGTCCTGTGCATGCTGCAAGCGAAGCCCATACGCGCCACCGTCGCCGTCGACGCCGCACGCGGACTGTTCGACGCCGGCCTGACCTCACCATCTGCACTGGTTGAAGCGCCGCGCTCGCAATTGATCCGCATCTTCGGCGCCGCCGGCTACGCGCGTTACGACGAATCCACCGCCACCCGCCTCCACGCCATGGCGCACCTGCTTTGCGACGACTACTCCGGCGACCTGCGCAACCTCCGCCCCGGCGCCCCGTCGTCACTGGAGGTGTTCGACGGCGTCGGCCCCGCCTGCGCAACCATGTTCGCCCGCGAGGCGCAGGGGGTGTGGCCGGAGTTGGCGCCGGTCTTCGACAAGAAGGCACTGCAGGGGGCCGCGAAGTTGGGACTGCCGGAAGATGCGCAGGAGCTCGAATCGCACGCCCGGTCCGAGGGTGTTGCCTTGCCCGCTTTCGCTGCCCACCTAGTCAAAGTGGCCCTCGGCGTTGAATGATCGGTCGTGGCAGGCGGATCGTCTAGCTAGACCTTCTGCCGGACTAGACGATCAATGTTATGTCCATAGAGTTTTTGGACAAGGAGTCC
>NZ_KV787063.1:0-132 GCF_001806995.1 Corynebacterium sp. HMSC11D10
GCAGTGCCAGAAATGTGGTGATTGAGCTTTCCAATTCGCGAATCGAGCTGAAACTACCGTCGCGCAGGTATACCGTGATGTCACGAAAGAAGCGCTCAACCATGTTCATCCACGAACTTGAGGTCGGGGTGA
>NZ_KV787063.1:1132-2308 GCF_001806995.1 Corynebacterium sp. HMSC11D10
CTAGTGTACCGTCTCAAAATTAACTTCTCTCATGCCTGCGTGGTCATTGCCGCGCGGGCTCGCTGTATTTTGTTCAAAATATCTTCTCCCTTAGCGTTCCAAACGTAGCGAGTCGGCTGGGCATTTCGCAGTGCCAGAAATGTGGTGATTGAGCTTTCCAACTCGCGAACCGAGCTGAAGCTGCCGTCGCGCAGGTACACCGTGATGTCGCGAAAGAAGCGCTCGACCATGTTCATCCACGAACTTGAGGTCGGGGTGAAATGCATATGGAAGCGCTTGTGCTTTTCGAGCCAGGCCTTCACTTTCGGATGTTTGTGCGTGGCGTAGTTGTCGACGATCAGGTGCAATTGAAGGTGCTTGGGCGTTTCCCTATTGATTTTCTTTAGGAAGTCCAGCCACTCCTGATGCCGGTGTTGGCGCTCGATAGCGCTGATCAACCGCCCCTCAAGGTAATCGAGCGCAGTGAACAGGGTGACGGTGCCGTGACGAATATAATCGTGCGATTGCGTGCGGATATGACCGATGCCCAAAGGCAGTCCCGGCTGGGTACGTTCTAAAGCCTGAACCTGGCTTTTTTCATCGCAGCAGAGCACCAGTGCCTTGTCTGGCGGGTCCAGATACAACCCGATGACGTCCCAGAATTTCTCTTCGAAGTTGGGATCGTTGGACAGCTTGAACGTACGAGTCAGGTGCGGCTTTATGTCATTGGCAGCCCATATACGCTGGACGCTGGCCGGAGAAATACCCGCGACTTGCGCCATGCTTCGGCAGCTCCAGCGAGGCTGGCCAATACGAGGTTGAACCACTTTTTCAAGCACTCGAGCCATAGCGTCTGGCGGCAAGAATGACTTACGTCCGCGGCCAGGCTTATCGATCAAACCGTCTAGTCCCTGTTCTTGAAAACGCTTGCACCAAAGAGTGACTGAGCGAAGAGAGAATCCAACCAGGCGGGCTATTTCAACCCTTGAACAACCTTGAGCAGCTAACAGGATGACCCTCGCGCGGCGACCGTCACGCTGACTGATGGTGGCTGATCGTGTGCGACGGCTCAGCTCGGCGCTTTCCTCAGGACTCAGGACGATATCTTGGGCGCTCATTTCTTTGCCTCCAACGGTGTAATCAACGAGCAAGCATAGACGATTTTACAGAGCATTTATTTTTGAGACAGTACACTAG
>NZ_KV787064.1:0-1198 GCF_001806995.1 Corynebacterium sp. HMSC11D10
TGCACCGCCTGGCGATCGTGAGTGGATCGTCAGGCAGTTGCGTTTTTGCATACAGGCACCACTCGAGCATTTTTCGTTGGCGTTCTCCTGACCTGCCGCGGTGTGCATCGGCGATGCGTTTGAGCTGGGCGTTGATGCCGCCTTCGAGGCTGTTGGTTGTTGAGACCCACCGGTTTGGCTCGAGTGCGTTTTTGGGCGGCTGCAGGTAGGTAAACAGCCATCCTTTCCGTGAGAGGTGCAGCAGGGAGTTGTATGCCTTGCGAACTCGCAGGTGGGTCCATTCCCACTGGTGATTCAGCGTGCGCCGTTCTTTTGGCACGGGGGTCTTTTCGTCGAGGAATGCTTTATAGACCTGTCCGAAGTCGTGGAGACGCAGTGTCCATTCGCGTGCCTGGTCAAGTGTGGTGATGCGGGTCAGTTTCAACGCCAGTGCGTAGATCGCCTTGCCCGCGTCGGTGCGTGGTTGGGTCGACGTGTAGCGACGGATCGCGCGTTGGGCATGGACTAGGCAGCGCTGAATGAGCGTGTTTGGCCAGCACGCTTTAATGGCGGTGAGTGCTCCTTGTCCGCCGTCGAGGACCACACATAGTGGCTCGGCGATCTTTTTGAGCAATTGGGTGTAGGCGTGGGCGGTTTCGCTTTTCGCCCAGTGCCATGCGATGACGTGGTCATAGCTGGCCGCGACGAGGAGGCAGCCAGCGGCGGTGTAGGTACCGTCGATGAAGATCTGGTCATAGACGCGGTGAGGTTCACCATCGTTGGGCACATCGATGAGCCGAAACGGCGCGAATCGGCGATCTAGGGTCCACCGGCTGATGTTTCGCAGGCGAGCGACCTCGGCCAATGAGGCGGTGCAAGTCGCATAAGAGATGAACGCTTGAAAGTCGCGAGTTTGGGTGTGATCGGTGCGGCGGCGTGTCGTCGAGCTGCCGCAATCTGGGTTTTTGCACCGCCACCCGGTTGTGCCTTTGGAAGTGGTGCCATTTTTCTTCATTTCCCCAGCGCATACTGGGCAACGTGGTCTGTTTCTACTCACCCAGAAAGCACACCAATCCCCGACTAGCACATGAGGATGCCATTCCGGTGGATTGAACGAGAATCGAGCATATATAAGGTGCGAAACCTTATATACGGCCGATTTATGCCGTCTGAGCAGTGAGGACTGCGAAAATCAGACACACATTTTGCTACTTAACCC
>NZ_KV787065.1:0-31883 GCF_001806995.1 Corynebacterium sp. HMSC11D10
GACTCATCCGTCAAGCATGTCGCGACTCATGACAGCGTGTCCCCGACAGGATTCGAACCTGCGACCTTTGGTACCGGAAACCAATGCTCTAATCCACTGAGCTACGGAGACAATGCCGATCACACTAGCACCCCGTGTGTGGGCAGAAGAAATTGGTGCAGCGCTTCACGACGAAACCCTCAGGACACTCTCAGCCACACGCCATGGTTTCTCAACACCGGTGTTTCATAATGATTGTGCGCCGCGGGAACGGCGTGACACGGGAAACAATGACAGCGAAATGGCCGGCCCCAAAAGGGACCGGCCATTTCGTGTATCTCGCCCCGGCGAAGGCGCCGGGGAAGAGGGAGTGTTACTTCACGACCATGACGATGAGGTCACGCGGGCCGTGCACGCCTTCGACGCGCACGAGCTCGATGTCAGAAGTAGCGGACGGGCCAGAAATCATCGTGGCCGGGTGCTCCGGGTTGATACGGGCGATCATCTCTGGCACACCGTAGACCACGGAATTTGCACGCACGATGCAGATGTGGCGGTCCGGAACCAGAGACAGCGCGCGGCGGCCGCACACGTCGCCAGCCTCCAGCACGATCGAGCCGGTCTGCGCGGAGGTGACGTGGGAATCCGTCACCACGGCGTCCACATCGCCCAGCGCACGCGGATCCGACGTGACGTCATCCGGACGGGCAGTGCCGGAGAAACCGTCGAACAGGGAGGCATCCAGGCCCGGTGCGTAGACAACGTCCTTGCACTTGCGGTCTGCAAGCACCTTCAGCAGGTCGTCGCCAAGCGTCTGCTCGGTGGTTTCCACAACGTCAGCCTTGTAGTCCACAAGACGGTCGATAAGGATTTCGCGCAGCTCGTCGCCCTTGATGTCGGACGTGGTGCGGTACTCGCGGACCACCTCGACATGCTCCGGAACATTAGAGAGCTTGTGGGCGTTGCGGATGCGCTTGAGAATCTCGCGCTTCGCAGCCTCGTTACGGGAGTCGCGGGCGGGGGAGCCTGCAGCATTACCAGTAGTGGTAGTCATTTACTTCTCCTCCTCGATCGGCTTGGTGTTGACCTTCTGGCCGTTCGGAATGCCCTGCTCACGTGCCTCGGACAGCAGACGCTTCGCCTCGTCCGTCTCCCACCACTGGCGGAAGGACTTCTTCGGCGGCACCGCAACATCGCGGTAGCCAGTCCAGCCGGAGATTGGAGGCGGCATGGTCTCGATCTTGCCGTTAAAGCCGCCGAGCACACGACCAAGCGCAACCATGCGGACCAGACGGTTCCACACGTTGCTGCGGCCCCACACCTGAGCCAGCGACGCGAACGCAGCCTGCTCCATGCGGTTCGGCTCGTTCTTTGCCTTCTGGTAGCGCAGCTCCAACAGAATGTCGGTGATCGGGATCTTCACCGGGCACACCTCGTTGCAGCGACCGCACAGCGAGGACGCGTACGGCAGGGAACCGTTCGGGTCGTCCGAAGAATCGATACCTGTGAGCTGCGGGGTCAGGATCGCACCAATCGGGCCCGGGTAGGTGGAGCCGTAGGAGTGGCCGCCGGCACGCTCGTAGACCGGGCACACGTTCAAGCAAGCCGAGCAGCGGATGCACTTCAGTGCCTCGCGCCCGATCTCGTTGGACATTGCAGCGGTACGACCGTTATCCAGCAAAACAATGTGGAAGTTCTGCGGGCCGTCGCCCTCGGTCACGCCGGACCACAGGGAGGTGTACGGGTTCATGCGCTCGCCAGTAGAGGAGCGCGGCAGCAGCTGCAGGAACACACCCAGGTCATCGAAGCTCGGCAGGAGCTTCTCAATGCCCATCACGGTGATAAGCGTCTCCGGCAGCGTCAGGCACATACGGCCGTTGCCCTCAGACTCGACGATGGAGACGGTGCCGGTATCGGCGCAACCGAAGTTGGCGCCGGAAATGGCAACCTTTGCCTCCATGAACTGCTGGCGCAGGTACTGACGTGCAGCCTCTGCGAGTTCGGCAGGTTCCTGGGTCAGCGTCTCGTCCGTGTTCGGCATCTTCGCGGCGAAGATGTCGCGGATCTCCGCGCGGTTGCGGTGGATCGCCGGGACGAGAATGTGGGACGGGAAGTCCTCGCCGAGCTGCACAATAAGCTCAGCCAGGTCGGTCTCCTGAGCGAAGATGCCGGCTTTTTCCAGCTCGTCGTTCAGAGCGATTTCCTGGGTTGCCATGGACTTGATCTTGACGACCTTGTCCTCACCAGTCTCCTTGATCAGGCCCTGGATGATCTCGTTGGCTTCCTTGGAGTCGCGAGCCCAGTGGACGTGGCCACCGCGCTTGGTCACGTTCTCCTCGAACTGCTCAAGCAGCTCGGGCATACGTGCCGCAACGTCGCGCTTAATGGTGGAGCCTGCTTCGCGCAGCTGCTGCCAGTCATCCAGCTCGTCGACAACGTTCTGACGCTTCACACGAATGGTCGTGGTGGCGTACTGGTAATTACGGCGCTTGGTGACGTCGTTAAGTTCGTGGTGCGCAGCCTTCTGGAACTTCTCCTTGCCGCGCAGGTGAGCCGGGCCGTTGGCAAACGGCGGCATCGTGGGCTGTCCGAGTGCAACCTTCACAGCATCTTCTCCTTCGTGTACACCGCAGACGTCGGGGTCAGGGGGTGCTCCTTGGTGGAGGCGAGGATCTCAGCCATGTGCACGGCACGAATGCCTTGGTGCTGGCGAGACAGTGCACCACCAATGTTCATCAAGCAAGAGGAGTCACCAGCGGTGACAAACTCCGCCTGGGTCTCCTTGATGTGGCGGACCTTGTCGGACACCATCGCGGAAGACACCTCAGGCATCTTCACAGAGAATGTGCCGCCGAAACCGCAGCACTCCTCGGAGTTCGGCAGATCCACAAGCTCAAGGCCCTCAACGTGGCGCAGCAGCTCGGTCGGACGGTCGCCGACCTTGAGGAAGCGCAGGGAGTGGCAAGAGGAGTGGTAGGTCACGCGGTGCGGGAAGAATGCGCCCACGTCGTAGGTGCCGGCGACATCAACGATGAATTCGGAGAGATCGTAGGTCTTCTTCGAGGCGATCTTTGCGCCGTCGACAAGCGCCTTGGAGCCGAAACGCTCCGCAAGCTCGACGTGCTGCTCGCGGACAGCTCCCGCGCAGGAGCCCGAAGGAGCCACAACGTAGTCAATCGACGAGTCTGCAAAGGCATCGACGTACGTCTCAATGATTGGGACGGCTTGTTCTTTGTAGCCAGTGTTGACGTGCATCTGGCCGCAGCAGGTTTGTTGCTCGGGGAAGACAACCTCATAGCCGAGACGGGAAAGCACAATGGCCGAGGCCTTATGCGCGTCAGGGAAGAGGGCGTCGCCGATACAAGTAGAAAACAGAGCTACTCGCATTTCGGGCTCCTATCGTGGGAAATCTCAGGGAAAACGACGAAACTCCCGAGGTCACTTGGACCTCGGGAGCACCGTAAAAGGATGGCAGTTACGGAACGACCGGAGCAAGGACCTCTAGAACGTTCGACTGCAGAAAGACTATCACGCACACTGCGAGCAAGAAGCCGAAGGACCAGCCCACGACCTTCTTGAAAATCTCGGACTCCTTGCCCTCCATGCTCACCGCGGTAGCGGCAATTGCGAGGGACTGCGGGGAGATCATCTTGCCCACAACACCACCGGTGGTGTTAGCAGCCAGCATGAGGTCCGGGTTGAGGCCAAGGTTGTTCGCGGCGGTGACCTGAAGGTTGGCGAACAGGGCGTTGGCCGAGGTGTCGGAACCAGTCACAGCCACGCCGACCCAGCCAAGCATCGGAGCGAAGAACGCGAATGCCGGGCCGAGGTTGGCAAAGAACTCACCAATGGTCACGGTCTGACCCGAGTAGTTCATCACGTATGCCAGTGCGAGCACCAGCATGATGGTGACGGCAGACCAGCGCATCTTCCATGCGGTGTCCACGAACTCCTTACCAACTTGGCCCCAGGTGAGGCTGTAGCGACCGTTGTCGTTGAACACCATGTAGGCGATGGAGACGATGATGGCGGAAATGACCATCAGCGAGCCCGGGTTGTTGATGTAGGCGAATGAGTAGTCGGTGTTGACCGGCTCGCCCGCAGCGTTGAGCAGCTGGCCATCGATGACTGGCCACGGGAACGAGATCTTGAACTGCTTGAGCCAGGTCGGAATCGTGGTGCCCAGGTTTGCCAGGCCGAACACGACAACGACGATTGCGTACGGCATGAGTGCCATCCAGACGCGGCTGCCGGTGAGCGCTTCAGTGTCGCCATCTTCGTCGGTGTACGGCTCGAGGCCGAGGCGCTCACGCATGGCTTCCACACCGCGCGGCTGCCAAAAACGCAGCAGCACAAACGCGGCGCCAAGTGCGACGATGCAGGCAATAACGTCGGTGAGCTGGTAGGCGAAGTGGTTGGAGGTCCACCACTGGGCGATCGCGAAAGCCAGACCGATGACACCTGCGGCCGGGGCGGTCTCCTTGACGCCACGGAAGCCGTCGATAAGCAGTGCAATGATGAACGGCACGAAGAACGCCAGAACCGGGGTCTGGTGGCCGACGATGGCGGCGATGTTCTCGGTCTGCTCCAGCGTACGACCACCCACGTCACCTGCGGTGGTAATCGGAATGGCGACCGCGCCGAATGCCACCGGAGCGGTGTTCGCAATAAGCACCACGGTGGCGGCCTTCAGTGGCGGGATGCCGAGCGCGAGAATCATCGTCGCGGTAATAGCAACCGGGGCACCGAAGCCGGCGAGGGCTTCAAGCAGGCCACCGAAGCAGAAAGCGATGAGCATCGCCTGGATGCGAACGTCACCGTTGCCCATCTTGTCGAACACAAGACGAAGGTCCTCGAAACGACCCGAAGCGACCGTGATCTGGTAGAACCAGATGGCCGTCAGGATGACGAATACGATGGGGAACAGGCCGAAGAGGCCACCGCGGAACGCGGAAGAGATGGCAAACGCGGTCGGCATATGGAAGCCGAAGATGGCCACGAGAATTGCAACGATAAGTGCAACAAAACCCGAGGTGTGAGCGCGAGCTTTCACGCCGAGCAGCATGATGAAGAAGGTTAACAGCGGCAGGGTAGACACCAATGCCGACAGACCAGTGCTGCCACCGACTGCGTCGGTGAAGATTTGGAATTGGTCCATAAAACAGGGCTCTTTCGAGACAGGAACGGAAAAAGAAACGGGTGACCGTGGCCTCGGCGTGCGAGACCCGATGGGCTAAATATGCCAAACAAGGCAGCGAAGTGAAAAGATTTGCCCCTCAAGGGGGATGTGAATTAGCGCACTTTGCGTATCGACGACCATCCGTATGCGCCCGTGTCAAAGCCCTCAATTACACTGCATGCCCATGACGCCAGCAGAACTTGCCACCACCGTAAAAGCCGCCGCAGAGCGCGTGCTTGCAGACCATGATCTCGACGCCTCTGTTGTCCCCGACACCGTGACTGTGGAGCGCCCGCGAAATCCGGAGCACGGCGACTACGCCACCAACATTGCACTGCAAGTGGCGAAGAAGGCGGGCACGAACCCGCGCGAACTCGCAGGCTGGCTTGCAGAGGTCTTGGCAGAGGACCCAGCCATCGCCGCCGCTGAGATCGCAGGGCCCGGCTTTATTAACCTGCGCCTCGCCGCAGACGCCCAGGGCCAGCTGGTAGCCAAGGTGCTCGAGGAGGGTGCCGCGTTTGGCAACTCCGACATCTACGCCGGCGAGAAGGTGAACCTGGAATTCGTCTCGGCGAACCCGACCGGCCCGATTCACCTCGGCGGTACCCGCTGGGCTGCGGTGGGTGACTCGCTGGGCCGCGTGCTTGAGGCTTCGGGCGCGAAGGTGACCCGCGAGTACTACTTCAACGACCACGGTGGCCAGATCGACCGCTTCGCGCGTTCGTTGGTTGCTGCTGCCAAGGGGGATCCAACCCCGGAGGATGGTTACGGGGGCGATTATATTCGCGAGATCGCTCAGGCGGTCGTCGAAAAGCAGCCCAATGCTCTCGAAGGCACTGATGCTGAAGTGCAGGAGACCTTCCGCGCTGCTGGCGTGGAGATGATGTTCGCGCAGATTAAGCAGTCGCTGCACGATTTCGGCGTGGACTTCGACGTGTACTTCCATGAGAACTCGCTGTTCGAGTCGGGTGCGGTGGATAAGGCGATTGCCACCCTGAAGGAAAACGGCAACCTGTATGAGGCTGACAACGCGTGGTGGCTGCGCTCCTCTGACTTTGGCGACGACAAGGACCGTGTGGTGATCAAGTCCGACGGCGACGCGGCATACATCGCCGGCGACATCGCCTACGTTGCGGACAAGTTCGACCGCGACCACACGCTTGCCATTTATATGTTGGGTGCGGACCACCACGGCTACATCGCACGTCTGAAGGCTGCGGCGCAGGCGCTGGGCTACAACGCGGACGCCGTCGAAGTGCTCATCGGTCAGATGGTCAACCTCGTGCGCGACGGCCAGGCGGTGAAGATGTCCAAGCGTGCAGGCACCGTGATCACGCTTGAGGATCTTGTCGACGCCATTGGCGTGGATGGCGCGCGCTACTCGCTGGTGCGCTCCTCTGTGGACTCCTCGCTGGATATCGACCTAGATCTGTGGACGAAGCAGTCCTCCGACAACCCCGTCTACTACGTCCAGTACGGCCACGCGCGCCTGTGCTCGATTGAGCGTAAGGCCAAGGAAGCCGGCGTGACGCTGCCCGACGTCGCGGACATCGACTTGGGCCTGCTGACCCACGAGAAGGAAGGAGACCTGATCCGCACGATCGGTGAGTTCCCTGCAGTCGTGCGCGCCGCCGCAGAGCTGCGCGAGCCGCACCGCATTGCCCGCTACACCGAAGAGTTGGCCAGCGCCTTCCACAAGTTCTACGACTCCTGCCAGATCCTGCCGAAGGCCGGCGAGGCGCCGGAGCCGATCCACACGGCACGTCTCGCACTTGCGATGGCGACACGCCAGGTGATTGCAAACGCGCTGGGCCTGATCGGCGTGAGCGCCCCGGAGCGGATGTAATGACTGTTTTCGTATCCACCCCGTACAGCACCGACGAGGGCGACTTCAACGAACTGCCCACACACGTTTGGCCGCGAAACGCCAAGCGTGAAGAAGACGGGGTAGTGACCATCGCTGGTGTGCCACTGCCTGAGATCGTCGCCGAATACGGCAGCCCGGTTGTCGTCGTGGATGAGGACGATTTCCGCTCTCGCTGCCGCGACATGGCGGAAGCATTCCGTGCGCCGGAAAATGTGCACTACGCGTCGAAGGCCTTTTTGACCCGACACATTGCACATTGGGTGGATGAGGAAGGTCTTGCCCTCGATGTGGCGAGTGAAAACGAGCTCCGCATCGCACTTGCAGCCGATTTCCCGCCGGAACGCATCACTGTTCACGGCAACAACAAGTCCGACGAGTTTCTGCGCCTATGCGTGGATTCGCGCGTGGGGCATGTGGTCATCGACTCTCACCAAGAGTTAGCACAGCTGGAAGCTGTCGCCCGCGAGGCCGGTGTCATCCAAGATGTGTTCATCCGCGTGAAGCCCGGCGTGGACGCGCACACGCACGAGTTCATTGCGACGAGCCACGAAGACCAGAAGTTCGGCATTTCCCTGGCCACTGGCGACGCACTTGCTGCGGCCGTGGCAGCAATTGACTCAGATTCGCTGCAGTTGACCGGCCTGCACTGCCACGTCGGCTCCCAGGTCTTCGACGCTGAAGGCTTCAAACTGGCTGCAGAGCGCGTGCTCGGCCTGTACGCAGAAGTGTGGAAGACCTGCGGTGTCGCGCTTGGCTACCTTGATCTGGGCGGCGGTTACGGCATTGCTTATATGTCAGGGGAGCAGCCGCTCGACGTCGCAGCGGTTGCGCGCGACCTGCTTGCCTCCGTGCAGGATGTCGCTGACGAGCTCGGCATCGCCGCGCCGACTGTGGTTGTGGAGCCGGGACGTGCGATTGCTGGTCCTTCTGCGGTGACGGTGTACACCGCGGGTGTGATTAAGGACGTCGATACTTCGTTCACTACATCTCGTCGCTACATCGCGGTCGATGGTGGCATGAGCGACAACATTCGCCCTGCGCTCTACGGGGCGCTTTACGACGCCCGCGTGGTCAACCGCTTCGTCGACGGTGACAACACCGATACCCGCCTGGTTGGTTCGCACTGTGAGTCCGGCGACATTCTCGTAGAGAATGCGAAGTGGCCGAATGATATTTCCTCCGGCGATCTCATTGCGTTGGCTGCGACTGGCGCGTACTGCTACTCCATGGCTTCGAATTACAACGCGTTTGGACGTCCGGCTGTCGTGTCCGTGCGCGGCGGACAGATCACCCCGATGGTGCGCCGCGAGACTGTGGAAGACCTGTTGGCCCGCGAATATTAATTGACCTGAGTGCTTGCTTAAGCGATAGTAGACCAAGCGGTTCAAACCTGTACTTTGCAGCAACGAAAAGGAGCATCCTGACCATGACAGTTGCCAGCGCTGAAGGCATCAACGGAAACTACCCCGGCAAGGGCATCGGCACCCCGGTGGGTATTGCCGTGTTGGGTAAGGGCACCGTGGGCACGGAAGTGCTGCGCCTGCTCAGCGAATTCTCTTCGAACTTGGAAAATCGCATCGGTGGCCCGATCGAGGTCCGTGGCGTGGCTGTCTCCGACGTGGACAAGCACAAGGACGCGCCTGAAGTCCAGGGACTTTACTTGACTGCGGATGCGAGCGAACTGGTCACACGCGACGACGTAGACATTGTTGTTGAGCTCATCGGCGGTATTGATTATCCACGCAAGCTGGTGCTTGAGGCTCTCAACGCCGGCAAGTCTGTCGTAACTGCGAATAAGGCACTTGTCGCGGCACACGGCTCCGAGTTAGCAGACGCGGCGAATGCAGCGGGCGTTGACCTGTACTACGAAGCAGCCGTCGCTGCCGCGATCCCCGTGGTCGGTATGCTGCGCCGTTCGCTCGCGGGCGACCAGGTGCAGCGCATCTCCGGCATTGTTAACGGCACCACGAACTTCATCCTGGACGCGATGGCTTCCACCGGCGCGAGCTACGAGGAGGCGCTGGCTGAGGCAACCCGTTTGGGCTACGCCGAGGCTGACCCGACTGCGGACGTCGAAGGCCACGACGCGGCCTCCAAGGCAGCGATCCTTGCGTCCATGGGCTTCCACACCCGTGTGACGTTCGACGACGTCCACTGCGAGGGCATCACCAAGATCACCGCAGACGACATCGCGGCAGCGAAGAAGTCCAACCAGACGATTAAGCTGCTGGCCATCTGTGAGCGTCTCTTGGACGAAAACGGCAACACCACCGGCATTAACGCGCGTGTGCACCCGACGCTGGTGCCGAACGAGCACCCGCTGGCAACGGTGGACAAGAGCTACAACGCCATCTTCGTCGAGGCAGAAGCAGCCGGCCGCCTGATGTTCTACGGCAACGGCGCCGGCGGTGCCCCAACCGCTTCCGCAGTGTTGGGCGATCTTGTCGGTGCAGCCCGTAACAAGGTCCACGGTGGCCGCGCGCCAGCGGAGAACCCGTACGCGGACTACCCGATTGTGGCGTTTGACGATGTGACCACGCGCTACCACATCAACATGACCGTCAACGACCGCGTCGGCGTGCTCGCAGACCTCACGGCTCGCTTTGCTAAGGCAGGGGTGTCGCTTTCCGCGGTCCGTCAGGAGGAGTCTGGCGACGAGGCACACCTGATCGTCGTCACGCACGGCGCACGTGAAGCTGCCCTGAACGGCATCGTCGAAGAGCTCACCGGCCACGATGATGTGAAGGCCGTCAACTCCGTCATCCGCCTCGACGCTTAAAGGAGCACTCCGTCATGGCAACCGATCTTGAAGTAGGCCTGAAAGCACGAGTGAAGGTGCCAGGTTCGTCCGCGAACCTTGGTCCCGGCTTCGACACCCTCGGCCTGGCGCTGAGCATCTACGACACGCTCGAGGTAGAAGTCATCGAGTCTGGCCTCGAAGTGGAGATCTTCGGCGAGGGAGCCGACGATCTGCCGCGCGATAGCTCGAACCTGATCGTCAAAGCGATCAACTCTGGCCTGATTGCCGCGGATGTGCGGGCGCCGGGTCTGCGCGTGGTGTGCCACAACCAGATCCCGCAATCGCGCGGTCTGGGCTCGTCTGCTGCCGCGGCAGCCGCAGGTGTCGTCGCTGCGAATACGCTCGCGGGCTCGCCGCTGGATGAGGACACCGTCGTGCAGCTCTCGTCTGAGTTTGAGGGCCACCCGGATAACGCGGGTGCGTCCGTGCTCGGCGGGGCAGTGGTGTCCTGGACCGACATTCCGGTCGATGGGCGCTCGAAGCCGTCCTACCGTGCCGTGCGCATTCCTGTCGACGAGTCCATCAAGGCCGTAGCCCTCGTCCCGGACTTCCACGCATCCACCAATGCGGTGCGCAAGGTCCTGCCGAGCCACGTCACCCACACCGATGCGCGGTTCAACGTCTCGCGCACCGCTGTGATGACGGCTGCGCTGCAGCACCACCCGCACCTCCTGTTTGAAGGCACCCGCGACCGTCTGCACCAGCCGTACCGCGCCGACGTCCTTCCGGTGACTGCGGAGTGGGTCAACCGCCTGCGCAACCGCGGCTACGCGGCATACCTGTCTGGCGCAGGTCCGACCGCGCTCGTGCTCATCACCGAGCCCATTGAGCCTGCGCTTCTCGACGACGCCCGCGCCGCCGGCCTCCGCGTCATCGAACTCGACGTCGCAGGACCGGTGACCGCAGAACTGCTGCGCGATTAGTGCAAATGCTTTGATCCCCCGGGGTGCACATGCGTACCCCGGGGCATCGTTTTTGTGCGGCATTATGACGGGGCGAAACGCCTCGTGCATCAGGTAGAAACCGTGTAAGTCCCGAGGAGCACGGATCAGCCCTGCGAGTGTGGTGGGTTTCTTTTATTGTCGGACGTGATTCTGCACACATCAAGCGAAGGGCGTGTTCGAATGAGTTGGTCAGTTTCGCAGAAGGGCGTGAGGGTTGTTCTCGCGCTGCTGGTTGCAGTGTGTTGTTGTCTTGCGTGGGCGCCGGTGGCGTGGGGGCAGTCGTCGTCAACGACGTCGACATCGTCGCAGGCAACGTCTGCGGAGGCCGATGACGGGTCGGCTGATGGCAGGGCGATGCTGATTTTGGATGCGTCGTCGTCGATGCTTGCGGCTGACGCTGGGGGTACGCGTATGGATTCGGCCAAGAAGGCGGCCAATGAGTTGGTGGATTCGCTGCCGGATACGGCGAATATGGGGTTGATGGTTTATGGGGCGAATGAGTCGGATGCTCCGGACAATCGCGAGCGCGGGTGCAAGGATGTGGAGACTCTAGCCGCGGTGGGGTGGATTGATCGGGGGAAGTTTGCTTCGGCGATCAACGGGTTAGAGCCGAAGGGGTATACCCCGATGGGTCATTCGTTGCGCAAGGCGGCGGAGGAGCTCGGGAGCGAGGGGCAGCGTTCGATCATTTTGGTATCTGACGGCATTGACTCGTGTGCGCCGCCGCCAGTGTGTGAGGTAGCCAAGGAGTTGGCGCAAGATGGTGTTGATCTAGCGATTCACACGGTGGGGTTCCAGGTTGATGAGGAAGCACGCAAGGAACTGCAGTGCATCGCGGACGCCGGCAATGGCCAGTTCTTGGAGGCTGGGGATGCTGGTAGTTTGGCGCAGTCGTTGAAGTTTCTGGCGCAGCGCGACATCGGCAAATACAAGGTGAAGGGCACACCGTTTGAGTTTGCGGATTCGCCCGGGGACGCCAAGTGGTTTGGCGAGGGGCAGTACCGAACGAAGGTCACCCCGGATACGAATGCGAAGAAGAACCGTTACTTCCGTGTGTCCGTGCCGGAGGGGCACAACGCGTTGATCACGATGACCCCAATCTGGCAGACGGAAGGCAACATCCAGGAAACCGAGATCTTCCTCGAGGTGCCGGAGGCAACCAACGAAAACGACCCTGATTGTGGCACGGCGAGCAACGCAATTGGCGACAGCAGAATTCTCGGCGAGGCCAGCTTGTTAATGAATCCTTACCGGTTCTCGCTGGAACGTGGCGGAAGCGACAACGATTGCGATATGAGCTCGTGGCTCATTGCTACCCAGGTCTACCAAGAAGGGCAACCGATTGACGATGCCTTGGACCTCGAGGTGAACGTGTTCTACGTGCCGAACCCTGACCAGGAGCAGAAAACTGAATGGTCCAATGGTCCTATTGCTCCCTCCTTCTATGACGGCGACGTCCCGTTTGGCACCCCGCAGGAGAACAAGGGAGGCACCGGCTTCAACGACGCTATTGAGATCACCGAAGGTACGTATTCCGACAAGATCGTTCCCGGTGAATACCGCTTCTACAAGATTCCAGTGAAGTGGGGGCAGCGCCCGGTGGTGAAGATGAAGGCACCAGAATCTGTGACGGAGGATGCAGATGTAATCAAAGTGGGCATCTATGACTCGCAGCGCAAGCTTTCGGGAGAAGGGAGCCTCAATGTCTACGACGACGCGAAAGAGAGTGATCCAATTGCGCCGAAGTATTACGCACAGGTTGCAAACGACATAGGCAAGTCTTACCAGGGCTACTACTACTTAAATTTTGCGATGAATTCCAAGCTTGAAGATGGGATCGCCGGTGTGGAGCAGCCGTACGAGTTCGCAGTGATAGTGGATGGTCAACCGTTCAATGGTGGTCCGGATTGGACCCCCACCTACGAGGACGGCCCGGAGCCGTCTGATGAGCCGATCAAGTTCGACGGTGCCATGAGCACGGATGAGCAGCAGACGGTGGAGGAGACTACCGAGGCAGCCGAGGAGACCGAGCAAGTCCTCGCAGAGGAGGAAGCGGGCGGGCTCTCCCTGCCGCTACTCGGCGGCCTTGGAGTGTTGTTGCTCGCGGTCATCGGTGCGGTGGTCTTTATGTTCATCCGCAACCGGGCGCAAGAGACCCGGTAGTAGGAGCATATTGCTTTACGACGTCGCCTTCGGCCGGCTGCCTGGGCCGGGCAAGGCGATGATGTCGAACTCCTCGCGCTGCAGGTGCTTGCGCAGGTCCTTCTTGTCAAACTTGCCTACGGACGTTTTGTCGATTGAATCCACAAACGTCCAATACTCAGGCGCCATCCACTTCGGCAACGTGTCTGCGAGCGATTCGCGGAGTCGTGCGGCAGTCTCCTTTGTCGGCTCAATGCCCGAGAGAAGCTTGGTTACCGCCAGCGGTCGCTCACCCCACTTGGGGTCCGGGATTCCGATCACTGCGCATTCGACGACTTCCTCGGACTCCATAATGAGGTTTTCCACCTGTGCGGAGTAGATCCACTCGCCGCCGGAGCGAATGACGTCGCGGGCACGGTCGTAGAGCGTCATAAACCCGGCGTTGGTGACGGTGCCTACGTCGCCGGTACGCAGCCAGCCGTCGGCAGTGAAGTGTGCGCGCACGTCATCAACTTCTTCGCCCCGGAAGGTGGAAGCGATCTCGCCCGGTTCTTGCGTGGGTGAGTGGTAGTAGCCTGCGGCGACCATATTGCCACGGACCTGAATCTCACCCTGGGTCAAGTCGTTAAACGCCATGACTTGGCCATCGTTGACCACGCGGTATTCCAGTGACGGGGCAAAGCGTCCCTGGGAAATGCGGTAGGACCAGCGCGCCTCACCAGAAGCGCCCGATGGCGGACGCGCCACGGTGCCGACCGTGGTGGTTTCCGTCATGCCCCAGCAGTGGACGATGTCCACGCCGTAGCGTTCCTCCCACATCTTGATCAGCGCCGGTGGGGCAGGAGAACCGCCGACGAAGATCTCCTGCAGACTCATTCGTTCCGGGCGATTGTGCAGGTAATGTACCATCAGCTGGATCCACAAGGTGGGCACGCCGTGTGCCACGCGCGGGTGCGTGCTTGCGATAAGTTTTGCCAGTGTCGGGGCAGACACGTCCGAATCGGGCAGAACCAGGGGAGTGCCCGCGAGAAAAGCTGCGAACGGTACGCCCCAACTGAGCACGTGGTAGATCGGGATGCAGCACAAAAACGTCTCACCGTGAGTGACCGCTAGTGAGTCCGTTGCGCGAAGACCGGTCGCTTCTAGCCACAACGCGCGGTGGGAGTAGGCGACGCCCTTCGGTGCGCCGGTCGTTGCTGTTGAATAGACCAAGGCAGCGGCGGTGTTCTCCGGGAGTTCGGGCCAGTCGTACTTTGTCGAGCGGCCGTCGAGAAGCTCCTCGTAGCTGTACACAGCGACATGCTCTGGCAGATACGCCGCGGCGTCTGTAATCGGTTCGGCACCTGTAAATGCCACCGCGCGAACCTTGGGGCAAAGCTCCACAACGTTGCCTAACTTCTCCGCAAGCCGCGGATCGGCAACGATCAGTTCAGCCTCGGAGTGGTTGGCAACGTAGGCGATCTGGTCCGTCATCAACTGGATATTTAGCGGCGTAAACACAGCGCCCTTGGCAGCGACGGCGAACATCACCTCGAGGTGCTCAGAGCAGTTGTACAGCATGGTGGCGACGCGTTGATCGCTATCAATGCCGAGGTCATCATGCAGGGCGTGGGCGAAGGCCGAAGCGCGGGCGCCGATTTCGGCGAACGTCGTTTCTTCCGCGCCATCAGTGCGCCATGTGGTGCACTTCGTTGTCGCGTGCGCAGTCCTGCCGTATTCGAGAATGCGTGCGACGGAAAAGGGCACTTCCTGCATCGTTGAAAGCATGTTGGCAATGTTAGCGAAGCAATGCGACACGCCCCGGATTAAACCGCGGACGCAAATGCGCTACACTTTGCGCAGGATCGTGCGAACCGCACCCGGCAGGGGTTGTCCCAGGTGGGGATGCGATGGCGGGCACAGCGGCGATTTTTGCTCCCGCACCCCGTGAGATCCGGCAGGGCTACAAAGTTTTACTTCAGTCCAATCCCGATGAAACGCACCGCTTCCAGCATGCACCGTCGCGTGTTAACTACGCGAGAACCTGCTGGTTGAGCGACGAAAGGACACACGTGACCGACACCGGTACCGCGGCAGACTTGGCCGCTATGAAGATTCCGGAGCTGCGCAAAATTGCCGCCGAGAAAGGCCTGAAGGGCGTTTCGGGGCTGCGTAAGGGGGAGTTGATCCAGGCAATTACTACCGGCCAGGTTCCCAAGAAGGCTGCACCGCAAAAGGTGGAGGCCGATAACGCGGAGGCGCCAGCTGCTTCCGAGCGTGCAGAGCGCAAGGCCGACAAGGCCGACAAGACCGACAAGCCTGCAGAAAACGCTGACAAGTCGGCCGACAATTCCAATGACGACGATTCGCGGGGAGCTTCGCGTTCCGCAGCGCGCCGTGCTCGTCGAAACCGTGCGCGTCACCAGCATGAGGACAATGCGCAGGGTGGCGACGCGAGCGACGCGAAGGACGGCAAGGACGAGAAGTCCGAGAAATCCGAGACCACGGACAACCGCGACGAGAACCGCGACAATCGCGATAACCGTGACAACCGTGACAATAACGACCGCGGTGGCCGTAACAACGGCAACAACGGCAACAACCGTGGCGGCCGCAACAACCACCGCGACGATAACGATGACGACCACCAGGGTGGCGGTCGTCGTGGGCGTCGCGGTCGTCGTAACCGTAACCGCAACCGTGACAATCACGGCGGCAACAACAACCAAGGTGGCGGCAACGAGCAGCACTTCGATCCGGAGGACCTGCAGGAGGTTGCGGGTATCGCGGATGTGCAGGACAACGGCTCCGCGTTCATCCGCACCACCGGCTACCGTCAGTCCAATTCGGACGTGTACGTGCCGCAGCGCCTGGTCCGTCAGGCGGGTCTGCGCTCCGGCGACGCGGTAACCGGTCAGGTTCGCGCCAACGGGCAGTCGCACCAGCAGGGCAACGGCCGTAACCGTCGTAGCTACAACCAGGTTGTTCGCGTCGACACGATCAACGGCCAGACTCCGGAGGATGCGAAGGGACGCAAGGAGTTCCACAAGCTCACCCCGCTGTACCCGAACCGTCGTCTGCGTCTGGAAACTGAGCCGAAGATCCTGACCACGCGTGTGATCGACCTGGTCATGCCGATCGGTAAGGGTCAGCGCGCACTGATCGTGTCGCCGCCGAAGGCTGGTAAGACGACGATTCTGCAGAACATCGCCAACGCGATCGCCACGAATAACCCGGAGTGCTACCTCATGGTTGTGCTTGTCGATGAGCGCCCGGAGGAAGTTACCGACATGCAGCGCAGCGTCAACGGCGAGGTCATTGCCTCGACGTTCGACCGTCCGCCGTCAGAGCACACTGCTGTCGCCGAGCTCGCTATCGAGCGTGCGAAGCGTCTGGTGGAGATGGGCCAAGACGTTGTGGTGCTGCTGGACTCGATTACTCGTCTTGGCCGTGCGTACAACAACTCCTCGCCGGCATCGGGTCGCATTCTCTCCGGTGGTGTGGACTCCAACGCCCTCTACCCGCCGAAGCGTTTCCTCGGCGCTGCCCGAAACATCGAGGAGGGTGGCTCGCTGACGATTATCGCAACGGCCATGGTGGAAACCGGTTCCGCTGGCGATACCGTCATCTTCGAGGAGTTCAAGGGCACCGGCAACGCCGAGCTCAAGCTCGACCGCAAGATCGCGGAGCGTCGCGTGTTCCCGGCTGTGGACGTCAACCCGTCCGGCACCCGCAAGGACGAGCTGCTGATGAGCCCGGAGGAGGCGCGCGTCATGCACAAGCTGCGCCGCATCCTGTCTGCGCTTGATCCGCAGCAGTCCATTGACATGCTGATCAAGCAGTTGAAGAAGACCAAGACGAACGGCGAGTTCCTCATTGGTGTGGCGAACTCGGCACCAATGGCGCAGGCCGAAACTGAGGAGGACTACTCCTAATGGCAGAAAAATCGCATGTTTCGCTTGTCGACGACTACGTCGCCGAATACGAAGGCATCCAGGCCCAAATGGGCGATCCGGAGGTCGCTGGTGACCAGGACCGCTTCCGTAAGCTCTCCAAGCGCTACGCGGAGCTGCAGCCGATCATCAACGTCAATAACGCCCTGAACCAGGCGCGCGATGACCACGAGGCGGCATCCGAAATGGCCTCCGAGGACAAGGAGTTCGCGGAGGAGGCCAAGCGCTTAGAGGACGAGATTGTGCGCCTCGAGGAGGAGTTGGCTGACCTGCTGGCGCCGCGCGACGAGCACGATGGTGATGACATCATCATGGAGCTCAAAGCAGGCGCAGGCGGTGAAGAGGCCGCGCTGTTCGCTGGCGATTTGGCTCGCATGTATCAGAAGTACTGCGAAAAGCACAGCCTGACCTGGGAGGTCCTCGACGTTGCCGAGTCTGACCTGGGTGGTGTGAAGGACATGACCGTCGCGGTGAAGGCGAAGACCCCGTCGCGTGACGGTGCGTGGTCGATGCTGAAGTTTGAAGGTGGCGTGCACCGTGTGCAGCGCGTTCCGGTGACGGAATCGCAGGGCCGTATTCAGACCTCGGCCGCAGGCGTATACGTCTTCCCGGAGCCGGACGAGATCGAAAGCGTCAACATCGACGAGAAGGATCTGCGCGTCGACGTGTACCGCTCCTCCGGTAAGGGCGGCCAGGGCGTGAACACCACCGACTCTGCCGTGCGTATCACGCACCTGCCGACTGGCATCGTGGTGACCTGCCAGAATGAGCGTTCTCAGATCCAGAACCGTGCTCGTGCGATGCAGGTGCTGCAGGCTCGCCTCGACCAGATTGAGCGCGAGAAGCAGGAGGCCGAAGAGGCCGAGGGCCGCGCGTCGCAGGTGCGCACGATGGACCGCTCGGAGCGCATCCGCACCTACAACTGGCCGGAGAACCGTATTTCGGATCACCGCATTAACTACAAGGCCAACAACCTTGACTCGGTGCTCGACGGCAACATGGACGATCTGATCACGGCGCTGCAGACGCACGAGCGCCAGGAGCGCCTTGAAGCCGAGTAGCCTCCGCGACACCATCGCCCGCGCCACGCAGACCCTTGCTGGCGCGGGCGTTGCGTCGCCTGAAGTCGACGCACGCCTGCTCGCCGCGCACTTGATCGGGGTGCCGCCGATGCAGCTCATGTTCGCCGACGCGCCTACGGACTTCGACGAGGCCTACGCCAAACTCATTGCCCGACGCGCGGCTCGCGAGCCGTTGCAGCACATCATCGGCACAGCACCGTTTGTTGACATCGACCTCGCCGTCGGGCCCGGGGTATTTATCCCGCGGCCAGAAACGGAAGTGCTCGCTCAGTGGGCGGTGCGTTTGCTTAGCGACGACACCACCTCGCCCGAATCCCCAACCGTCGTGGACTTAGGCTCCGGCTCGGGTGCGTTGGCCATCACGATCGCCCGGGCGTGCCCGCGCGCTCAGGTAATCGCGGTCGAGCGTTCGCCTCAGGCGCGGAAGTACTTGGAGCGAAATGTGGGGGACTACGCGTCGTCGATACGCATTGTCCCAGGGGATATGACCGATCCGGAGTTGCTTCGGGAACTCGACGGTGCCGTTGACCTCGTCGTCACCAACCCGCCGTACGTGCCAGAAACCGGTGACTTAGATGTGGAGGTCTACGCCGACCCTCATGAGGCGGTGTTCTCCGGCGCGGACGGGATGCATGCAATTCGGGGGCTCGTTCCGGTCGCCGCACGGCTGCTGCGTCCGGGAGGGCACCTCGGCATTGAGCATGATGATTCCACGTCGGAGGCCGTACAAGATGTGGTGCGCGACCACGGCGCATTCGGCCCGCCGAGTGTGGTCGAGGACCTGACCGGCCGAGCCCGGTTTGTCATGGCGAGTAAGCTAGCCCGGTAACTTTCAGAACATGAAGGAGCACTATGTCCGCGATCTATAACTGCCTTGATCCGCAGGTTCGCGACGACGCGGTGCGCGCGGCTGCGGACGCTGTGCGAGCCGGCCGTTGCGTCGTCCTGCCGACAGACACCGTCTACGGAATCGGCTGCGACGCCTTCAATAACGATGCCGTAGCCACGCTGTTGGCTACCAAGCGCCGTGGCCCCGACATGCCTGTGCCGGTGCTCGTGGGCAGCTGGTCGACCATCCAGGGGCTCGTGCGGGAGTTTTCCGACACCGCGAAGACACTCGTGGAGGCGTTCTGGCCGGGTGGGCTTTCCATCGTCGTGCCTGAGGCACCGAGTCTGCCGTGGAACCTTGGCGATACACGTGGCACCGTGCTGCTACGCATGCCGAACCAACCGCTCGCACTTGAACTGTTGCAAGAAACCGGACCGATGGCGGTGTCGTCTGCCAACATCTCCGGCAACCCGCCGGCACAGACCGCAGCAGAGGCCAAGGCGCAGTTTGGTGATGCGATTGGCGTGTACCTCGACGGGGGAGAGGCCGAGGTTGGCACTCCTTCGACCATCATTGATATTTCGAAGCCTCAGCCGGTGATTTTGCGCGAAGGCGCGATCCCGGTCGAGCGCATTGGTGAAGTCTTAGGGCTTGACCCAGAGTCGTTGCGTCGAAAGTAGCGGGGGAGTTTTCAGGGGATGTCCGGAGCTGGTGTGCCACTTCGCGAGCTCGCACTCGTGCTACTCGTCGCGGCTGCGATCACGTACCTGGCCACAGGTGTGGTGCGTTCAGCTCTCGTGCGCACAGGACGCGTCGCGGAGATCCGCCAGCGCGACGTTCACACGCAGCCAACACCGTCGCTCGGTGGGCTGGCCATGTTTACAGGGTTTGCTGGCGCGTTTGTTCTCGCGCAGCAACTGCCCGCACTGACCCGCGGGTTCGCTCCAGTCACCCCAGAGATGACTGCAGTGCTCGTCGGCGGTGCCGCCGTCGTTGCTGTCGGAATTGTTGACGACCTCTACGAGCTCGGCGCGTTACCCAAACTCATCGGGCAATTCGCTGCTGCGATCATCATGTCCATCTTGGGGATTGCCTTTACGGTGTTTTACGTACCAATCGGGGAGGGCACCACCCTGATTTTGGACGAAGTCCAGGGCATGGTCTTGAGTGCGCTGTTTACTGTGCTGTTGATCAACGCAGTGAATTTCGTTGACGGCATCGACGGCCTCGCCGCGGGGCTGGGCATGATCGCCGGGATGGCGATCCTCGTCTATTCGCTGTCAGTTCTCCATGACCAGGGCGGGGCGGTCTCCGCGTACCCGCCGGCGATTATCTGCACGTTGCTCGTCGGTATCTGCGCGGGCTTTTTGCCCCACAACTTCGAACCGGCGCGCATCTTCATGGGGGACTCCGGTGCCATGCTCATTGGGCTGCTGCTTGCCGCAGCGTCGATCTCCGCATCGGGCAAGATCAACATGTCGCTCTACGGGGCCGCGGACCTAGTAGCACTCATTAGCCCGATCATCGTCGTGCTCGCCGCGATTGCCCTGCCGGTCCTCGACCTGATTTGGGCCGTTGTGCGACGAACAGCCCGCGGCCAAAGCCCGTTCCAGGCAGACGCAGGCCATATCCATCACCGTTTGCTCCGCCTTGGGCATACGCACCGCCGTACTGTTCTGGTGCTGTACCTGTGGGTCTCCGCAGTCGCCTTCGGCGCGGTCAGTTTTTCCGTCGTGCCGGTGCGCATTGCCGTGATCTTCACCGTTGTCGCGCTTGTTTTTGTTTTCGTGCTCACTCTGGTTCCGCTTGCGGAAGGCAAGATTGGCCCGCGGCGTGGTGGGGACGGTGCGGTGGCGTCGTCGAAAAGCAACCCTGCTCAGTCTGTAGGATGACCCAGCATGGAACCGCTCGAAGTCAATGACACGTCCCAGGTCAGTGATCATCGTCAGCCGCTCATCCGCGCACTGAAGGTCGCGGGATGGGCCCTCGTCGTGCTTACCGTCGTCTCGCTTATGGCATGGGGCGCGACCCGCGAATTGCCCGGCATCTGGGCCACGCTGATGGGAGTCGCCGTCGGCGGTGCGTTCGTACTCGCAACCACGGTGTCCGTGCTCGCAACCTCAAACTCATCCCCAAACACCACCATGGCAGTTGTCCTCGGTGGATGGCTGCTCAAGATGGGGCTGCTCGCAATCTTCCTGCTGTGGATCCGTGGATTCGACTTCTACGACCATCGAGCATTTGGCGTGACGACGATCGCAGCACTCGTCGTTGCACTCGCCGCCGAAGCCTGGGGTGTGCTCACCACACGCACCACGTACCTCAACTAACACAGAGTGTGGGGACCCTGTGACAGACCTAACAATCCGCTAGAAAGCCGTGCAAGCTGGGTGATTAGGGGTAAAAACCCTTAAAAGTCACCTTGGTGGGGGGACAATGGCACAGGTAAAACCCACATTCTCCTGATGTCCTGTTAGGATATCCGCTGGGTTTGTTCCAGGCTGGCGTTACCCCTGATACGCAGGCGAAACCGGCCGGGGAACGACATCCCCTGCCCCGCGGAAGCAGATGTGCGACGGAGTCCGCCGCGGAGGCAGCCTGATGAAGACGTCCATCGCACCGCCCTCCGGGGAACCGGGGAGCGGCCCGAGAACGGGAGAGAACGCTGAGCGTTACAACTTTGGCCATGAAGGGTGAGTTTCACGCACCTGCGCTTGGTCCAGAATTTTTCCCGGGGCAAACGTACGGCCATATCATTGGTGAGGAATTTGCCAATGGGTGGTTCGCACTGGACCGCATCATGCTCGTCCGCCTCTTGATTGCGGCGATCCTGGTGCTCCTCTTTGTTATTGCCTTTAGGAACCCGAAGCTGGTTCCGAAGGGCCTGCAGAATTTCGCCGAGATCGGCGTCGACTTCGTCCGCATTCACATTGCGGAAGACACTCTGGGTAAGAAGGACGGCAAGCGGTTCCTGCCGCTGCTGTGCACCATCTTCTTCTCCATTTTGTTCATGAACGCGGCGACGATCATCCCGGGCCTCAACATTTCGCCTAACGCGCGTATCGGCATGCCGGTCGTGCTGGCAGTTGCGGCCTACATCGCAATGATTTACGCCGGCGTCAAGCGTTATGGCGCTGCGTACTTCAAGCACTCGACCGTCATCCCCGGCCTTCCGCCGGCGCTCCACATTCTCGTGGTGCCGATCGAGTTCTTCTCGACGTTCATTCTGCGTCCGGTCACCCTGGCGCTTCGTCTTATGGCGAACTTCCTGGCTGGCCACATCATTCTTGTCCTGCTCTACTCCGCCACGAACTTCTTCTTCTGGCAGCTGAACGCATGGACGACAGTGAGTGGCCTGACCCTGATCGCAGCACTGCTGTTCACCGCATACGAGTTGATCATCATCTTCCTGCAGGCGTACATCTTCGCCCTGCTGACTGCGGTGTACATCGAGCTGTCGCTGCACGCGGATGCGCACTAACAAAGCGCGACCACACACGGCCAACTGAATAACCCCCAACATCTGTCACACGCTTTCCCGCGGCCTAGCGGGGAGGCACCTAGAAAGGGAACGACTTTCACATGAACGACATCATTCTTGCTCAGGCAGCGGAGACCGTGAACCGCTACGAGGGTCTCGGCACCATCGGCTACGGCCTTGCAACCATCGGCCCGGGCCTCGGCATCGGCATCCTCGTCGGCAAGACCGTCGAGGGCATGGCACGTCAGCCGGAGATGGCTGGCCAGCTCCGTACCACCATGTTCCTGGGTATCGCCTTCGTTGAGGCACTTGCCCTGATCGGCCTCGTTGCCGGCTTCCTGTTCTAAAAACAAGAACGAATAACCCCGTCCATTTTTAGATCAGGAGCAACCAATGACTAACGTCACTGCATTCCTCGCAGCCGCAGAAGGCTCCGAGAAGCTGCCGCTCGAGAATGAACCATCCATTCTCTTCCCGGCCGCGTACGACGTGGTTTGGTCTCTTGTCGTTTTCATCATCATCGGCCTGCTTTTCTGGAAGTACGTTATTCCGAAGTTCCAGGAAGTGCTGGCAGAGCGCGAAGACCGAATCAAGGGCGGCATCGAGCGTGCTGAAGTCGCCCAAAAGGAAGCCAAGGCTGCCCTGGAGAAGAACAACGCTGAGCTTGCGGAGGCGCGCCACGAGGCCGCTGAAATCCGTGAGGCAGCGCGTGCCCGCGGCAAGGAAATCGAGGCTGAAGCCCGTGCCCGTGCCGAGGAAGAAGCCCGCCGCATCATCGAGGCAGGCGAAAAGCAACTGCAAGCAGCTCGCGACCAGGTTGTCGCAGAACTGCGCAACGAGATGGGCCAGAACTCCATCTCGCTGGCAGAGCGTCTGCTGGGCACCGAGCTGTCGGACACGACCCGTCGCTCGAACACGATCGATGAGTTCCTCTCCGAGCTCGATCACGTCTCGACGAGAAAGTAGGCGAGATGAAGGCAGCTAGTCGCGAAGCACAGTCGCACGTCACCGGTCAGCTCGAATCGCTGATCGGCAGCGCCGACAACGCAGTCGCCACCGCAGCACAGATCGGCACCGAACTGTTCCTCATCGTGGACCAGCTCGACACCGAACGTGCCCTGCGCGTGGCAATCGCCGACACGTCGCTTGAAGCAGGCCAGCGCGCCGGCATTGTCAAGGACGTTTTCGGCGGCAAGGTGGCGGAACCCACCCTGAACATCCTCACCGCAGCAGCGGAGCAGGAGTGGTCGACCCCGCGCGAATTCCGCGCAGGTCTGATCAACCTGGGCCGTTTCGCACTGCAGAAGGGTGCACAGGAACAGGGCCAGTTGGAGCAGGTCGAAAACGAGCTCTACCAACTGTCCGTCCTCCTCGAGGACGAAAAGGAGCTCACGCAGCTCCTGTCCGACCGCACCGCAACCGCTGCGCAGAAGCGCGGACTGCTAGCTAGCGTGATTTACGGCAAGGTGACAATGTTCACCGAGGCCCTGGCCCTGCAGGTCATCGGCCGGCCGCACCACAACCCTGTCGACGATCTCGCCGCACTGGCGGAGAACGTTGCAGAGATGCGCGGCAAGTCGGTTGCACGTGTGAAGACCGCTGAGGCGTTGAACGACACTCAGCGTGACGCACTGGCCCGCAAGCTGGAGCAGATTTACGGCCGCGAGATCGCCATCCACTCTGAGGTTGACCCCAGCCTCCTCGGCGGAATGGTGGTTCGCGTGGGCGATGAAGTCATCGACGGTTCGACGCGCGGCAAGATCGAGCGTCTCCGTACCGATATGGCAGCCCAGGCGGCTAAATAATTAACAATATGCTGGATAAAACTACCGAGAGCAGGAAGAACATGGCGGAGCTGACGATCTCCTCCGATGAGATCCGTAGCGCGATAGCGAACTACACCTCGAGCTACTCTGCGGAGGCCTCCCGTGAGGAGGTCGGCGTGGTGACTTCGGCCGCAGACGGTATTGCCCAGGTTTCTGGGCTGCCGGGCTGCATGACGAACGAGCTGCTCGAGTTCCCCAACGGCGTCATCGGCGTCGCCCAGAACCTTGAGACCGATTCCATCGGTGTCGTGGTGCTGGGTAACTTCGAGACCCTTTCCGAGGGCGACGAAGTCAAGCGGACCGGCGAGGTCCTCTCCATCCCGGTCGGCGAGAACTTCCTCGGCCGCGTGATTAACCCCCTGGGTCAGCCGATTGACGGCCTTGGCCCAATCGAATCTGACGAAGAGCGTGCACTGGAACTCCAGGCCGCAGGCGTTCTCGACCGCCAGCCGGTCGAAGAGCCGCTGCAGACGGGCATGAAGGCGATTGACGCCATGACCCCGATCGGCCGCGGCCAGCGCCAGCTCGTCATTGGTGACCGCAAGACCGGTAAGACCGCGGTCTGCATCGACACCATTTTGAACCAGAAGGAGTTCTGGGAGACCGGCGATCCGTCGAAGCAGGTGCGCTGCATCTACGTCGCCGTCGGCCAGAAGGGCTCCACCATCGCTGGCGTTCGCCAGACGCTGGAGGAGGCCGGTGCCCTGGAGTACACCACGATCGTGGCTGCTCCGGCATCCGACTCCGCAGGCTTTAAGTGGCTCGCACCGTTCTCCGGTGCAGCACTGGGCCAGCACTGGATGTACCAGGGCAAGCACGTCCTGGTGATCTACGATGACCTGACCAAGCAGGCAGAGGCATACCGTGCCATTTCGCTGCTGCTTCGCCGCCCGCCGGGCCGCGAGGCATACCCGGGCGACGTGTTCTACCTGCACTCCCGCCTGCTGGAGCGTGCCGCAAAGCTTAACGACGAGCTCGGCGCAGGCTCCCTGACCGCACTGCCGATCATCGAGACCAAGGCGAACGACGTCGGTGCCTTCATTCCGACCAACGTCATCTCGATTACCGACGGCCAGGTCTTCCTCCAGTCCGATCTCTTCAACCAGGGCGTGCGCCCGGCTATTGACGTGGGTATCTCCGTGTCCCGTGTCGGTGGCGCCGCACAGACCAAGGGCATGAAGAAGGTTGCCGGTAACCTGCGTCTGGACCTCGCGGCATACCGTGACCTCGAGGCCTTTGCTGCGTTCGCTTCCGACCTCGACGCCGCTTCCAAGAAGCAGCTCGAGCGCGGCCAGCGCCTGGTCGAGCTGCTCAAGCAGTCCGAGCACGCGCCGCAGCCGGTGGAATTCCAGATCATCTCGATCTGGGCTGCCAACGAAGGCGTCTTCGACGTCGTTCCCGTTGAGGACGTCCGCCGCTACGAGACCGAGCTGCACGAGGCTATCAAGGCCAACGCACCGCAGGTCTACGACCAGATCGCTGGCGGCAAGCAGCTTGACGACGACTCGCAGGCCGCAATCCGCCGCGTCAACGAGGACCTGGCACGTAACTTCCAGGCATCCTCCGGCGAGCGCATTGTCCGCGAGGCCGAGCACGAGCCGCTCGACTCCGGCCAGGTTGCGAAGAACCAGCTCAACGTCAGCCGCTCCTAGTGCCAGTCGGTTCTAGGACTACTACATAAAGGAAGGGAGGAAACACCATGGCAACGCTTCGCGAATTGCGTGACCGCATCAGGTCCGTCAACTCCACGAAGAAAATTACAAAGGCCCAGGAACTGATCGCCACCGCGCAGATCACCAAGGCCCAGCAGCGCGTCGAGGCGGCTAAGCCGTACGCCGACGAGCTCAAAGACGTCATGGAACGCCTCGCGTCCGCGAGCTCCCTGGCCCACCCCATGCTCCACGAGCGTGAGAACGGCCGGGTCGCGGCAATCCTCGTGGTCACCTCTGACCGCGGTATGGCCGGCGGCTACAACCACAACGTGCTGAAGAAGGCTGCGCAGCTTGAGCGCATGCTGACCGAGGCAGGTTACGAGGTGGTTCGTTACGTCACCGGTAATAAGGGCGTGACGCACTTCAAGTTCCGTGACATGGATGTCGCGGGATCATGGACCGGATTCTCGCAGCAGCCGTCTTGGGAGGACACGCACGACGTGCGCCACCAGATCATCGACGGCTACATGGCTGGCTCCGAAGCCACCGTCCCGCTTCGCCAGAACGGCGAAACGGGCGAGTCTGTCCGCGGGTTCGATGTTGTCCACGTTGTCTACACCGAGTTCGTATCCATGCTTTCCCAGGAGGCACGCGTCGATCAGCTTCTGCCGATCGAGCCGGTCCTGGAAGAGTTCAAGTACGAACAGGAAGACATGCTGACCAACTCTGGTGAAGTCAGCCCGGACATGAACTTCGAGCCGGACCCGGACACGCTCATGGATGAGCTGCTGCCGGTCTACGTTTCCAGGTTGCTCTACTCGATCTTCCTGGAAGCAGCGGCCGCCGAGTCGGCATCGCGCCGCACGGCAATGAAGAATGCGACCGATAACGCCACCGAACTGGCCAACGATTTGTCTCGCGAGGCAAACCAGGTCCGTCAGGCGAAGATCACCCAGGAAATCACCGAGATTATCGGCGGCGCTGGTGCGCTGTCCGGTAGTGGAGAAAGTGACTAAATCATGACTACTGCTCACTCTTTTGATGAGCGCAACGACGATCTGGCGGGTGCGGCGCTTCCTGAGGCCGACACCCAGACCGCAGATCGGGTCGAGAACACTCAGAACCCGCGCGGTTCTGAGAACGGCCGTGTCGTGCGCGTCATTGGTGCAGTCGTCGACGTGGAGTTCCCGCGTGGCGAGCTGCCCGCTCTGTACAACGCTCTCGAGGTCGACATTGACCTCGGCGAGATGTCCCGCACCATCGTGCTCGAGGTCGCCCAGTTCCTGGGTGACAACCTCGTCCGCACGATCGCCATGGCCCCGACGGACGGCCTCGTCCGTGGCGCCAAGGTAGCGGACTCCGGCAACCCGATTTCTGTCCCGGTCGGCGACCAGGTCAAGGGCCACGTGTTCAACGCACTCGGCCAGTGCCTGGACGACCCGTCGGTCGGTCAGACCGGTGAGCGCTGGGGCATCCACCGCGAACCGCCGGCCTTCAAGGACCTCGAAGGTAAGACCGAGATCCTCGAAACCGGTATTAAGGTCATCGACCTGCTCACCCCGTACGTTAAGGGTGGCAAGATCGGCCTGTTCGGTGGTGCAGGTGTTGGTAAGACCGTTCTGATCCAGGAGATGATTACGCGTATTGCACGCGAGTTCTCCGGTACCTCGGTCTTCGCCGGCGTCGGCGAGCGCACCCGTGAGGGCACCGACCTGTTCCTCGAGATGGAGGACATGGGCGTGCTTCCGGATACCGCGCTTGTCTTCGGCCAGATGGATGAGCCGCCAGGGGTCCGTATGCGCGTGGCCCTGTCCGGCCTGACCATGGCGGAGTACTTCCGCGATGTCCAGAACCAGGACGTGCTGCTGTTCATCGACAACATCTTCCGCTTCACCCAGGCAGGTTCCGAGGTATCGACCCTTCTGGGCCGTATGCCTTCCGCCGTGGGTTACCAGCCGACTCTTGCCGACGAGATGGGTGTGCTCCAGGAGCGCATTACCTCGACCAAGGGCCGTTCGATTACGTCGCTGCAGGCCGTTTACGTGCCGGCTGACGACTACACCGACCCGGCTCCGGCAACCACCTTCGCCCACCTCGATGCGACCACCGAACTTTCCCGTTCGATCGCTTCGAAGGGCATCTACCCGGCAGTGGATCCGCTGACCTCCACGTCGCGCATCCTTGAGCCGGGCATCGTTGGCGAGCGTCACTACAACGTCGCTCAGAAGGTGATCGGCATTCTGCAGAAGAACAAGGAACTGCAGGACATCATCGCCATCCTCGGTATGGACGAGCTCTCTGAGGAAGACAAGATCACCGTGCAGCGCGCACGTAAGATCCAGCGCTTCCTGGGCCAGAACTTCTTCGTCGCAAAGAAGTTCACTGGCGACGAGGGTTCCTACGTCCCGCTCGAAGAGACGATCGACGCATTCGACAAGCTCTGCGAGGGCGAGTTCGACCACTACCCAGAGCAGGCATTCAACGGCCTGGGTGGCTTGGACGACGTCGAGGCTGCATACAAGAAGCTGCAGGCGTAGGAGGAACCATGGCTGAACTTACCGCTCAACTGGTCTCGGTTGACCGCCTGCTCTGGAAAGGTCCGGCAAGCATCGTCACCGCTCAGACTACGGAGGGTGAGATCGGTATCCTTCCTGGGCACGAGCCGCTCTTGGGGCAGCTCAAGGACAACGGTGTGGTAACCATCCGCCCGATCGACGGCGAGCGTATCGTCGCGGCCGTACAGGGTGGGTTCCTCTCCGTTGTCGGCGACAAGGTGACAGTCCTCGCGGACTACGCCATCTTCGCCGACGAGGTTGACTCCGCCGTCGCAGAGTCCAACCTCGACAACGAGGACAGGGTCGTACAGGCTCGCTCGGAGGCGGAGCTGGCGGCCGTTCGTCGCAACGCGCACTAGTCGCTGCGCCGAGGAAGGCGTAACGCCGGCCTGACCAGCGCCCCCATCCGGATACACATCCGGATGGGGGCGTTTTTCTATGCCCCCACTCGCGCAGCGTGCGCATAAAAGACACAAAGGGCGTTAAGATATTGCGCATTACCCGCTGTCTGGAGGTTGAAACAATGGTGTTCGTCGTTGCCGTGGCTGTGCTTGTGGTGGCCACGTTTGCGGCGTCTGCCATTTGGCGGTTCAGCATGGTCCGCGGTAGCGGTTCCCGTGCCATGATCCGCCAGATGCCGGCCGAAGGCATCCATGGCTGGCGCCATGGTGTCTTGAGGTACGACGGGGAGCGCATGCTGTTTTACAAGCTGCGCTCTTTGTCGTTTACGCACGATATGGTCGCGGACCGACGCCTGCTGCAATTCACAGGCTTGCGGGACGTGACGGCAGATGAGCGCCAGTTTATGCCCGATATTGCGAAGATTCTGCAGGTCGATTCGCCCGATGGCGGTATCGAATTTGCTGCTGATCGTCGCACGCAGATGGGTTTTATCTCGTGGATTGAATCGGCCCCGGACGTACGCGCCGAGCGCACCGATATGCGCTCACTTGAGGAGCGCGCCCAGCGAGAGACCGAGCGTTAGCGGCGTTCGTCGCAACGGTACCCTTGGGCGCATGCGTCTAGTCATCGCCCGTTGTTCTGTTGATTATGTGGGTCGCCTCGATGCCCACCTGCCTGAAGCGCTGCGTCTCATCCTGGTGAAAGCGGACGGCTCTGTGTCCGTCCACGCCGATGACCGCGCGTATAAGCCGTTGAATTGGATGATGCCGCCGTGCACGCTGCGGGTGGAAAACGTTGTTGATATGGATGGCGATGACACTGGTGAGGAGCTGTGGATCGTCGAAAATTCCAAGGGTGAACAGTTACGCATCACCATCGCAGAGGTGCTTCTCGACGAATCACGTGACCTCGGCGTCGATCCCGGCCTGGTCAAGGATGGCGTCGAGGCACACCTGCAGGAGTTGTTGGCTGAGCACATTTCGACGCTCGGCGAGGGCTACGAACTTGTCCGCCGCGAGTACCCAACTGCGATCGGCCCGGTCGATATTTTGGCCCGTGACCCGCGTGGCGGAACGGTTGCGGTGGAGGTGAAACGTCGCGGTGGCATCGACGGCGTCGAGCAGCTCACCCGTTACGTCGAGTTGCTCAACCGCGACGAGTTGCTGCGGCCTGTGCGTGGCGTGTTCGCCGCCCAGGAGATCAAGCCGCAGGCGCGCACGCTTGCCAGCGACCGCGGATTCGATTGCGTGACCCTCGACTACGACGAACTGCGCGGCATCGAATCGAACGAACTGCGATTGTTCTAAATGCCACGCAAGAATCGCCGCCAGTACCAGTCGCCGCGCTACGTCCTGCCGCGTGACGGGTCGACCTTTATCGGCACCCAGGAGATGGAGGGGCCGAAGTGGACGAATGGCGAGATATTCAAGGTCCGCCAGATCGGCTCGGCAGCCGCAACGAAGTTCTACATTTGTCCAGGGTGCAACCAGAACATTCCTCCCGGTGTGTCTCATGTGGTGGCATGGCCGCGGGATTCCGGCAGGGGAGTCGATGATCGGAGGCATTGGCATAAGCATTGCTGGGGTCGTCGATAAGCGGGCGTTAGACTGGGCCGCATGATTGCAGCGTTTTCGGTCGCACCGACCTTGACGGAAAATTCCAACGCCGAAATGTCCGACATCGTGGCACGCGCCGTGAAGGTCGTCCGGGAGTCCGGGCTGCCGCACGAGACCACCGCCATGTTCACCACCATCGAGGGCGAGTGGGACGAGGTCATGGACGTGATTAAGCGTGCCACCCAGGCGGTGGAGGAGGTTTCTCCACGCGTGTCGCTCGTGGTCAAGGCTGATATTCGGCCCGGCTACACGGACATGTTGCACCAGAAGATCGAGTCGCTGAACAAGCACCTGGAGGATTAGCATGACCAACCCGCAGTTCACCGGCGGCGCTATTGACTTAGGCGCGCTGGCGCAGCAGCCTGAGCCTGGCGACTTTCAGCCGTTTGTCACCGTCAACGCCACCAACGTTGAGGCGGTTGCGTTTGAGCGGTCCAAGCAGATCCCTGTGATCCTCATGGTGGGCACGGACCGTTCTGAAGATTCTGTCGCGCTCAAGGCCACGTTCGAGCGGCTCGCGGCGGGGCAGCAGCAGTTTATGGTCGCCTACATCGACGCGGATGCCACCCCGCAGGTGGCACAGATGCTCGGCGTGCGCGTGTTGCCCACCGTGGTCGCGCTTGCCGCAGGACGCCCAGTGGCCAACTTTGAGGGCAATCAGCCGGCCGACCAGTTGGAGCAGTGGATCGGCCAGATCGTTGCCCAGCTTGGCGGCCAACTCCAGGGGCTTGGTGGCGAGGAGCCTGCGCAGGATCCGCGTCTCGACGACGCCACCGCCGCCCTCAACGCCGGCGACTTCGATCGCGCAACTGCGCTTTACGACGCCATCCTTGCCGACGACCCCACCAACTCCGATGTCAAACAAGCCAAGAACACCGTCGCCGTACTCAAGCGGCTCAACGACCAGGACGGCGACGGCGACGCGGTGGATGAGGTGGAGCAGCAGCTGCTCGCCGCGGATGCGCAGTTTGTCGGTGGGGATCCGGAAGGTGCCTTTGATCTGTTGCTCGGCATGGTGAAGACGGAGCCGCGTGCGAAGGAGCGTCTGCTCGAACTGTTGACGTTGCTTGCTCCCGACGACCCACGCGTGATTTCGGCGCGCACTAGGCTCGCTAGCTCGCTGTTTTAGAGTTATCCACAGGGGCGAATTCGCAAATTTCACAGGCTCGCAGAGGTGGGTTGCGGGTTTGGTCTAGCGTCTTGGGCATGAATTCGTTCGAGGTGTTAGTGCAGGCGATGTCGGCCGCAGCGTTAGAGACGCTGGCCGACTTCGACCTTGATGTTGCACTCGCCTCGGGCTTCGCTCCGGACCGGGCGCGTGCCTGGTCGCGGCTGCGGGATGTGTACTTCGGGCGCACCAAGTTCACGCGCAAACAGGCGGTGGCAGCTACGCGTGCTCGGGCGTTCTCTCTGGACGAGCTCGCACTGATCGAGCGGCGTATCGCACCGGTAAAGGTTGCTTCCCAGCGGTGGGCGCTGCGCCTGGCCTTACTTGAGGTCGAAGGTGGGTATCGGGCGATTGAGGCTGCAGCACGCTCGTTGGTGCCGGCGGATACGAAACCTGCGGTGGATGCGGCGAAGTTCGGCCCGTCGCGAA
>NZ_KV787065.1:31903-32159 GCF_001806995.1 Corynebacterium sp. HMSC11D10
TCGGCCCGTCGCGAAACGGCAAACGCACCCTGCACTTAACCTACGACGAGCGCGAGATCTCAGACATGGAACACACCGGGCGGTTAGGGATTGATCAGGATCGTCCGGCTGCACCCCAGATTGCCGAAAACCTCATTGGGATCTTCTTCGGCGAGGGCAAGGTGGCTACTGCAGCGCCACGTCCCACTGTGTTGGTGCCGCTGCCGGATTACCTGTGCATCCTGGATGGCAATGGTGATGATGTGCTCTTGGCCAT
>NZ_KV787065.1:32179-66844 GCF_001806995.1 Corynebacterium sp. HMSC11D10
CGCCGGTGTGTGCGTTTCCTGGCTGTCGTCACGGGGCTGACAACTGCGAGTTACACCACGTGGAGGCGTGGCGGCATGGTGGGGAGACCAATATTGGCAACCTGGCGCCGCTATGCAGGTATCACAACCGGGTCAATGATGATGACCCGTGGCGTAAGAAACGGGGCCGGATCGTCATGGTGCGGGGTGCCCCGGTATGGATTTCGCCCCGCGGCTACCCGGTGAAAAACACCAACCGCGGGGCAATGGACCAACTCTTCGGCTTTTAGCGCCGGAGGACGTAGTACTGCACGCTCATGGCTGGGATGTGCAGCTCAATGGACTGGTCGAACCGGTCCCACTCGGTGGGTTCGGTGTACACGGTGCGCGGCAGTTCGTTGCCCGCGCCACCGTAGACTGATTCGTCGGTGTTGATCAGCATGTCCCATGCGCCTGCTTCGGGCAGGCCGAGGCGGTAGTTGGGTAGGGAGACTCCCGAGAGGTTGATCACGGCGAGGACTGGGGTGGCGTCGACGCCCCAGCGGATGTAGGCGAGGACGTTGTTTGAGGCGTCGTCGCCCTTGATCCACTGGAAGCCCATGGGGGGGTTGTCTTGGGAGTACAGGGCGGGGGTGTCGCGGTAGACCAGGTTGAGGTCGCGTACGAGGCGCTTGATGCCGGCGTGGTAGTCGCGGTGCAGGTCGTCCCAGTTGATGGAGTGGGCTTCGTCCCATTCGGTGGTTTGGCCCCATTCGCAGCCCATGAACATGAGTGGTTTGCCGGTGTGGGAGTACATGTAGCCGTAAAGGGCGCGTAAGCCCGCGGCTTTGTTCCAGTCGTCGCCAGGCATGCGCTGCCACAGGGAGCCTTTGCCGTGGACGACTTCGTCGTGGCTGAACGGTAGGACGTAGCGTTCGGAGAAGGCGTAGACGAGCGAGAAGGTGATTTCGTTGTGGTGGTGGGAGCGGTGGACGGGGTCGAGTGAGAAGTATTCGAGGGTGTCGTTCATCCAACCCATGTTCCACTTCATGGAGAATCCGAGGCCGTCGGCGTCGGTTTGGGCGGTCACGCCTGGCCATGCGGTGGATTCTTCGGCGATGGTGAGCACGCCGGGGTGTTCGCGGTGGACGGTGGCGTTCATTTCTTGGAGGAATTGGACGGCTTCCCAGTGTTCGCGGCCGCCGTGTTGGTTGGGGAGCCATTCGCCGGGTTCGCGGGAGTAGTCGAGGTAGAGCATGGAGGCGACGGCGTCGACGCGGATGCCGTCGAGGTGGAATTCTTCGAACCAGTACAGGGCGTTGGCGACGAGGAAGTTGCGGACTTCGCGGCGGCCGAAGTTGAACACGTAGGTGCCCCAGTCGCGTTGTTCGCCGCGTCGCCAGTCGGGGTGTTCGTAGAGGGGTGTGCCGTCGAAGCGTGCGAGGGCGAAGTCGTCTTTGGGGAAGTGGGCGGGCACCCAGTCGACGATGACGCCGATGCCGTTGGCGTGCAGTGTGTCGACGAGGCGGCGGAAGTCGTCGGGGCTTCCCCAGCGTGCGGTGGGGGCGTAGTAGCCGGTGACTTGGTATCCCCAGGAGCCGCCGTAGGGATGTTCGGCGACGGGGAGGAATTCGACGTGGGTGTAGCCGTTTTCGACGAGGTAGGGCACGAGTTCGTCGGTAAGCGTGGCGTAGGTGGAGCCTTGTTTCCAGGAGCCGATGTGGCATTCGTAGATGCTCATGGCGGAGTTGGTGGCATCGCGTCCGGCACGGGCGGTGATCCAGTCGTGGTCGCTCCATTCGAATTCGCTTGGCTTTGCGACGACCGAGACCGTCTCCGGCGGAGTCAACGTGCGTTTAGCCAGCGGGTCGGCTTTGTCGATGCGTGTGCCTTCGGCGGTGTGGATGGCGAATTTGTAAGCGTCGCCGTCGCCGATGCCGGGGATGAAGATTTCCCAGACGCCGGAGACGCCGAGGCTGCGCATGGGGTACTGGCTGGGGTTCCAGGAGCAGAAGTTGCCGATGACGGCTACGCCGGTGGCGTTGGGTGCCCAGACGGCAAATGAGGTGCCGGTGACGACGCCGAGTGTGGTTTCGTAGGTGCGGACGTTTGCGCCGAGGACGTCCCAGAGGCGTTCGTGGCGGCCTTCGTTGATGAGGTGGATGTCGAGGGAGCCGAGGGTGGGTAGGAAGTTGTAGGCATCGGCGACGATGATGGGGGCTGCACCGGGGTAGGTGATGCGGTAGCGGTAGTCGGGGGTGTGGGTGTCGTCGAGGGTGGTGGCCCAGATGTCGTCGCCAAGCGGTTGCATGGGTTGGGACGCGTTGTGGATGAGCAGTTCGACGCGTTCGGCACCGATGAAGCGGGTGCGGATGATGGATCCGTCGCCGTGGGGGTGCCAGCCGTAGATGTCGTGGGGTGCGTTGTGGGTGCAGGCGAGGAGGCGTTGGCGGTCCCCGTCCGGGATGAGCAGGTTGGTGTTCATGGTGGTCCTTAGGGGCGGTAGTCGTGGTCTGAGATCTGACGGTACGCGAGTGCTTCTCGACGATCCGGCGCAACCTCGGGCAAACGCAGAATGTGCGCGACGTTTTTCTCGGGTGTGAGTTTGACGTAGTTGCCGGTTTCGGCGGTTGTCCAGGTGTATCGCTCGTTGGTGATCTGGTCGTGGACGTCGAAGGTGCCGGGGCTCAGTCCGATGGCGTCGGCGTCGATGTGCAGCAGGCCTTCTTGGGTGCCGGTGGGGTCCAGATTGACGACGACCAACACCGCGTTGCCGGAAATCGCATCGACCTTGGAGTAGGCGATGAGGTTGTCGTTGTCGATGCGGTGGAAGCGGATTTGGCGCAGTTGCTGCAGGGCGGGGTTGTCGCGACGGATCTGGTTGAGCAGCGTCAGGTACGGCTCGAGGGATTTGCCTTGCTTGAGAGCAGCGTCGAAGTCGCGATGGCGCAGTTGGTATTTTTCGCTGTCGTGGTATTCCTCGCTGCCGGCGGCGACGGGGCGGTTTTCGTAGAGTTCGTAGCCGGAGTACACGCCCCACAATGGGCTCATAGTGGCGGCGAGTGTGGCGCGCAGGGCAAACGCTGCCGGGCCACCGGTCTGCAGGGTGGCGTGGAGGATATCGGGGGTGTTGACGAAGAGGTTGGGGCGGGAGACGTCGGCGACATCGACAAGCAGTTGGGCGAAGTCGGTCAACTCCGCCTTGGTCACTTTCCAGGTGAAGTGGGTGTACGACTGGCTAAACCCAGCCTTGGACAGCCCGTACATGCGCGGCGGGCGGGTAAACGCCTCGGCGAGGAAGATGACGTCCGGATCGGTTTCGTGGACCTTGGAAATGAGCCAGTGCCAGAAGTTCACCGGCTTCGTGTGGGGATTGTCTACACGGAAGGTGGTCACGCCGAGGTTGACCCAGTACATGAGCACCCGGTAGATCTCGGCGTAGAGCGCCTCGGGCGCGTTGTCGAAGTTCAGCGGGTAGATGTCCTGGTACTTCTTCGGCGGGTTTTCGGCGTACGCGATGGTGCCGTCGGCGAGCACGGTGAAAAACTCGGGGTGTTCCTTCGCCCACGGGTGATCGGGTGCTGCCTGGAGAGCAAAGTCGAGGGCGATCTCCAGACCCAACTCGTTGGCTTGGTCCATCATGTCCAAAAATTCGTCCTCGCCGCCCAGGTTTGGGTCGAAGGCGTCGTGGCCGCCGTATTTAGACCCGATCGCCCACGGGGAGCCGACGTCGCCGTCTTCGGGGGTGAGGGTGTTGTTGCGGCCTTTGCGGTTGACCTCGCCAATCGGGTGGATGGGCGGGAAATAGACGGTGTCGAACCCCATCGCCGCCACTCGGTCCAATTGCGCCGCGGTGGTGGCCCAGGTGCCGTGGATCGGGTTGCCCTTTTTATCCACACCGCCGGTGGAGCGCGGAAACAGTTCGTACCAGGAGTTCACGAGTGCCTCGCGACGCTCCACAAGGATATCGGCGACGGGCCCGCGGGTGACCAATTCACGCAGGGGGTGTTCGGCGAGCACGTCTTGCACCTCCTGGGAACACCCGGGGGTGAGGCGTTGGGAAAGGGGCAGGGTGTCGTCGATAAGCGATGCGCGCGCGGAGGCAAGCACCGGGGAGGAATGCTGAGCAATCGCGGCGTCGAACAATTCCACGCCATGCGCGATATCGTTGGCCAACTCCGCCTCCGACTGGCCGGCGGCGAGCTTCTTTTCCACCGCGTTGCGCCACGTGGCCATGACGTCGCTCCACGCATCCACCCGATAGCGCCACAGACCTTGCTCGTCCGGCACAAACACCGCATGGCAATAATCCGGCCGATGAAACTCGGCGTGCATCGGCACCTCGTACTGCGCACCCGACGGCGCGACAAGTACCAGCGTCGCAGCAATCGCATCGTGGCCCTCGCGCCACACCAACGCGGAAACCGGCACGACCTCACCAACAACCGCCTTCGACGGCAACGTGCGCCCAGAGACCTGGGGGCGGACGTCGTCGATGCCGAAGCGAGCAACCATCATCAAAACCTTCCGAGCGACCATTGATTCACCCGCCAGGGTAGCGCGGGGCAACCACACACGCGGGCCGAAATAGGCCAAGATGGGGGACGTGAATCAGACAGAGGAATTGGTGACAGATCTGGACCTGCTCATCGACATGCGCAACGTGTCCTTCATTCGTGGCGGACACACGCTCGTCGGCCCTGTCGATTGGCAGGTCGAGCTCGACGAGAGGTGGGTGGTCATCGGGCCGAACGGCGCCGGTAAGACCACCTTGATCCGGATGGCGTCGGCGCAGGAATTCCCATCGGCAGGCCACGTGTTCATTCTCGGCGAGCGCGTCGGCGCGACCGATATGCGCGACCTGCGTGCTGCGATCGGCGTGACGTCCTCCGCGGTGGCGAACCGTGTGCCGGAGGACGAGAAGGTCGGCGACCTCGTGGTCTCCGCTGGTTACGCCATTTTGGGGCGTTGGCGCGAGGACTACGACGAGATGGATTACGACCAAGCCCTCGAAGTACTTGAGCAAGTCGGCGCGATGCACCTGATCGACCGTCGCTGGGGCACCCTGTCTGACGGCGAGAAGAAGCGCGTGCTCGTTGCGCGTGCCGTGATGACCAACCCGGAGCTGCTCATTCTCGACGAGCCCGCCGCCGGCATGGACCTCGGCGGCCGCGAGGACCTCCTGGCCTACCTGGGGGATCTGGCGATGGACCCGGATGCGCCGGCGATCGTCATGATCACCCACCACCTCGAGGAGATCCCGAACGGGTTTACCCACGCGATGCTGCTGGACGAAGGCGAGATTGTCGCCCAAGGCCTCATCGATGACGTGCTGACGTCCGAGAACGTCTCGCGCGCCTACCACCAGCCGATCGAAGTGACGCGCGATGACGGGCGTTTCTTCGCACGCCGCGCCCGTTCAGCCCGCAGGGGTGCGCACCGGGCGTAGACCGCCGGGGTGGGAGCAATGCCGACGGAGAAGAAGCGCAACGAGGCCGTGTTGTCGCACGACGAGGCCGATTCGATTGACCCGAGCGAGAAGAGCGGGTTTTTCGGTGCGCGTTTATCTGCGACGGTAATTCTGCTACGTAATAGCGCCGAGGGGATTGAGGTGTGGGTGCAGGAGCGTGTCCTGTCCATGCCGAATTACCCGGGGTTGACGGTGTTTCCGGGCGGCGGGGTGGATTCGCGTGATTTCCCGCCGCGTGCTTGGGATGATGGCGAGTTGTGGCTTGGGCGTTCGGCGATTTCGCTGGCTCGCCAGCTGGGGGTGACCAAGTACAAGGCCCACGCGGTGCTGTTTGCTGCGGTGCGCGAGCTGTTCGAGGAGACTGGCACACTGCTTGCGGTTGACGACGACGGCACGCTTCTCGACGACGCCCGCCCCTTCCACAACCACCGCCTCCTGCTGGAATCGCACGAGTTGTCCCTGACCGACGTGTTGCAGGAGAGCAACCTCAACGTGTGCGCGGACTTGCTCAAGCCGGTGGCGCGCTGGGTGGGGGTGTCCGAAAGCGGCAATTGGTTTGACACGTTTACCTTTGTCGCCGCTAATCCGGAGGGCCAAGAGCCGGATTCGGATACGTGGGAGGCAGACGATGCGAACTGGTTCCCACCACAGTTGATCCTCGACGGCTGGCGGCATGGATTGGTGCGCCTTGCCCCTTCGACGTGGGCGCAGTTAAGCGAGCTGCGACGCTTTGACACTGTCGACGACGTCCTGCACGCCGCGGAAGGAGCAAGCCTCGCTCCCGTGATCGGTGACCCGGTCGACGATGCGCGATACGAAGAGTTCTTCACGTTCCGACCAGTAGACCGGATTGGAAAACGCTATGACATTTAGCGTCGCAGAGGCACGGTTCCTCGCAGCGAACGCTGACGCGATCTCCGCAGTCGAGCCCGAGATCGCCCTGACCAAAAAGAGTGTGTTCGCCGACCGTGCGGTGTTGGACCAACACTTTGGCGACTACGCCCGAGCCGTCAGCGCGCTTATCGCCGCCCGGCGCGCCGCAGCCGGCAAGTTTCCTGCCCATTGGCTTACCGATGCCGACGCCGCGCAGCAGGCCACCCCAGCACGCGTAGCGGGGGTACGTGCCGCGCGCATTGCCGCGGCGGGAGCGCAGATGGTGCACGACGTGACGTGTTCTGTCGGCTCGGAGGCGCCGGCGTTTCGTCAGCGCGGCATTGCGTGGATGGGCAGCGACTTAGACATGCCTCGTTTGATCATGGCGCGGCACAACTTGGGGCAAGAGGCGTGGCTGGCGCAGGCGGATGCGCTCAGGCCGGTGACGTCTGACGGGGTGGTGGTTGCTGATCCAGCGCGTCGCGCCGGGGGCCGCCGAATCACCGACCCAGCCCAGTTGCTTCCACCGCTGCCGGATTTGCTCGATGCGCAGGCCGGCCGCGAGATGGCAGTGAAGTGCGCGCCGGGCATCGACTATTCGGAGTGGGACGGTCTGGTCAGCGTGGTGTCCGTCGACGGTGGTGTCAAGGAGGCGTGTTTGTATACGCCGGGGTTGGCGGGAGGGGTTCGTCGAGAAGCGGTGGTCCTGCGAGATGGCGAGGAGCGCGTCACCGATCTTGACGACGACACCGTCGACGTCACCGCCCCACAGCGCTACATCATCGACCCGGACGGGGCAGTGGTGCGCGCGGGCCTGGTGCGTGGGTGGGCTGCGCGTCACGGGCTGAGCATGCTCGACGAGCACATCGCGTATCTGACCGGCGAGCAGATCCCGGCAGGCTACAGTGGCTTTCCCTTCCTCGAAGCGGTGCCGCTGCGTGCCCTGAAGAAGGTGCTCGCCTCCCACGGTGCTGGCAGCGTGGAGATCCTCGTGCGCGGCGTGGATGTGGACCCGGACCAGTTGCGCAAGAAATTGAAGCTGCGCGGCAAGGCACAGATGGCGGTGGTGATCGCGCGGATTGGGGATCAGGCGGTGGCGCATGTGTGCGGGCCGCGCGTGCACGCCTAACCTTGGGCGCATGGTCTATTTCGATCACGCTGCTACAACTCCGATGCGCCAAAGTGCGATCGACGCGTGGGTGGAACACGCAGGCGCCCTCAACGCGGGAAGCCAACACGCCGCGGGGCGCAAGGCGAACGCTGTGCTTGCCGACGCCCGCGAGCGCATCGCGGGCGCCCTCGGCGCCGACCCCGTCGAGGTGGTGTTTACCGGCTCGGGCACAGAGGCAAACAACATTGGGGTGCGTGGGCTGTTTGATGCATCCGAGCTGGATCGGGTGGTTGCCACGCCGATCGAGCACCCTGCCGTGCTCGAGGTAGTCAAGTCTCTGGGCCAGACTGGGGCGGATGTGGAGTGGCTGCCGGTGGGTCGCGACGGGCACGTTACGGACTTGAGTGCGCTGGATACGCCGGCAGCGGTTGCGACGATGATGTGGGCGAACAACGAAACTGGCGCGATCCAACCGGTGGGTGAGGCGATCGAGCGCGCCACCGCCGTCGGCACGCCGGTGCACGTCGATGCGGTGCAAGCGGTCGGCCACGTGCCGGTGGATTTTCACGCGCTTGGCGCGACCACGCTTGCGGCCAGCGCTCACAAGTTTGGCGGCCCGCGCGGCACCGGCATTCTGCTGGCGAAGCGTTCGCCCGCGCCGAAGCCGGTGATTCTGGGCGGGGGGCAGGAGCGCGGGATCCGCTCCGGCACGGTTGATGTCGCATCGGCTGCTGCCACTGCGGTCGCGCTCGAGGAGGCGATCGCGGAACACACCGAGATTGAGCGGCTGCGGGATGCGCTCGTTGAGGGGGTGAGGCGGCGGGTCGATGGGGTGGTCGTCGCAACGCAAGAGCCCGCGCTGCCGGGACATGCGCACTTCATGTTCCCCGGCGCGAACGCGGACGCGCTGATCATGCTTCTGGACGTGCAGGGTATTTCGGTGTCGGCGGGTTCGGCGTGCGCCAGTGGCGTGCTGCGCATGAGCCATGTGCTGGAGGCGATGGGCTACAGCGAGCGTGAGGCGATGGGGGCGTTGCGTGTGACGGTGGGGCGTACGAACACGGCGCAGGACGTGGAGGCGTTTCTCAACGTGATTCCGGACGTGGTGGAAAAGGCGCGGGCAGCCGGCGCGCTCTAACCGGCAACGCGCGTGTCGCGTGTGATGTGTGTGATTTGGGTGCACTAGTGTTGCCCGCATGCAGATGTCTCGCCGAATCCGTTCCGCAGCGGCCGCAGCAGCCGCTCTGTTTTTTGCCACGACCGTCACCCCGCTTGGTCAGGCCGACGCTCAGTCGATCCCGGGCGTGGTCTCCGGCGTCGACGTCGCGGGCCACCAGCGTCCGGGCGGTGCGGCCATCGACTGGCGCTCGGTGAGCACGATAGGCGGCCAGGACTTCGCCTTTGTCAAGGCCTCCGAGGGGGAGGGCTGGAAGAACGAGTTCTACGACGAGGACGCCAAAGCCGCTGCCGACGCCGGCCTGAAGGTCGGCGCCTACCACTACGCGCGCCCCGCCGAGGACCCTGTCACGCAGGCGCGTTACTTCGCCTCCGTGATCAACCAGGGCCCGGCAACGCAGTTGCCGCCGGTGCTCGACCTTGAGGTCGACGAGGGCCTCGGCCCGGTCCAGCTTGCGGCGTGGACGCAGCGCTTTTTGTCTGAGGTGCAGGCGCAGACGGGCAAGAAGCCGATGATCTACACGTACCGCTACTTCTGGTACGAGCACATGAACGACACCTCTGCGTTCACGTCCTACCCGCTGTGGCTTGCCGCGTACCAGAATCAGCCCCCGGCGCCGGTTGGTGGTTGGGACAAGTTGTCGTTTTGGCAGCGCAGCGACTCCGGCCGCGTCGTCGGCATCAACACCCCGGTGGACATGAACCTGTTCAACGGCACGTCTGGCCAGTTGAACCAGTTTGCCGCGGGCAACCTGAACGCTGCTGGTGGCGTGTTGGAGCGTTTCCAGGCGCCAGATTCCGGGGAGTTGCGCGTGCTTGAGCAGGACAGCACGAAGTTGGTTGTCGCAGTCCTTGCACTGGCCGCGGGTGGTCTTGGTGTGCAGCAGTTCATCGACGCCGCACGTGTCGCAGGCTTTGATCTGACGGATGCGAACAACATCGCGCGCTTGGTCCAGCAGCTCGCGGGCCAAGGCGAGCTGCCTATCGACGACCTACGCAACATGATGGTCGGCAACTACCAAATCGGTGATCTGCTGATTTTGTTGGATAACGCGCTGAAGCACTAGTCGTGGCGTGGGGTCGTCGCAAAGCGGCGCGCCCACGCAAGCCCCTTGAACTGCGCTGGCACCCCGCCTTTGAGCAGCTCGCGGGTGAGCACGTCGCCGGCTTCGATCGGGTGGTTGGCGCCGATGAGCACGATGTTGCCGTAGCGACGCCCCTTGAACATCGGCGGGTCGGCGATCGCCGCAACGTGCGGGAATACTTCCAGCATGCCGGCGAGTTCCTCTTTCGCCTCCTTCAGGTCGGCGTGGGAGCCGCAGTTGGCGAGGTAAAAGCCGCGATCGCTTATCGACGACCTCACCGCCGCATAGAACTCCACCGTCGTCAGATTCCGCGGCGTGGTGGCCGACGAGAACACGTCTCGGATGATCACGTCGCGGGTGGCGGGCTTGAAGGTGTTGGTGACGTCGCGGGCGTCGTCGACACGAATCTTCACGGCTGGGGCGCGCGGGATGTCGAAAAGCTCGCGGGCGAGCACCGCCAACTCGGAATCGATCTCCACCACCGTGTTGCGCGAGCCCTTCCACGCGCTGGCAAAGTAGCGCGCCAGCGTGCACGCGCCGCCGCCCAGGTGTGTCAGCCGGGACTTCGGCTTCGCCTCGTCCGAGTAGTGGGTATCCAAAAAGTCCGCCATCCAGCGCATGTACTCAAAATCGAGGCGCTGCGGGTCGCCAGGCACGATGTGGGAACTGGGCACCCCGTTGACCAGCAACACCATCGACCCGTCCGGCTCGTGGAGCACCTCCGCGACACCGGTATCGATTTCATAAAACTCACTTTTGGCGGCCATGGCTGGTGAGCGTACCCGGTGCCTAGATCCGCGCGTCGGTACGCCGTAGGTAGGCCACAGCAACCGCCCAGCCAGCCACGGTCAACGCTGCGGAGGCGGCGAGAACGCCTGTAACGGTGCCAGTGTCGAGCGCTCCAGCGGCGGCGACGGCGGAACTGCCCAGCCACAGCGTGTGCGACAACAACGCAGGCGCCACGATGAACCGCACGCCAGGCACGCCAGCCGCGAGTGCGCCAAACGATACGAGACTTACCACCACCGCAATGCCGATGGGTGCTGCAAAACTACGGATGACCATAGACAGCAGTGACTGCCATGACGCCACCGCAACGGCTGGTGCCAGGGCCAATAACGCTGCGACGAGGAGCTCGCCTGGCACTGCACCGGGAATCCCCAACGCCCAACCGACGAACAACGTGAGGCCGATGAGAACAGCGTGCATCGCTGCGACAGTAACCGCGATCGCGGCGATTTTCGACGCCACCAGGTTGCCCACCGAACGCGTCGAAGTGAGCATGGTGAGCCAGTTGTGCCCGCGGTGCTCGACTCGCCAGGCGGCTGCGGCGAGGATCGCGATGCCAGCAGTGCAGAACAGCAACCCATAAAACAGCATGACTTGCGAGAAGTAGCTGCCCCAACCGGCGGTCAGGGTGCCGGTGTTCGCGGCGTAGTTGCCGGCGCCGATCGCGACGGCAACTACGGGGACGAGGAACGCGACCGCCCAGACGTGGGAGCGTCGAAACTTGAGCAGGTCGTTAAGGATTAGGTCCATGGTCTAGATTTCCTTTCGATCCAGGGCTTTGGTACCGGCGACCAAGACCGCTACGGCGAGGACGAGGTAGCCGCTCCACAGCACCCAGCCGGGCTGCGACGGGGTGACCCCTGCTTCAGTGAATCCGAACGGGAGGATCACAGCGATGTACCCGAAAGGATTGACTGCAGCCAGCCACGGTGGGGACAGCAGTGATGCGATGCCAAAGAACCCGCCGACGACCCCGACGGCGAGCACGACAAGTTGCGACTCGACAAGCGCGGCTAGCAAGAGCATCACAGCGAGGAGCGCAAGTGTGGTGCCCGCGACACCGAGACCGAAGCGCAGCCATGTCTCCAGCATCGCTCCGCGCGGTGCAGGCGCGCCCATCGCGACAGGCAGCGCTACGGCCCCAGCGAACTCAAAACACTTCGCGACGACAACTACCACCGTCGCAACACCAAACTTTCGAAGAAGCAGCGCCCCGGGCCGAGTTCCTGCGATGGCGTTGAGCCGCCACCCGCCGTTGACGTGCTCCGTATCCACGATGCGGCTGGCCACCAGTGCAAGCTGCAACGGGGTCAAAAACGCCAGCGCCATGGCGAATCCGATGAGATGTCCCGCCCACGCGGTTTCTGGGTTGGCCCGGAATGCGGCGGCGTTGTCGCCTGCGAAGAGACTCATGTTGGCGAATAGGACGATCCCCACCGTCATGAGCAGGCTCAGCCACACGATTTTGGTGCGTTTGAGTTTGGCAAATTCCACCATCATGCGCTTGCCACCTCGTCGTTGGTTAAGCCGATGAAGATGTCCTCGAGGCTGCGCCGTTTTCGCAGAACCTGGTGGAGTGGCACGCCGTGTGCGACCAAAAGGGCGATGGTGTCGGCGAGGTGGTCGTCGTCAAGCCCGGAAAGCTCCACACCACCCTCGACCCGTTTCGGTTGCAGTGCGCGAAGGACCGAGACTGCGGTTGCAACCTCAGGCGTCTGGATGAACACATCCGGCAACTGCGCGCTGTACAGCTCGTCTTGGGAGCCCTGAAACACGAGCTTGCCGTGATTGATGATGGTCAGGTCGGTCGCCATCTTCTCAATTTCAGACAACAGGTGGCTCGACACCAGCACCGTGCGGCCTTGGTCGCGGGCGAGGCTGATGATGAGTTCGCGGATTTCCTCGATGCCGGCGGGGTCAAGGCCGTTGGTGGGCTCGTCGAGAATAAGTAATTGTGGGTCGCGTGCGAGTGCCATCGCGATGCCGAGGCGCTGCTTCATACCCAGCGAATAGTTTTTCACCAGCTTGTCCATCTGGCCCTCGAGGCGCACCAGCGACACCGCGCGGCGCACCGCTTCGGGATCGGCGCCGAGCAGACGCGTGACAATACGCATGTTTTCACCACCCGTGAGGTGTGGGTAAGCGGCGGGGGCTTCGATGAGCGAGCCGACACCGGCAAGGACATGCGCGCGGTTCGCTCGCGTCATGGGGTGTCCGAGCACGCTGATGTCGCCGTGCGTGGGGGCGATGAGGCCGAGCAGCATCTTCATTGTGGTGGATTTGCCGGAGCCGTTCGGACCGAGCAGGCCGTGCACCACGCCGGGGGCGACCCTGAGGTCGAGGTTGTGGACGACGTCTGTGTGTCCATAGGTTTTGGTCAGACCGTGGGTCTGAATAATCGGTGTTTCCATGTCCTCAAGGCTCGCGCAACGGAAAGGGGTTTCGCGTCGGCACAGGGCACGATTTTGCGTGTGATACCCAGGTATGACGCCGCTTAGGAATCCAGCAGGTCCGCGCGCGAGACCAACCCGGTCCGGTACGCGAAAAGGGCCGCGTGCACCCGGTCGCGCGACTGTGTCTTCGCCAGCACCCGGCCCACGTGGGTCTTCACCGTGGGCATGGAGATAAACATCCGCTCGGTGATCTCGCCGTTGCTCCAGCCCCGGGCAATCGCGATGAGTACTTCGCGCTCGCGCTCTGTGAGCTCACGCAGCGCGAGGCGGTCCGCGGCGGACAGGGCCACAGCCTCCTCTGTCGGAGCAGCAAGCTTTGCGACGATCCGGTTCGTCGCTCTCGGCGAAATCACCGCGTCACCGCCTGCAACCGTGCGGATCGCGTCCAGCAGCGCCTCCGGTTCCGCGTCCTTGAGCAGGAACCCGCTCGCGCCCGCGCCAATCCCGCCGAGCACGTAGGCCTCGTCGTCGAACGTGGTCAGCACGATCACCTTGGTGTCCGGATGGTGCTGGGTGATACGCCGGGTGGCGGCGATGCCGTCGAGGACGGGCATTTGCACGTCCATAAGCACAATGCCCACCGGATCGTTGTCGCACGCCTGCACTGCCTCCTCGCCGTTCGCGGCGAGCCAGCGGACCTCCATGTCCGGCTGGGAGTCCAGCACGTTGCGGATGCCGTGGAGAAACAACGCTTGGTCGTCTGCGAGTCCGAGAGTGATCATGAGTTCAGCGGGATCCTTGCCGTTGTGGTCCAGGTGCCGGCGGGGGTGGAGGATGCGGTCACCGTGCCGCCGGATAGCGCCGCGCGCTGCCGCATGCCCTCCACTCCGTGGCCCGGACGAGTGGTCGCGCCGGGAGCGACCGGGTTCGTCATTTCAACCACGACGTTATCTGCGCCCCAGCGCACCGCGAGCTCGGCGTGGCCGGTGCCGTGCTTCATGGCGTTGGTCAGGGACTCCTGCACGATGCGCTGGACGGTAAGCGCGGTGGCCGGGGCCAGGTGCTCGGGAGGGGTGCCCTCGGCGGTGTATGCGACGTTAAGCCCGCCCGCGCGGCTGGTGGCGACCAGGCCGTCGATGTCCAGTTGCGTTGTTGGTTCAACGGGGCGCTGTTCAGGGGCGCGGAGCAGCTCCACCACGCCGCGCATCTGGCGCAGCGAGTCGCGGCCGACGTTGCCGATGGTGTGCAGCGCCTCGTCCTTCGCCTCCGGGGTGGCGGCAAAGCGCGCGCCGTCGGCCTGTGCGACGATGACGGTTAGCGAGTGGGTGACAATGTCGTGGATCTCTCGCGCGAGGTGGGCGCGCTGCTCCTGGGCATCGCGCTCGAACTGCTCACGCTGTCGGGCCAGATCCTTCTCTGCGGTCTCCTCGGCACGGCGGCGCAGCTCGCCGAACAGCAGCGCCACAGTCAGCAGAATGATGCTCCAGAAGACGTAGGGGAGTCGCTCGGCAGGCTCGAGCGCGGTGAGCGCGGGGATGACGAACGCGGTGGCTGCGGCGTCGCCAAGCAGCAGTGCACCCGTGGCGATGTCGCGGTGCGGGGCGGGCAGGTGGCGCCTGGCGATGTAGGCGGCGAACGGCGCCACGGCGATTGTGCCGACGGGGAGCGATGCGCAGAACGCCGTGGGAATGAGCACCGTAAGGATCGCAGCGAACGTTTCCAGTGGCCAGCGCCAGCGGGTAAACGGGGCCGCAACGGCGCAGGCCAGCAGTGCGAGCCCGACAACCAACTGCCGCGAATCCGGCAGCAGCCCAACTAGGCAGGGGACCAGCATGAACGCTGCCATGCTCGCATTGCGGATCCGCACTGCGCGGGTAGTGGAAAAGTTCATGGCCGTCCACGCTACTTGCCGGCGCGGGCAGCCGCGTCGTACTGCGGTATGACGCTTAGGACTTCACCAGCCGCGCGATAGCGGCAGACGCCTCTTTGATCTTGTCCTCGGCTTCCTGCCCGCCTTTGATGGCATTGGCGACGCAGTGCTCCAAGTGATCGTCCAGCAAGCCCAGTGCTACGCCCTTCAGCGCTGCGTTGACGGCGCTGATCTGGGTGAGGATGTCGATGCAGTAGGCGTTTTCGTCGATCATGCGGTGAATACCGCGAGTCTGTCCCTCGATACGCTTGAGCCGAGCGAGGTAGCGGTCTTTATCGCTGATGTAGCCGTGGTCGTTCATTATGGGTCTCCTTGTTTGGTGTGGACGGTTCCGGGCTACTTGGACCGGTTAAGTATCCGGTCGGTGCTGCTCTGTGGGGTGAGGTCGAGTCGGCGGAGCAGTTGCGCGTTGAGGGCGACGACGACGGTCGAGGCAGACATCAGGATCGCACCGACGCTCATCGGCATCACGAAGCCGATTGGAGCGAGGATACCGGCGGCCAGCGGCACGGACACCAGGTTGTAGCCGGCCGCCCACCACAGGTTCTGCTTCATCTTCCGGTAGGTCTCTCGCGAGAGCTCAATGACCGAGAGCACCGATCGCGGATCAGAGCTTGCCAGGATGACCTCCGCCGAGCCGATGGCCACGTCGGTGCCCGCACCGATCGCGATACCGACATCGGCCTGAGCCAGCGCCGGTGCGTCGTTGACACCGTCGCCGACCATGGCGACCTTGTGGCCCTCGGCTTGCAGTTCCTTGACCTTTGCGGCCTTGTCCTCCGGCCGTACACCGGCGAAGACCCGATCGATGCCCAATTCGCCCGCTACGGTGTTCGCCACGGCCTGCGCGTCGCCGGTGATCATGACGACTTGAGCACCTGCTGTGTGCAGTGCGTCGACGGCGTCGCGGGATTCGGGGCGGATCTCGTCGGCAAGCCGGAGTGCTCCGATCACCTCGCCGTCGGCGAGAACGTGGAGAATGATCGCGCCCTCCTTTCGCCACTCGTCGGCGACCGGAAGCTCCGCGGCGGAATGCTGCTCAAGCAGGTAGGGGCCACCGACCTCGATCACCTCGTCGTTGACCGTTGCTTTCACACCCACGGCTGGCGATGAAGAGAAGTCGGTGGACTGCGGCACGGCCACATCGCGAGCTTGAGCGGCCCCAGTGATGGCGCGGGCGAGCGGGTGCTCGCTGTCTGCTTCAGCGGCCGCTGCCAGGGCAAGCACGTCTTCTTTATCGCGCCCGCCGGCGGGTTCGATCGCGGTGACGGTGGGCTCGCCCTTGGTCAACGTGCCGGTCTTGTCGAACAACACAGCGTCGACTGAGCGCATCGATTCGAGCGCGAGCCGATCCTTGATCAATACCCCGCCGCGTGCGGCGCGCTCAGTCGCGATTGAGACGACCAGCGGGATCGCAAGGCCTAGGGCGTGGGGGCAGGCGATGACGAGCACTGTGATGGTGCGCACTACCGCGTCATTTGGCACACCGACGACGGTCCAGACCACAGCGGTCAAGATAGCGGCGCCGAGGGTGAACCAGAACAGCAAGGCAGCAGCCTTGTCCGCGAGACGTTGCGCGCGTGACGACGATTCCTGCGCATCGGTGACGAGCTTTTGAATGCCGGCCAGCGCGGTGTCGCCACCCGTGGCCGTGACCTCGATGCGCAGGCCCGAGTCTGTCGCGATGGTGCCAGCGACCACGTGCTCGCCTTCACCGCGGCGCACCGTTTTCGATTCACCGGTGACCATCGACTCGTCCATGCTGGCGCTGCCGTCGACAATTGTGCCGTCGGCAGGCACGGACGCGCCGGGCCGCACGATCACGACATCGCCGACCTCAAGATCCGCCGGAGTGACCTTCACCACTTCGTCGCCGTCGATCTTTTCGGCCTCGTCGGGCAGAAGAGCGGCGAGCGAATCCAGGGCCGAGGTGGTTTGGGCGAGGGAGCGCATCTCGATCCAGTGCCCCAGCAGCATGATGACCACCAGCAGCGCCAGTTCCCACCAGAAATTCAGCCCGGGGTCGAGCAAGTTCAGGCTCGCACCCCAAGAGGAGACGAAGGCGACCGTGATCGCGAGCGCGATCAGCAGCATCATGCCGGGTTTGCGGGAGCGGATCTCTGAGACCGCCCCGGTCAAGAACGGCCGGCCTCCCCAGAGGTAGATGACCGTGCCCAAAAGTGGTGAGATCCACCGGGCCCATTCCGTGTCTGGCAGCTGATAGCCGATGAGATGGGCGAAAGTGCTGTTGAACCCGACGACCGGGATCGCGAGAACCAGCATGATCCAGAAGAGTCTGCGGAACTGGGCAACGTGATCACCGTGTCCACCGTGTCCACCGTGTCCTGCGTGGTCGTGATCACCGTGTCCGGCATGAGCCTCGTGAGCGTCATGCTCATGATGGCTGGCGTGCCCACCGGGTCCGGTGCCGGAGTGGGCGTGCCTGTCGTTCATGGTTCTGTCCTTTCGTTGCAGTTCATGGTTGTGATCGGTTCGGCCGCGCCGGGGGCTAGCGCGGCGACCGTCTCCCACGTTAATACCCCATGGGGGTATATGTCCAGGGGATTGTCTCGATGCATGCAGCCGGACGTTTCCCCTTTCGTGCTCGCGGGACTACACTCCCGCGACATGCGAGTATTAGCGGCCATGAGCGGGGGAGTTGATTCGTCTGTCGCGGCTGCGCGCCTTGTGGAGGCCGGCCACGACGTCGTCGGTGTGCATCTCGCGCTGAGCAAGGACGCGCAGCAAACGCGCGAATCCGCCCGCGGGTGCTGCTCGCTCGAGGACTCGGCGGATGCGCGCCGCGTGTGCGACAAGTTGGGCATCCCGTTTTACGTGTGGGATTTCTCGGACCGGTTTAAAGAAGAGGTCATTGACAACTTCGTGTGGTCGTATGAGAACGGCGAGACCCCAAACCCGTGCCTGCGCTGCAACGAGAAGATCAAGTTCGCAGCTCTGCTGGACCGCGCGGTCACGCTCGGCTTCGATGCGATTGCCACAGGGCATTACGCAATTATCGACGACGCCGGCAACCTGCGTCGCTCGACCGACCCGAACAAAGACCAGTCGTATGTGCTCGGCGTGCTGACCCGCGACGAGTTGGACCGCTGCATCTTCCCGGTCGGTGATACGGAAAAACCCCAGATCCGCGAGGAGGCCGCCCGTCACGGGTTTGCTACTGCCTCCAAACCGGATTCTTACGACATCTGCTTCATCCCCGATGGCAACACCCAGGCGTTTCTGGGGCGCTCCATCGGCATGCGCCCCGGCATGATTCGGGACACCGACGGCAACGAACTCGCCGAGCACGACGGCGCGTTCCAGTACACGATCGGCCAGCGCAAGGGCTTGAACATCCGCGTGCCTGCCGCCGACGGCAAGCCGCGCTACGTCACCGACGTGGACACCGCAACCGGCACCGTGACCGTGGGTCCGCGCGATGCGCTGCGCGTTTCGGAGATTACCGCCGACCGCCTGAAGGTGCTCCACCCGGCGATGTCCGAAGCAGCCGAGTTCGAGGCAAACGTACAGATCCGCGCCCACGGCGGGGTTGTGCCCTGCACCGCGCGTATCGAGGGCGACCAGATGACACTTGCCCTCCACCAGCCACTCGAGGGCGTGGCCCGCGGCCAGGCCGCCGTGCTCTACCTGCCTGACCCGGACGGACTGGGCGACATTGTGCTTGGCTCCGGCACGATCTGTGCGACGGCGTAGTACGGATTCACTGGGGGGTCGCGCAAACCTCGTTAGTCGCACCTCGTTTATAGCCGAAAAGGGGAAGCGGACAATGTAGGTGCCGTCGAGGAATACCTGGTCATAGACCCGCTTGTCGTGACCGACGGTGGGTTCAGGCACATCAACGAGCCAGAACGGTTCGAATCGGCGTTGCAGCGTGCGCGGCGAGCACCCCACACGGCGGGCAAGGATCGAGTCGGCACCTCTAAATCCATGGTTTTTACAAGTCGATACTTTCGTATCAATATCCTTCCAGACAGAGGAAAGACGTTGAAGAGACTTAATTTCCCCATTAGATGTAGTGGTGGGCAGCTTGAAAGCTGCTGTCTTGTCCCTCTTTTCATCAATCCGAAAGGATCTATTTATGCTTTTGAAGAAAGCTTTAATCCTCCCTCTAGCTGTTTCTACCGCTCTCGTCACAGTCCCTGTCGCTACGGCCAGCGCAGCTCCTGCCATGCAGGAGCGGGAGTGCGTCGAGACTCACCAGGTGCCCACTACTCTCGGTGCAGACCGAGAGACTGTTTCGGAAAATGACCTCAAACAAATCAATGAGGATATCGAGTCCGCGGGTGGTTCCCCGTTGCCTGCGGGAACAGTTGAGTACGGGTTCAACGCTGATGGTGACGCGGTAGCCATTGACTCCAACGGTCGGGAAACAGTCTTGTCTTCAGCAGAGAAGATGGATGCTGAGCTGAATTCAGTACTAGTTCAGACTAGGTCCGCAGCGGACCAAGACGATAAGGGAATTCTTAGCGCAGCTGCCGCAAGCATTGCTGGTTGTGCAGGTAGCGTAATCGGTTACGATACAATCCTGGAAATTTTAGAGAAGAGGGTTTCCTACTGGGCCTTGGTAAAGTTTCTCGCAAAGAAAATTGGACCAGGACTTGCGATCAGCTGCATCGCCGGTGCAGGTGGCGCCCTTGCCAGCTACATGGGATGGTAAAAAATGCGCCCAATGGTAACGATTTGCGGATTCTTAGTGGCACTTGGCATATTTCGTTTTTACACTGATATGCCTTGGTTCCCTTCTGTATTCTTTGGAGGCATCGCTGGGCTTATCGCAGGTGTAGCTCTGACAAAATCCGGGTGGCAGGCAGCCCGTCGAATTGTGTATAACTTTTCTCGGGGATGGTCCTAGCGCTGAGTGCCAGGATTGAATCAAGGTGGGGTGCAAAGCACTCGCACTATGAAAAGGTTGGTGGGCTCACTCGAGCATTAAGCGGCGTGGGTCCGCCAACTATATAGGCCGTTCAGAATGAGAGCGCTATGAGTTCTGCCCTGGATCTGCAGTCCATCTTCTTTAGCAGGGAAGACACCATTCTTTTTACGTGGGGCTCCGAGTAGAACAACGCGTTCGCTATTTGCCTGTTACTTTTTCCTTGGCACAGCAATTGCATGACGGTTTCCTCGTTATCGGTCAAGGAGGCTTTCTCTATCCGTTCGGAGAAACGCCCCCATGAGGATCGGGCAACCAGTCGTTTCACGCATTGAGGTGACAGACTTGTCCCTCCGTTGAGTGCATCCCTGAGCGCCTGAATGATTTTCTGCGGTGGCTGGCCTTTGATGACGTACCCGGACGCCCCACGCGCAAGAGAAGTAATCATCGTATCGTCAGTGTCATATGCTGTCATCACGACAAAGACAGGTGGGGCATCGAAACTGTTCAACTTCTTCAGCAGTTCGATCCCATCCATATCGGGCATACGTACATCAGACAATACGATGTCGCAGGTGTGATTGTTGAGCCACGTCAGTGCACTGCGCCCGTTTGTGGCAGTGGCGATAACTTCTAGGTCTGGAGCTTTAGAGAAGTAAACCGGAAATGATTCACGGATTACGGGATCATCATCAACAAGCAGGATCGTGAAACTCATTTGCTGCACCAAGGGTGTGTTTGACCCTTACTGCACCCCAGCCAGTCCTTAATAAACTGGTTCGTTTGGATCACTGGTTCACCCTCAGTGGAAGGTGCCACGACTGGTGGGAGGGGACCTGCCGCAAGGCCAACGGTGAAGATTAGAGAGGCCAACATTTTCATATCAATTACGGAACCTTTCAAACCGGGACCTGGAAGGTAATCGTCCAACGGGCATCAGTGCTGTCTAGTGTCATGCTTCCGCCTACGATAGCAATCGTTCGTTGCATAGAGTCTAGACCGAAATTGCTGGAGCCAGCTCGCCGACGGCCGAGCCTATAGGTGTTGGCGAGAGTCACCGTCACTTTTTCGGTATTTGCAGTCGCGGTAATACTAACTGTGGAATAAGGGACGGCATATTTGATGATGTTGGCACTAGCTTCAGATAGACATTGACTGAGCGCCCTTTTGATAGATTCAGAGCCAGGATCCACACGAATAGTCGTGGTGGTCTCAACGTGAAATCCGGCCTCCTGAAGTGAACGGGCAGTTTGCATCACTGTCATTGGTAGTGCCGGTACGGTCACCTGCGGATGATTAATCGTCTGGGCATTGAGCTCATCTACCAGCGTGCGGATGTCACCCATTGATTTACGCGCTGTGGCGGCACACCGCTGTAGAGCTTGCTCCTTCTCCGGCATGGAGATCGCTAGTGCTTCAAGTCTCGCTATCAGCGCGGTTAAATCAGCAGCCACCATGTCATGAAGAAATCCCGCTACCTCTACCTGACGTTTGCGCATCTGGGACTTCTGTCGCATCTGTTTTGTGTGCACCCTAGCGATAAACCACCCGGCAGCAAAGGCACTGACCATCATGAGTGTAAAGGTGGTTACAGACTGGGGATCCATACTCAACGACTTTTGATCCGGGGAGAAAAACCCGAGTAGCGTCGTAATAGCAGCAAAGGCCACAGCAGTCTTGTACTTGTGTTGCGCAGTAACCACCGTAACCAGCAGAACCGCCGTCAATGTCAACAGATCGGGCGAATGGCCAGACAAGTTAACGAACGCGAGCAAAATAAGACATCCCAAAACTGCAGCAGTAGGAAGATATGCCGCAAGAGGCAGTGTAGCCACTAAAAAGAGGAATAAAACCCCGGTACCAACATCGACAGGAGCGATCACCAGCACACGCAAGCCCCACAAGACAAGGGCAAGCAGGCACAGCACGAGTGCTATCGATAGGCGAATAGAACGAAAAAAATTAACAAACACATTGAATACCAATAGCTCTATCGATGGAAAACATAAACGAATAGTCAAGAATGAAGGTCACGGTTCACCCCAACACTCAGTTTCTGAATGTCCAACTGTCGACAATAGACGTCTCCCCCTCCTGGGAGGTGATCTTCTTCAACACTGCGCCACCGACTACGAGACCATCGCGGCGATCCCCGAGCCGCAAGAAACCCTGCAACGCTTCGGCGAGCACCTGCTGCACACGCCCATGCTTATCGACGACACCCCGTGGCAGACCACCGACCCCCGCTCCTGCAACCGCGACGCGCTGGCACGACTGCTCGATACGGGGGCGCGCATCGCGATCCCGACCATGCAGCCGCGCGAGCTCTACCGCGTGTTCGACGAGTTACAGATCGACCCGGCACAGACCCAGATCGATGTGTACGCCGAGCCGGCAGACACGCTGCTTGCGTGCGCGCGCAGTTACGCTGCCGCTCGCGAAATGCACGAAGAACTCGCAAGCCAGTAGCAGGTTTTAGCCCTGCATTGGCCAGGCGGTGAGCACGCCGGAGGCGTCGCGCCCGTTGGCCTCAAAGTACTTCTTGCGGTCGGTCTGCATGCGGAAGTACTCCACGGCCTGCCACTCCATAAGGTCGCCAGACTCCATCTCGGCGAGGTCTGGGTAGGCCTTGCGCACCTGCATCCACGCCACACGTGCGGCGGCGAACGCGTCGGCGGTTGCCTCGTGGGCGTTGTCGATGCGCACCCCGTAGTGCTCGCACATCGCGGTCAGGTTCCGTGGGCCCTTGCGGTAGCGGTCCTTCGCACGGTCGACCACCAGCGGGTCGAACACGGGGCCGGTGACGGTGAAGTCTCCGGTGAGGTTGCGCAGCACCGTCAGGTCGTAAGGGGCGTTGAACACCACGAGTGTCAGGCCGTCTTCCCAGCCTTTCTTGATCGACTCGACCGTTTCGCGCACCACCTCGTCGTGGTCGCGGCCTTCCGCACGCGCCTTCTCCGTCGTAATACCGTGCACCTTGGCGGCTTCCTCGGGGATTTCAATCCCGGGGTCGGCGAGGGTTTCGTTGGCGTCGACCACGCCGTCGTCGATACGCACAAGCGCAGACGTGACCACGCGAGCCTCGCGCGGGTTAGCGGAGGTGGTCTCCAGGTCGAAGGAGAGCATGCGGGAGGCATCGAATGTGGCCATGCCGGTCATTGTAACGAGCGCGCCGACACGAGTGATCCAAAGTCGTTAACCGAGCTTCCGGACTCCGATAAAGCTGGAGAGCGGAGTTGGATCTCGATTGAGGTCATAAGTGCGCAACAGGTCGATGTACACGCTCTTATCCAGGTCCCAGTCGTATTCATAAGTATGGGGAAGACCCTGTGACGCAGCAAATACGAGATCAGCCATGAGACGGGTGACTCGGCCGTTACCGTCGGTGAACGGATGGATACGAACTAGCTCAGCGTGGGTAGCAATACCCAACTGTCTGGCGGTGAGTAACGAAGCCTCTGCTTGATAACCAAGATTGCCAAAGGAAGCATGTAACTCAGTGGAAATGAATTGCGGATCCACACCGATATTGAGCCCAGTGCGACGGAACGCTCCAGACCAGGTCCAGATGCCGTCGAATAACCACCGGTGAAGCTCGACAAGGAACGATGTTGTCAGTATCTCGTCGAGATGAAGTTCCGAATTGTCGATGTCCTCGAGAACCCTCGCACGAGTAACTGCAAGGGTCTGCTGTTCGAGGCTATGAATTGTGAGCTTGTCAGGGATACGGTCAAAATGTTCGAGCAGCGCCGGTTCGAGCGCACTCATCTCATCTCCGTCGAGCGGGGTTTCGCCGTAGCCGGGGTCTAACCCCATCCGCGTTCCTCGAAAAGCCGTGAGAGGATTTGCTGTTCAAGCTCGGACGGTTCGTAGGTCTCAGGAACGGCACGGCTCTCAAGAGCCATCGAGGCACGTGCAGCGCGGATCGATGCCCCGGATGCTTCAAAGCATTGCGCGTGTGTTGCTGTCATGTTGTGCCTCCCTTCTCCTAGCGCATTGTAGTAGCAGATCGAGTGCCTTGCGGAATACAACCTGGTGAACTTGGGAGGCCTGCTGCAAGCGACAGGATGATTGTTTTAACACCTACACTGGCTCCTCGTGAGTGAAATTTCCGCTGATCTGCACCGTGAATGGGACGAACTAGCCGCCGAGGTCCGTAAGCACCGCGACCTGTATTACAACGGCCAGCCGGTGATTACCGACGCCGAGTTCGACGAGATGTTCCGCCGCCTCCAGAAGATGGAGGAGGATCACCCGGAGTTGGCGGTGCCGGATTCGCCAACGAAGCAGGTCGGCGCGCCGACGGCCGATTCCGCGTTCGCGGACGTAACACACCCCGAGCGCATGATGAGCCTGGATAACGTGTTCTCCGAAGAGGAGATGCGCGAGTGGCTGGACAAGACCCCGGGGCCGTACCTGGCGGAGTTGAAGATCGACGGGCTGTCCATCGACCTGATCTACGAAAACGGGGAACTGACCCGCGCAGCAACGCGTGGCGACGGCACTACCGGCGAGGACATCACCGCCAACGCGCGCGTCATCGAGGACATCCCGCACAAACTCACTGGCGACGCACCCGCGTTCCTCGAGGTCCGCGGCGAGGTATTCATCCGCCCTGAGGACTTCCCGGAACTCAATGAGTTGCGCCAAAAGGAAGGCGGCAAACCGTTCGCCAACCCCCGCAACACGGCAGCCGGCGGCCTACGCCAGAAGAATCCGGAGGACGTGAAGAAGCGCAAACTGCGCATGATCTGCCACGGCATCGGCGCACGCGAGGGCTTTACCCCCGAGACCCAGCATGAGGCGTACGAGAAACTCGCCGAGTGGGGCCTGCCGGTCTCTGAGTACACGCGCCGGGCTGAGACTGCGGACGATGTGCTCAAGGCCGTGAAGTACTGGGGTGAGCACCGCAATGATGCGATCCACGAGATGGACGGGCTTGTGGTCAAGGTGGATTCCGTCGCTGAACAGCGCGGGCTTGGCGCGACGTCGCGCGCGCCGCGTTGGGCGATTGCCTACAAGTATCCGCCGCAGGAGGTGACCACGAAACTGCTCGACATTGAGGTCTCTGTCGGTCGTACGGGCCGCGCGACGCCGTATGCGGTGCTGGAGCCGGTGTTCGTCTCAGGCTCGACGGTGTCTATGGCAACCCTGCACAACCAGCATGAAGTCAAGCGCAAGGGCGTGATGATCGGCGACACCGTGGTGGTGCGCAAGGCCGGCGAGATTATCCCCGAGGTGCTGGGCCCCGTTGCAGATCTTCGCGACGGCACCGAGCGCGAATTCGTCTACCCCGAGAACTGCCCCTCGTGCGGCACGAAACTTGCTCCCGCGAAGGAGGGCGACGCGGACTGGCGCTGCCCGAATACCCGCTCGTGCCCCGCACAGCTCGCCACCCGCCTGGAGTACATCGCATCACGCGGCGTATTCGATATCGAGGCACTCGGCGAGAAAGGCGCGCAGGATCTCATCGCGTCGGGCGTGCTTATCGACGAAGCCCACCTCTTCGATCTCACCGAAGACGATTTGAAGAAGTCCAGCGTGTACACACGCAAGGACGGTCAAGTCAACGCGGCAGGCAAGAAACTCCTGGCCAATCTAGAAACGGCGCGCCACGCGGACCTGTGGCGTGTGATCACAGGGCTATCCATCCGTCACGTCGGCCCGACCGCCGCGCGTGCGCTCGCGTCGCGCTTCCACTCGATGCGTTCGCTTATCGACGCCCCCGTGGCCGACCTCGCCGAAACCGACGGCGTGGGCGAGGTGATTGCGGAGTCGTTCAAGGAGTGGTTCACGGTGGACTGGCATCAGGCGATCGTCGATAGTTGGGCGGCCGCTGGCGTGACCATGGAGTCCGACGAAGAGGAACGCGCCCCGCAGACCCTGGAGGGGCTGACCATCGTGGCCACGGGCACACTCGAGGGCTTCACCCGCGACGAGATCAAAGAGGCGATCCTCTCGCGCGGCGGCAAGGCGGCCGGCTCGGTGTCGAAGAAAACCGATTACGTGGTGGTGGGCGAGAACGCCGGCTCCAAGGCCGCGAAGGCGGAGGAGTTGGGCCGGCCGATCCTTAACGAGGAGCAGTTTGTGCAGCTGCTCGAGGGCGGCCCTGACGCGCTTGCGTAAGGCGCGCGGCGCTCAGGCCGACAAGCGCAGCCGCCCAGACGGCAATGGCCCACCACAGCCAGATGGGGAACTGGCCGTTCCAGTTCACGCCAAATGAGAGCATCCACACCACAGCTGCGGAGATGACCGCGTTGACGAGGATGTAAATGGGGCCCTTGGCGTTTCGCACGGCGTTGAAGGTCGCGGACGCAAGGAGCAGCAGAATCATGACGAGTGCGATCATCGGGTTTCCTCCATCAGGTCGATGCCGAGCGCGTCTACCCAGGCTTCGGTGTCGCCCGCGACGAACGCGGCGCGACTGTGGTCGGCGCGTTCCGGGTCCCAGACCAGCATGGTGCGGAAACCGCCGGTGCCGCCGTTGTGGAACGTGATTTCTTCACCGCCTTCGTCGAGGCTTGCCCAGCCATAGTCGGGCACACCGTGCGAGGACACCCATTCCACGTATTTGGCCATGTCGGCAGCAGTGGAGCGGATCGCGCCAGCCGGGGCCCAGCCGTCCATGTCCCACGGGCCGGCGGGGTGCCCGTTGGCGGCCAGGCCTGTCGGTGCTTCGTCGACGGTGCCAGGTAGCGCCACGTAGGTCGACGTCATGCCAGCGGGCTCGAAGATTCGGGTGCACAGCAGTTCGTCGTAGGGCACGCCGGCGTGTATGGCCAGCAGCTGGCCGAGCAGCGCGTGGCCGTAGTTTGAGTATTGTTCCTCGCCGCGGTTGTTCAGCTCGGCGGAACCGGCGGCGTCGAGTATGTCCTGCGGTGTGTCGCGCCGGTAGGGATTGCCGCCGTCGCGGATGTTCGCCACGAACATGTCCGCGAGGCTCAGACTTTCGGTGGGGGCGAGCCCGGAGGTGTGGTTGAGCAGCTCCTCGATGGTCACATCGGCGACGGGGGCGGAGGGGACGTCGATAAGCTCCTGCACCTGAGTATCCAGGCTGAGCTCGCCGGCGTCGATGAACTGGCGGACAAGCTCCGCGTTGAATGTTTTGGTGATCGAGCCGATTTCGAAGTCATTGTGCTCGTCGGCGCCGAGGCCGCCGAAGCGGACTTCGCCGTCGTCGTAGGTGAAGGCGGCGAGGTTGCGGTGGCCGTCTTCCGCGAGGTGTTCGAGGGCGGAGGAGATCTCGGCATCGCCAGTGTGCTCAGAGGCCACGGAAATGTCGCGGGGGCCGGTGGAGAGCATCAACGCGGCGGCGATGGCGGCGGCGATTACGCCGGCAGCAATGTTGGTAGTGCGCATCAGTGGTCCTCTCCGGCGATCACGATCGCCATGAGCGGGATAACGCGGGCCGGGGGAATCTCGAACATCCCGCCCTGCTTGCGCACCCAGCCGGCGGCCTGCAGTTCCTTCAGGTGGTGGTACGCGGTGCCGGTGGAGGAAACCAGCTCAGATTCGACCAGCTCCGTCACGCCCGCCGGTGCGGCTAAAAGGTGGCGCAAGATGGCGCCGCGGACGGGGTGCGCGAGCGCGGCGATGCGGTCCATTGCGTCGTCCCACGGTTGGTCCGTGATCCACGCTGTTGGGCGGATCCATTCATAGGAGTAGGTGCCGGTCGGAAGCTCCACGTCGCCTTTGAAGGTGACTGTTCCGTGGTCCACCTCAGCTCCGGAACCGGGGAGTGAGGTGGACTCGGGCGATGAGGCCTGTTCGAGCGCGGCGACGCGTGCTTCGAGGTCAGAGAGGCGTGCTTCAATCGGTTGCATGCTTTCTAGAATTACAGAATTCTAGAAAGCATGCAACGGCTGAGGTCTGCGCTAGCGCAGGATCGCGCCGATGATGTAGCCCAAATCGCCGACCTCGCGCACCTCGGAGGCCAAGAAATCGGGACCGCCCACACGGCCGACGACGAGCACGAGGTCGGTGCCGTGCAGGGGTGCCACGGTCAGGGCGGTGTCCAACTGGAACCAAGACTCTGGCACCCATTCGTCGAAATCGGGCTGCAAGATGCGCGCGCCCTCGATTGCGGGCATCTGCGGGGTGGAACCGTCATCCTCGGGCGCGGCGGAGGAGGCAGCGACGCGCTCCAAACCGGCGTCGGTGTTGCTCAGCACCACCGCCCAGGAGGAGGTGACGGCCTTCGGCATGACGTTGACCAACTCTTCGAGCGTGTCGGCCTGTTTGCCCGAATGTGCCGCGATCTGGGCGAGCATTTGGATCTGTCCGCGGCGGTCGACGCGCCCGGTGAAGGGGCGGATCGAGTCCACTTCGGCGCCGTCGACGGATGCGACGGCGGTGATCAGGGTGTCCACCATGACTCCGGTGGGCAGGGTGACCACGATGTCGTCGGTCACGGTGCCGTCGAGTGAGGACTCGACGATGTCTACGGAGTTGATGTCGGCCTCCACGATGCCGAACGCCTCAGCGAGCTGGCCGAGGCTGCCCGGCACATCGGGGAGTGAAACGCGGATGAGGTACGACATGGCCTTATTTATAGCAACTGGGGGAGAAGAAGCGGTGGCGCGACGTGACGTAAGATAAGGCGCGTTAATCGCAACCCACGTTATGCCGAAGGGATGGGACTGTGGCTGAGATTTCACGCGACGAGGTGTCGCGCATCGCACGCCTGGCGCGAATTGCGCTGAAAGACGAGGAGCTGGACACGATTGCCCAGCAGCTGGACACGATTGTGGAAGCAGTGTCGAAGGTGCAAAGCGTGGACACCGAGGGCGTGACCCCGATGAGCCACCCGCACTCCATCGACGCCGGTATGCGCGCCGATGTGGAAAAGAAGGTGCTGACGCAGGAGCAGGCGCTGGATCAGGCGCCGGCTGTGGAGGACGACCGCTTTATGGTGCCGCAGATTCTCGGAGAGGGAGACTAAACGATGACGCAGTACACGATTCCGGCAGAGGGGCTCGTCGCAAAGCCAGCGCACGAACTTGCGGCGATGATTCAGGCTGGCGAGGTCACCTCGCGCGAAGTTACCCAGGCGTTTTTGGACCGCATCGCGGAGATTGACGACGAATTGGGGGCCTTCCTGCACGTTGGTGCCGAAGAGGCCCTGGCTGCGGCTGACAAGGTCGACGAGCAGGTAAAGAACGGCGAGGAGCCAGCGTCTGCGCTCGCTGGTGTGCCGCTGGCACTGAAGGACTTGCTGGTCACCACGGACGCGCCGACGACGGCTGCGTCGAAGATGCTTGAGGGCTACATGAGCCCGTACGACGCTACTGTGGTCAAGAAGCTGCGCGCCGCTGGCATCCCGATTCTGGGCAAGACCAACCTGGATGAGTTTGCCATGGGCTCTTCCACGGAGAACTCCGCGTACAAGCAGACGAAGAACCCGCACGATTTGGAGCGCGTCCCGGGTGGTTCCGGTGGCGGCACCGCTGCGGCGCTTGCATCTGGTGAGGCCCCGCTGGGCATCGGTACCGACACGGGCGGCTCGATCCGCCAGCCGGCATCGCTGACCGGCACCGTTGGCGTGAAGCCGACCTACGGTGGAGTCTCGCGCTATGGCGTGATCGCCTGTGCGTCCTCGCTCGACCAGGTTGGCCCGTGCGCGAACAATGTGCTTGATACTGCGCTGCTGCACGAGATCATCGCTGGCCACGACGAGTTCGACGCTACCTCCGTGGACCGCGAGGTTCCGGCGTGTGCCGACGCAGCTCGTGAGGGCGTTTCGGGTGATCTCAAGGGCGTCAAGATCGGACGCGTCAAGCAGTTCGAGCGCCCCGGCACCCAGGAAGGTGTCAAGGAGGCCATCGACGCCGCCTACGCTCAGCTCGAGCGCCAGGGGGCTGAGATTGTCGAGGTCGACTGCCCGAGCTTCGACGACGTCATGGGTGCGTACTACATCATCCAGATGTCCGAGGTGAGCTCGAACCTCGCACGTTTCGACGGCATGCGTTACGGCCTGCGCGTCGGCGACGACGGCTCCCGCTCCGCTGAAGCAGTCATGGCAGCCACCCGTGGCGAAGGCTTCGGCGGCGAGGTCAAGCGCCGCATCATCCTTGGCACCTACGCGCTGTCGGTGGGCTACTACGACGCCTACTACCTGCAGGCACAGCGTGTGCGCACCCTGATCGCCCAGGACTTTGCCAAGGCGTTCGAGGGCTGCGATGTCATTGCAGCACCGTCTGTGCCGTCGACCGCCTTCAAGTTGGGTGAAAAGGTTGACGACCCGTTGGCGATGTACAACTTCGACCTGTTCACGCTGCCGCTGAACCTGGCTGGTTTGCCGGGCATGTCGGTTCCGGCGGGCAACGCCTCCGATACCGACCTTCCGGTTGGTCTGCAGTTGATCGCCCCGGCGTTCGAGGACGCACGCCTCTACCGCGTGGGTGCCGCATTTGAAGCCGGCCGTTAATCCCTGGAATACCCTCGCAGCCTTGGCTGCGGGGTATTTTCTTGTCCTGATCGACCAGGGCTTCATGCCCGTGATCACCCCGCTTCTGCCGTACGAGGTCGGCGGCGCGGTGTGGCTGACCAGTGTGTACTTGCTGTGCACGGTCGCGCCCATGCCGGCCACGGGACGGCTTGGCGACGCCTTCGGGCAGCGCCGCATGTTCCTCACCGGCCTGACCGTCTACGTGGCGGCGCTGGCACTAGCGGGCGCGTCGTGGTCGTTCGGTTCCCTGATCGTCGCGCGTGCGCTCCAGGGCTTCGGCGCGGCGGTGTTCCTGCCGCAAGCCTTCGGTCTGATCCCGCGCGTGTTTGCCGACGACAAGCAAGGCCGCGCATTCGCCGTGTGGGGCGTGATCGGTTCGGTGGCCTCGCTGATCGGGCCGGTTGTTGGCGGTGCGATTGCGCAGTCCCAAGGTTGGCGTGCGGCGTTTTACGCCCAGGCTGGGTTAGGCGCCGTTGCGCTGGTCGCCGGTGTCATCGCTCTGCCGCGATTGACGACGACAGGGAAGCGGGTCACCTTATTACCGGTCGTGCTGTCCTTCGGCGGGCTTGGGCTGTTGGTCTACGGCATCCAGTTCGGCTATTGGCCCTCGATCCTGTTCGGTGTGCTGCTGCTGGGCGTGCTTGTGCAGTCCGCACGCAACGGTACCGACGACGGGTTCCTACCAATCGAGCTCCTTTCGGATCGCGCTTTTGCACTAGGCACACTCGGCGTGGCCTCCATGGGGTTCACCGTCGCCTCGATGTTTATCCCGCTGATGTACTGGCTGCAGACGGTCGCAGGGGCCTCGCCCTCGGCGGCGGGCCTGATCACAGCACCGATGTCGGTGCTCGCGCTGGTGCTCACGCCGGTGGCCGGCTACCTGACGGATCGGCGCAACCCCGGCAAGCTCTGCGCGATCGGGTTCACGCTCAGCGCTGTGGCGCTGGTGCTGGCGATCGCGCTCATCAACGCCGGCGCTAACCTGTGGTGGTTCACCGCAGTCACGGCGCTGCTCGGTATCGGTGGCGCGTTTGTGTGGGCGCCGAACGCGGCAGTCACCATGCGCGGCATCACCGAGGGACAGACCGGCGCTGCGTCCGGGTTGTACAACACCGCGCGCCAGGTTGGCAGCGTGCTCGGCGTGGCACTTGTGGGGGCAGTGCTCGCCTCCGGTGAGATCGATGTGACGGCGTCGAAGGCGCTGGTGTTGCCGGTTGTGGCGATGGTGGTGGGCGTGGTGTCGTCGATACGCATTGCGCCGCGGGCAGGGGCAGGCGCAGCGCGCTAGGCTGGCGTGCATGCGACTTGCCACGTTGACCTCTGGAGGAGATTGCCCCGGACTAAACGCCGTTATCCGCGGTGTGGTCCGCACCGCGAACACCGAATACGGCTCCACCGTCGTTGGATACCGCGACGGTTGGGTCGGTTTGATGGAGGACCGCAGGGTCGATCTTTACGACGACGCCTACATGGACTCCCTGCTTCTACGCGGCGGCACGATTCTGGGCACGGGGCGACTGCACCCGGACAAGTTCAAGGCTGGAATCGACACGATTAAGGCCAACTTGGACGATGCTGGCATTGATGCACTCATCGCCATTGGTGGTGAGGGCACGCTCAAGGGCGCGAAGTGGCTCTCCGACAACGGCATCCCTGTTGTGGGCGTGCCGAAGACGATTGACAACGACGTGGCCGCCACCGACTACACCTTCGGGTTCGACACCGCCGTGTCTGTGGCTACCGACGCAATCGACCGCCTGCACACCACCGCCGAATCTCACAACCGCATCCTGATCGTGGAGGTCATGGGCCGCCACGTCGGCTGGATCGCCCTGCATGCCGGCATGGCGGGGGGTGCGCACTACACCGTGATCCCGGAAGAACCGTTCGACATTGCGGAGATCTGCAAAGCGATGGAGCGTCGCTTCCAGATGGGGGAGAAGTACGGCATCATCGTCGTCGCCGAAGGCGCGGTGCCGAAGGAAGGCACGATGGATGCCGGCCTCGGCGAAGAAGACGAGTTCGGTCACAAGACCTTCAATGGCATGGGCCAGATCATTGGCGACGAGGTGAAGAAGCGCCTCGGCTACGACGTGCGCACCACAGTGCTTGGCCACATCCAGCGCGGTGGCACGCCGACGGCGTACGATCGCGTGCTGGCCACTCGCTACGGTGTGCACGCCACCCGTGCGGCGCACAACGGCAACTTTGGCAGCTGTGTGGCCCTACGTGGCGAAGACATTGAACTCGTTGCCCTTGAGGACGCAGTGGCGCAACTCAAGACCGTCCCGGAGCGCCGCTACGCCACCGCGAAGGCGATGTTCACATAGCGCCCGCATGCACACGCTATGAAAAACCGCATTCCTAACCCCTGCCGCCTGCTCATCGTCGGCATCAACCCCGGCCGCCTCACCGAGGAGGTGGACGCGCCGTTTGCCTACCCGGGCAATCGCTTCTGGCCGGCGTTGGAGGCCGCGGGCATCACCCCCTACCGCGTCCACGCCAACGAGGGGCTCTCCGACAAGGACGCCGCCATGCTCGCCGAGCGCGGCATCGGGTTTACCAACCTGGTGGGACGCATGACGCCGAAAGCGTCGGACCTTTCCAAGGCAGAGCTCGTGGAGGGAGGGGAGGTGGTGCGGAGTGTCGTCGAAAAGCATCAGCCCAGAGCTGTGATGTTCGCAGGCATCGGGGCATACCGCGATGCCTATCGACGACCAAAGGCCACCCGCGGCCTTCAACCCGAAACCCTCACCGGAGTGCCGGTGTGGGTGGTGGGCAACCCCAGCGGGCTCAACGCGCATGAGACCGTGGCCACGCTCGCTGAGAGCTACCGGGAGGTCTGGGAGGCGACAGCGCGGGAACAGCGGTAAAGCCAGATCAGCAGCACCCACAGCAGGACCGTGACCGCGATCGAGCCGACGAGACCCGCGACACCGGGAAGCTCACGGGACTTGACTACCGCGAGAGCGAAATGTTGCGCTATCGGCACATCTGTCCTTCCCTCTCGGTCTTGGGTTGAAGAAATTGCGAGGATGTCGGCGGAGGAGCATAAACCTAGTGGGACGGGGATTGTTGGATCTTCCGATTCGATGAGTAGTGCTCTTGAGTTTTAGGGCACTTCCATCCCATTCACGGTTAAAGATGGTCTCTTCTCTCAACTATTCTGTGTGTGCGGAAAAGCCCATAACTATACGGTCAAGGCATGCGAGATATGAGGAATACGATTGGCGACCTTTCCTAGTCAGGGAGAGGTCAGTTGTGGACTTCTTTCCTACAAATCCCTTCGCAACGCTGACCATTCCCGCGTCTTCGAGAGCGCTAATACTTTTTGACAAGGTAGGATAGCTGAGGTCTAGGTGTTCTTTTAGCGTCTGGTATGTAGCAGAATCTACCGACGCTAGGCACGCCATTACCCCCAGCCTGTTGGGCGAATGAAGGAGGGGGTCGATCCCCTCCAAGGCTTGACTGATCTCCACTAGCTACCCGACTTAACTTTCCAGGCGCCAAGCCCCGCAAACGGGATGGCCGTCAGCGCAGCAATTAGAAAAGCCACTGCCGGGGGATTCGCGTCTCCGCTCGTGTTTGCCCAGCTCCATTCGCCGATCACGACAACGGCAATCGATAGGAGAGTGGCGGCCACGTAAGCCCTTTTCCATCCGTAGGGTTGAACCTTCCTTGTTTCTCTGATCCCCACCGCAACGGCAAGGGTCGACAGGAGATAGAGGAAAGGGGATAGTACGTAAGCTACGGACAGCCATACGGAGGAAGAGGTCTGCGAGATTAGGTGGATGCTCACGAAGAGAAATGTCAATCCCGACATCAACAAGATCCAGTACCCCTCTTTTTTGGAGACCTTTTGAGGCGATGCTGATCGGCTGGCTTGGGCTCTGTCGGTGAAGCGACCTGCAGTCATTTTGGCGATCCTTCCTTCAAGTTGCCTACAGTGTAACCGCTTTCCATTATGGCAACAAGGTGGGATCAGTGCGAATGTCCGCGCCAAGGGTGTCATTAAATTTCCAAGTCTCTCCATTGGAAGAAAAGTATTAACGGAGGGTGGTTCTTCCTGCATTGAGCCGTCGGGCAACTTCGGCTTTCGTTATCCCCTCACTCACCCACTTGCGCGCCTGAGCTAGCTGTTTGTCGCGGAGAGCTTTTGCCTGCCCGACCTTTGTAGACACCGCGGGCTTTGGCTCTGGAAATACCTTCGGCCTGTCGCTCGCGAATGATGGCACGTTCAGCCTCAGGCAACGGCCCGAAGTGTGCACCTGGACGGAGGCCGCGGCCCTGGAGCAGCTGCTTTGCGACGTCCTGCAGGCCCAAACCGGCGACACTTTGTGGGGGGGCAGTGCACGTGGGCAATGGGCCGTCGATAGGCAATGCGCTCGCTGTTGACCGCGAGAAGACGGCGGCATTTGTGTGGGTGCAGAGGCGGGGCGAGCTGTATCGCGAGCACGACAGGTGGTGCGCACTACACCGTGATCCCCGAGGAGCCGTTCGATATTGCAGAGATCTGCAAAGCGATGGAGCGTCGCTTCCAAA
>NZ_KV787065.1:66864-97736 GCF_001806995.1 Corynebacterium sp. HMSC11D10
GGGAGAAGTACGGCATCATCGTCGTCGCCGAAGGTGCGGTGCCGAAGGAAGGCACGATGGACGCTGGCCTTGGCGACGAGATGAAGAAGCGCCTGGGCTACGACGTGCGTACCACAGTGCTTGGCTGCTTGCGACGGTGTGCACGCCACCCGCGCGGCACACGACGGCAACTTTGGCAGCTGTGTGGCCTTGCACGGCGAGGACATCGAACTTGTTGCGCTCGAGGATGCAGTGGCGCAACTCAAGACCGTCCCGGAGCGCCGCTACGCCACCGCGAAGGCGATGTTCACCTAGGACAGCGCAGGGGTTTCCTAACAGAATCTCCAAAACGGCCCGCGAGTCCATATTGTGAGAGTAGAATCTCACGCTATGAGTCAATCGCGTCGTGGGGCGACCACCGCCGAAGATCGTTCGGCCCTGATCGCCTCTGTTGTCTTCCCGATCCTCGTCGTTGTCGGCGGCTGCATCGGATACTTCACCCCGTCTGTCGTCGCGCCGATTACCGGGTGGACAACCTGGCTTCTGGGCGTGGTCATGTTTGGCATGGGCCTGACGTTGAAAGTCGCCGACTTTGCGATCATCGCGAAGCGTCCGACGCCTGTGCTGATCGGAGTGATCGCGCAGTTTGTCATCATGCCGGTACTGGCGGTGCTCATTACGTGGATGCTGAATCTGCCACCGGAAATCGCAGCTGGTGTCATCCTCGTCGGCTGCGCCCCGGGTGGTACGACCTCCAACGTGGTGACCTACTTGTCACGCGGTGATGTGGCGCTGTCGGTGGCGATGACCACGGTGTCCACGCTGCTCGCGCCGATCTTCACGCCACTGCTCACCCTGTGGTTGGCGGAGCAGTACCTGCCAGTAAGTGCTGGTTCGATGGCGATCTCCACGGTCAAGATGGTGCTGCTTCCGGTCCTGCTCGGCCTCGCGATTACGTTCTTTCTACCGAAGATCGCCCAAGCGATCTTGCCAGCGCTTCCGTGGATTTCTGTCGTCGCCATTGGGGCGATCGTCGCGATCATCGTCTCGGGTTCACGGGACAAGATCGTCGAAGCGGGTCTGCTTGTCTTGGTAGCTGTGATGATCCACAACCTGCTCGGCTACGCGCTTGGCTACTTCACCGGCAAGGGGACGAAGCAAACCGAATCGGCCTCGCGCACCATCGCGGTGGAAGTCGGCATGCAAAATTCTGGCCTCGCCGCCACGCTCGCTGTGCAGTACATGACCCCGCTTGCCGCGCTGCCGGGTGTCATCTTCTCGGTCTGGCACACCCTGTCCGGCGGGATCTTCGCCATGGTCATGCGTTTTCGCGATGACCGCGCGAAGCGTGCCGAGAACCCAGCAGCGCCTGCCGCAGAACCCATGGTGGTCTAGGGCCATCCACTACAAGTCGCCGCGACGTGCCACCCACACGAACGCGGCGATCTTTTTACGCCCGACAGCGAGCGCATTGCCTAGCGACGGCCCATTGCCCGCATGGATCGTCCCCCACAACGTGTCGCCGGGGTGCGCGGGGAGAACGCTGCACAGGTGCTGCATTGCGGCGGGGGCGAGGCCGCGGCCGCGCGCGTGGTCGTCGAGAAGAAACTCGTAGACCTGAAACCCGCGCATCCCGTTGGCATCGTCGCGAGCGGCAGCGATCACTCCGGCGCGTTTGCCTCCGACTTCCACTGCACACAGCGCACCGGTTTCCGCACAGCTTTGTAACTGCGGCAGTGTCGCTGCTTCGGTCCAGGTCGCCACGTCGGGCGTTTGCTTCACGACGTTGCCCAGCACCTCATCCGCGTACCCCGTCATCTCCTCAGGAGCTGCTGGAATAAGCCGCACCAGGTGGTTCTGCGGACGGCGTGGTGCAGCGCGCAGTTCGGAGATGAGGGCGGCAACGATCCACTGATCCACATCGGCGCGCTCCGGCGGGTTGGGCAATTCGAACCGGATTGCAACCGGCACAAAATCAGCGAACTCGCGGTGCAACTGTACTGCATACGGTGCTAACCCGTCGTACTGCGGTGATACGGACGTAGCGACGACATGCACAAACGGCTTCTTGGGATCCAGCCCCAAAAAGCGGATGCCGGCGACGCACCAGTGACCATCAGTGAACTCAACGTGCCGGTTCGCCCACGCAAGCGGGTCCTCTACGGTCGGCCCGCCGATGCTGTTGAGGTGATCGCGGAATCCGGCGCCGAACTCGTCGTTAGCCACATGCTCTGCTTGCGGGCGCATCTCCTCCGTCGCGAGGTAGAAACGTTCTTCCTCCGAGTACCAGTCGCGCAGCTGGCTGGGCATCCAGGCCGCATAAGCACTCGCCATTTGGGCAAGCAATGCGTTCGTCATCGTTAGTGCCTTTCCGTCTGAGGGAAGTTTTTATTTTAGGTAAATTTCGCCACGGCGAGCTGGAGCGCGAGCGAATCGGGTAGGGCAGTAGAATGGCCGGCATGACTGCCTACGATCTGATGGATTACGACGAGGTACTGGAAAAGTACGACCCGGTTATGGGGCTTGAGGTGCACGTCGAGCTCGCTACTGAGACGAAGATGTTCTCCACAGCCTCTGCCCACTTCGGTGCGGAGCCGAACTCCAACGTTGACCCGGTTTCGCTCGGCCTGCCGGGCGCACTGCCGGTGGTCAACGCCAAGGGTGTGGAGTGGGCGATCAAGATCGGTCTGGCGCTGAACTGCAAGATTGCGGAGTCTTCCCGCTTCGCGCGTAAGAACTACTTCTACCCGGACCAGCCGAAGAACTACCAGATCTCCCAGTATGACGAGCCGATTGCTTACGACGGCTACCTGGACGTCGTACTCGAAGACGGCACCGAGTGGCGCGTAGAGATCGAACGCGCGCACATGGAGGAAGACACCGGCAAGCTCACCCACTTGGGCTCCGCTTCCGGTCGTATTACCGGTGCTACCGCTTCGCTTGTGGACTGCAACCGTGCAGGCGTGCCCCTGATCGAGATCGTGACCAAGCCGATCATCGGCGCCGGCGAGCGTGCCCCGGAGGTGGCGAAGGCATACGTCGGCGCACTGCGTGAGCTGGTGAAGGCGCTCGGTGTCTCCGATGCTCGCATGGACCAGGGCAGCATGCGTTGCGACGCCAACGTGTCCCTGCGTCCAGTCGGCCAGGAAGAGTTCGGCACCCGCACCGAGACCAAGAACATCAACTCCCTGAAGTCGGTCGAGCAGGCCGTGCGCTTCGAGATGCAGCGCCAGGCTGCCGCGTTGGAGAACGGCGAGGAGATCGTCCAGGAGACCCGCCACTACCAGGAGAAGGACGGCTCCACCTCGAAGGGCCGTCCGAAGGAAGAAGCCTCCGATTACCGTTACTTCAACGACCCTGACCTGCCGCCGGTGATTGCAAAGCCGGAGTGGGTTGAGGAAATTCGCGCAACCCTGCCAGAGTTGCCGTGGGTGCGCCGTGCTCGCATCCAGGAGGAGTGGCAGCTTCCGGAGAAGGAATTCCGCGACCTGGTCAACGCTGGTGCGTTGGATCTCATCGTGGACACAGTGGAAGCTGGCACGACCCCGGACGAAGCACGTTCCTGGTGGGTGTCCTACATCGCCGGTAAGGCTAACGAGGCAGGCAAGGATTTGGACGCGCTCGGTGTTACCCCGAACGATGTCGCACGCGTGGTTGCGTTGGTCAAGGAGGGCAAGCTGACCACCAAGCTTGGACGCCAGGCGCTTGACGGTGTGATTGAGGGTGACGGCAACGTTGATGAGGTCGTCGCAAAGCGTGGGCTCGAGGTTGTGCGTGACGACGGCGCCATCGAGAAGGCTGTCGACGACGCACTTGCCGCCAACCCAGACATCGTGGAGAAGTACCGCGCAGGCAACAAGAAGGTCACCGGCGCAATCGTCGGCGCCGTAATGAAGGCCACCCAGGGTAAGGCAGACCCGGGCCAGGTCAACCAGTTGATCGCGAAGAAGCTCGCGGAGTAAAACCTCAGCGAAGCACCATCCAGCCGGCCCCGACTGATGTACGGGGCCGGCTGGTTCTTCTTTGGTGGGTTGTAGGTAATGGTAACAATGCATATCCTGTAGGTACGTACCTGCAGGGAGGTGTGTTATGACCGCTATTTCCGCCAGAGAATTCAATCGGGATGTCAGTGCCGCGAAGCGCGCCGCGCTCGATCACCCTGTGATCATTACTGATCGTGGGGAGCCGTCACACGTTCTGCTGTCGATCGACGACTATCGTCGGCTCTCATCGTCAGAAAATGGGTGGGTAAAAGCAGTTCAAATGAAGGATGAAGATATAGAATTCGACCCTCCACGAGCTGAATTTAAAGTGCGGAGTCTCGACCTGTGAGGTATTTATTCGATACCAACGTTATTAGTGAGCTGCGGAAGCCGCCCGGCCGAGTGAATCCTCGAGTGGCGAGTTGGGCCGACAACCTGGCAGAGGGAAACGTATACATCTCTTCCATCTCAGTTTTTGAGATCGAAAGAGGAATTCTGCTCAAGCAACGTACGGATCCAGTGCAGGCTGAAAGGTTGCGCGACTGGTTCAATGGTCAAGTTAAAGTTCAATTCAAAGGTCGCATTCTTCCTTTTGATGAGGACGTAGCCTCTGTGGCGGCTGCGATGCACGTCCCGGACCCGAAAGCGACTGCGGATTCTTTTATCGCTGCTACCGCTCAAGTACATAGCCTTATCGTTGCGACACGGAATACCCCTGGCTTTGAGTCGATGGGCGTTGAGCTAGTTAATCCCTGGGAGATGTAACCGCGAAACGCGAAAGCCCCGGCCAGTGTGGTGGATGGCCGGGGCGGGGGAGTCGTCGTCAAGCAGTGCTACTTGTTTTGAGGCTTGACGGCCGGGAACTCGCCAGTCTTGTACATCTCCTCGTAGGACTTCCAGTGGATTTCGTCGCCCGGGGTATCGGGTGCGCCCTCGTAGGACTCAGACTCCGGATCGAGCGCAGGCACGTCCGCGATATCGAATTCGCTGGAAGAGTCCGCGTGCAGATCCGCAGCAACCTCTTCCTGGACGGACTGCCACAGGTCTTGGCCGCCCATGTGGGAATCGCCGGTGAGCTCGTCGACTTCGTTGCGCTCGGCGCGGGTCAGCGGCTCGCCTTCCGGATCGAGCGCGGTCTCGGCAAGCTCTGCAAGACGCTCGCGGCGTCCCGTCTCCTCCTGGATGTTCTTGCGGTCGCGGAACCAAGCCACACCCATAGCAATGCCAAGGGCAAGACCGAGGTAGCCCAGAACCGGGTAAACCCAACCAAGCAGGTCAGCGAAGCCAATGAAGGACAGGGCGTAGCCGACGAGAACCGCCGCGAAGTAGTACGGGCGGAACTTGCCCGGCTTGTCGTGGCTGAGGCGACGACCGCTGGCGTAGAACATGCCGACGGCGGTGTTGTAAATCATCAGGTAGATGACAATGGAGACGAACACGCCCACTGCCGGGTGCATGTTGTCGAAGACCATCAGTAGCGGCATGTCTGCGTCCATCACGTCTGCCATGTTGCAGAACAGAATGAACGTGAGGATCAGCAGCAAGACAGCGAACATAATGCCGCCCAGCAGGCCACCCTTACCGGCCTGTGCAGGGTTCATGTGGGAGCCAGCAAAGACGAGCATCATGGAAACGTCCATGATCATGACCAGGGTTGCGTAGTTCAACGCGGTGATCAGCCAGTTACCAAACGTGCCTGATGCGCTTTGGTTCTGCTGTGCAATCTCGTTGATGTATCCGAAGTCGGACGGGATGTTCGTCAGTGTGATCACAAACGCGGCGAGCAGGCAGATGATCAGCAGCGGCGTGATGAAGGAGAAAACGTTCGTGAGCCTGTCGATGTCAAGAAGACCGGACAGGAGCAGCAGCACAACCATGATGGTCGATCCGGCCCAAGTTGGCAGGCCGAATTGTTGCTCGAGGTTCGCGCCAGCACCGGCGACCATGACGAAGCCGATGCAGAACAGCGTGAACACGGTGGTGATGTCCATGTATTTAGCAATCCACGGACGCGAGACACTCTTGAACACGGCACTGTGGTCATCGGCCATATAGTAGGAACCGAGCTGGTAGACCCAACCACTGAAAATTGCGATCGCGGCACCTGCGATGGCGGCGCCGATGATGCCCTTGTAGCCAAAGGCAAGGAAGTATTGGATGACTTCCTGCCCGGAGGCAAAACCAGCGCCGACAGTCAGGCCCACGAGCGCGAGGGCGACTTTGAGCGTTTTACTCATCGATAAACAATCCTTATATAAATTTGCGTAAAAGATTTAGAGCGCGTAGCAGGGTAACACCATTACACGGGCTTGGCTAACTAGGTTTGTTGACATCGGTGCAGCGCACCCCGGCGAGTTGACAAATCACAGCGAAGTTTTCGCCTAAGTTGTAGGCCATGGCTAAAAATCCACGCGATCTCACACCCGACGATCTGAACAACCTGGAAAACGTCGCTGACGTGCCCGAATACAAGGGGGATGCTGCGACGGAGATTTTTCCGCAGACTTCCCAGACGGGCGACGAGGTGCGCCTGAGTGCCGATAAGGCAGCACAAGCCTCTGCGCCGTCCGCAGGCTCTACTGCGGTCCCCTCGGCGTCTGCATACTCATCCGACCCGGCACCGGTGACATCCGCGTTCATCCGTGAATCTGAAACCATCGCACCGGCAGCCCCCGCAACCTATGCGGAGGAGCCGGTCGAGCCGGTTGCGGTGGATCCGGCACCGGTTGCAGTAGAGGAGGAAGACGCCCGCCGTGGCACGACTGATTTCGGCTTGCTGCTGCTGCGTCTGTTCCTCGGCGCGTACCTGATTATTGATTCCGTCGCAGTGTTCTTCCGACTCGGCGGCAACGACGGTATCGCCGGCCTAGAAAATGCATTCGCCAACTACCCGTACGGCAACGGCCTGGCTGTTGTTGTTCCCACCCTCGAACTCACGGCCGGCGTGTTCTTGGTCCTTGGTCTGCTCGGACCGATTGCGGCAGCTGTGGCGATCGCCGTCACCGGCTTTTTGGCGCTGCACGCATTCAACGGTCAGACGGACGGCTTCAACGTCTTCGCCTGGACGCCGGAAACGTGGGTGCCGGTCATGCTGCTGGCAGTGTCGCTCGCAGTGCAGTTCACCGGTCCGGGCCGCTACGGTATCGACGCCTCGCGCGGTTGGGCGAAGCGTCCGCTGGCATCGTCCTGGATCTGCGCCATTGTGGGTCTTGCCGCAGCAGGTGCGGCGTGGTGGTTCGGCACCGGGATTAACCCGTTTGCCTAAACCACACGCACGCTGCGTTTAGTCCACTTGGCGGACGGCGCCCTTGTCGGCGCTGGTTGCCATCTTGGCGTATGCACGCAAAGCCTTCGAAACCTCACGGACACGGTTCGGTGTCCAGGGGTTGTCGGAGGCTTCCATAGCTTCACGGCGCTTTTCCAACTCTGCTTCCGGCACATCCAGCTTCAGTTCGCGGTTGGACACGGAGATGGCGATGGTGTCGCCGTTTTCGATGAGGCCGATCAGGCCGCCTGCGGCAGCTTCGGGGGAGATGTGGCCAATGGACAGACCGGAGGTGCCTCCGGAGAAGCGACCGTCGGTGATCAGTGCGCACTTCTTGCCCAGGCCAGCGCCTTTGAGGAATGACGTCGGGTGGAGCATTTCCTGCATGCCCGGTCCACCTGCTGGACCCTCGTAGCGGATGACCACAACCTCGCCTTCGAGCACCTCGCGGTTGAGGATCATGGACACAGCTTGCTCTTGCGAATCGACGACGCGTGCTGGACCGGTGAACTCCCACAAGCCTTCTTCGACGCCTGCGGTTTTCAGGATGGCGCCGTCCGGGGCTAGGTTGCCGCGCAAGACGACAAGGCCGCCGTCGGAGGTAAACGGGTGCTCGACGTCGTGGATGACGCCATTTTTCGCATCCGTATCCAGGCTTTCCCAGCGCGCGCTTTGCGAGAATGCCTTCGTGGTGCGCTCACCGCCCGGTGCGGCGTGGAAGAGCTCGAGCGCTTCCTCGGTAGCGCTGCCGCCGCGGATGTCCCAGTCTGCGAGCCATTGGCTTAGCGACGAGTACGTGATCGAATGCACATCATCATGCAGCAATCCAGCGCGGTTGAGCTCACCCAGGATGGCCGGGATGCCGCCTGCGCGGTGGACATCTTCCACGTGTGCCTCACCGTTCGGGGCAACCTTGGACAGGCAGGGGATCTTGTGTGACAGATCGTCGATATCTGCCAGGTCGAAGTCGATCTCGCCTTCCTGTGCTGCGGCCAGGATGTGCAGGATGGTGTTGGTGGAACCACCCATTGCCATGTCGAGCGCCATGGCGTTGCGGAATGCATGGACGTTGGCCACGTTGCGGGGCAGGACGGATTCGTCGCCCTGGCCGTAGTAGCGCTCGCAAAGGTCCATGATGGTCTGGCCAGCGCGCTCGAAGAGTTCGCGGCGCGTGGTGTGGGTGGCCAGGGTGGTGCCGTTGCCCGGCAGTGACAAGCCAAGTGCTTCGGTGAGGCAGTTCATGGAGTTAGCGGTGAACATGCCGGAGCAGGAACCACAGGTGGGGCAGGCGTTGTTGGCGATACTGTCGAGCTCGTCGTCGCTGACGTCGTTGTTAGCGGAAAGCGCGATGGCGTCGATGAGATCGGACTTCGGCTTAGTCACACCGCCGACAGAAAACGCCTTGCCGGCCTCCATCGGGCCACCGGAGACGAAGACGGCGGGGATGTTCAGACGCATTGCGGCGTTGAGCATGCCTGGGGTGATCTTGTCGCAGTTGGAGATACACACCATGGCATCCACGGTGTGGGCGTTGACCATGTACTCCACCGAGTCGGTGATGATCTCGCGCGAGGGCAACGAATACAGCATGCCGGAGTGGCCCATGGCGATGCCGTCGTCGACCGCGATGGTGTTGAACTCCTTGGGTACGCCGCCTGCGGCGCGGACAGCGTCGGCCACGATGTCACCAACATGTTTCAGGTGAACGTGGCCAGGCACGAACTGCGTGTAGGAGTTCACGATGGCAACGATGGGTTTGCCAAACTCGTGCTCGCCGGTGCCTGTAGCGCGCCACAGGGCACGGGCTCCGGCTGCTTGGCGGCCAACGGTGGTGACACGTGAGCGAAGGGGGATCACGGTTTACTCCTTAGGTTCGTTCGCGGACGGGCGAGGTCCCGGCAGATCGGGGTGTTCTGCGAGGTAGGCATCGTATTCCTCGCGGGTAAGCAGGATGCGGTCGCCGTCTTTATCAATGATTTCGTACTTGCCGTCTGCTGCTTGCTCGGCGGATGCAATGACGTCTGTAATTCGTCCTCCGGATGCCTCGGCGAGCGCGGGCAATGAGTTGAACGTTACGCCAGGCAGGGGATACTCGGTGCCGTTTTTTGCAGCGACGCGTGCGGAAGTTCCCTTGAAAGCGATGCCGGCCAGGTCTTCCCAAGGAAGAAAGGCATTTTTGCGAACGAGGTAACGGGTTTTAATTCCTTTGTTATCCACTGTGGTGGAGGAGCAGAGTACCCATGCGAGCCACACAATGGGGATAAGAAGGAGCCAAATGAGATATTTCGGCGCCCACATGATGCCCATGAGTGCGATGCCGGTTGCGAGCACGATGGCGAGGATGTGCTCACGGGTTGGTTTAAACACTTTTTGGGTGGTCGGGGACGTTCCCTGTGTGGCTGTCATACCCCGGCATGCTAGTCATGTTGATGCCGGGGGAAGTAACGGGATGCGCCGGGGTGTCGTCGATACGCGTGATTTCTGTGAATAAAAATGCGCGAGGGGTGGGCTGGCTCACTATTGTCATGTACGTGATCAATCAGCGACTTGTAATTATTGTACCCACGCGGCGCTTGCCGTAGCGGGTTCGTTTTACACGCCGCAGACACAAGCGCCCTCGAGAGCACACCGCTCGCCGGGGGCTTTTATTTTTAGGTAATTCGAACACAAGGAGTGCAACGGTGGCAGGTTCACAACCATCCCCGTCGACGGAGAGCAATGGACCGGAGCGGATGAAAGGCGCGGACGCGGTCGTTCGCAGCCTGGAGGAGCTTGGCACGGAAATTGTGTTCGGCCTTCCGGGTGGCGCGGTGCTTCCGCTTTACGACGCCCTGTATCGGGCAACGAAACTACGCCACGTGTTGGTGCGCCACGAGCAAGGTGCGGGCCATGCAGCAGAGGGATACGCGGTGGCCTCGGGAAGGGTCGGCGTTTGCATTGCTACGTCTGGTCCCGGTGCGACGAACTTGGTAACACCGATCGCGGACGCTTACCTGGACTCGGTGCCGATGGTGGCGATCACGGGCCAGGTTGGCTCGTCGCTTTTGGGTACCGATGCGTTCCAGGAGGCGGACATCCGCGGCATCACGATGCCGATTACAAAGCACAACTTCATGGTGACCGACCCGGAGCAGATCCCGTTCGCGCTTGCGGCGGCGTTTCATATTGCCTCGACCGGCCGTCCAGGCCCAGTGCTCGTGGACATCCCGAAGGATGTGCAGAACGCGGAGATTGAGTTTAAGTGGCCGCCGAAGATCGATTTGGCTGGCTACAAGCCGAACACGAAGCCGCACAACCGTCAGATTGCCCAGGCAGCGAAGCTGATTTCTCAGGCGAAGCGTCCGGTGCTTTACATCGGTGGCGGTGTTGTGAAGGCGAATGCGAACAAGCAGCTGCTCGAGTTTGTTGAGGCGACCGGGATCCCTGTGGCTACGACTTTGATGGCGCTCGGAGCGTTCCCGCAGTCGCACCCGCTGTACCTGGGTATGCCGGGTATGCACGGTTCGGTACCGGCAGTGGGTTCCTTCCAGGAATCCGATTTGCTCATCGCTGTTGGCACGCGTTTCGACGACCGCGTGACCGGCGATACCGATACGTTTGCGCCGCACGCCAAGGTCATTCACGCTGACATCGACCCTGCAGAGGTGGGCAAGATCCGCGCGGTGGACGTTCCAATCGTGGGCGATGCTAAGCGTGTGCTGTCGGAACTGACCGATTACTTTGAGGAATCCGGAAAGGCCAAGGCGCCGTCGATCGAGCCGTGGATCGCACGCCTGCAGGACTTGAAGCAGCGTTTCCCGCGCGGTTACGACAAGCACGAAGACGGCACGCTCGCCCCGCAGTTTGTTATCGAGTCGCTGTCTCAGGCCGCCGGACCTGACGCGATTTACTGCTCCGGTGTGGGGCAGCACCAGATGTGGTCTGCGCAGTTCGTTGATTTTGAAACTCCACGTCACTGGATCAACTCCGGTGGTGCGGGCACGATGGGCTTTTCCATTCCGGCGGCCCTCGGTGCGAAGGCCGCTCACCCGGACGCGGAGGTGTGGGCGATCGATGGCGACGGTTGTTTCCAGATGACCAACCAGGAGATCACCACCGCTGCACTCGAGGGTTTCCCGATCAAGGTTGCGCTGATTAATAACGGCAACTTGGGCATGGTGCGTCAGTGGCAGACGCTGTTCTACGACGGGCACTACTCCCATACCAAGTTGGGTGGGGAGACCTATGTGCCTGACTTTGTGCAGTTGTCGGAAGCGCTCGGTGCTGTTGCGTTCCGGGTATCGAAGGAAGAAGACGTGTTGCCGACGATCCAGCGTGCCCGTGAGATCAACGACCGCCCTGTGGTGATCGAGTTCATCGTGGGCGAGGACGCGCAAGTGTGGCCGATGATTTCTGCGGGCTCGTCGAATAGTGACATTGAGTACGCGCGCGGCATGCGCCCATTCTTTGACGATGAGGAGTCAGCTGCGGAGTCGCCGCAGGCAATCAGCGACGCAATCGAGACCGCTGCGGCGGAGCAGGAAGGGAACTAACAATGACGCAACCAGATCAAATCACTCGCCACACGCTTTCGGTGCTGGTTGAAGACGTTGACGGAATCATCACTCGCGTCACCGCCCTGTTTACTCGTCGCGGGTACAACCTGGTGTCGCTGGTTTCGGCAAAGACCTCCAAGGAGGGCGTCAACCGTTTGACAGTGGTGGTTGATGCGACGGAGCGTTCCGTCGAGCAGATCGTCAAGCAGCTCTACAAGTTGATCCAGGTGCTCAAGGTGCAGCAGCTTGACGACGACACCACTGTCGGCCGCCAGCTCCTGCTGGTCAAGGTTAACGCTGACAACCACACACGCCCCCAGGTCGTGGATGCGGCGAATCTGTTTCGTGCACGCGTGATCGATGTGGCGGTGGACTCTGTGGTTATTGAGGCCACGGGTGAGTCGCCAAAGTTGAAGGCGTTTTTGGACGTGATGGATACGTTTGGCATCCGCGAGTTGGCGCGCTCCGGCACGGTGGCGCTGACGCGTGGCTCCAAAACGTTGGCGCCACTGGACTAAATTCCCCACAAATCGAGACGGCTGTGTCATAATGTGAAACGCCCGTCTCACAGAATGAAGAAAGAAGCGAGAACTATGGCTATTGAAGTGCTTTACGACCAAGACGCAGACCTGTCCCTGATCCAGGGCAAGAAGGTCGCAATCATCGGCTACGGCTCCCAGGGTCACGCGCACGCTCAGAACCTGCGGGAGTCCGGCGTCGAGGTGGTTGTTGGCCTTCGCGACGGCTCCAAGTCTGCAGAAAAGGCCCGCGAGGCCGGCTTTGATGTGAAGACGAATGCTGAGGCAGCTGCATGGGCTGACGTGATCATGCTGCTCGCCCCGGATACCTCCCAGGCCAAGATCTTCGAAGAGGACATCGAGCCGAACCTGAAGGACGGCGACGCCCTGTTCTTCGGGCATGGTCTGAACATCCATTTCGGCCTGATCAAGCCGGCAGACAACATCACCGTCGGCATGGTTGCCCCGAAGGGGCCGGGCCACCTGGTGCGTCGCACCTTCGCCGAGGGCAAGGGTGTGCCTTGCCTGATCGCCGTGGAGCAGGATCCGCAGGGCAACGGCCGTGAGCTTGCGCTGTCCTACGCTGCCGCAATCGGTGGCGCACGAGCTGGCGTTATCCCGACCACCTTCGAGGCCGAGACTGTCACCGACCTGTTCGGTGAGCAGGCAGTGCTCTGTGGTGGCCTCGAGGACCTGATCATGACCGGCTTCGACGTCTTGGTCGAGGCTGGCTACGAGCCGGAGATGGCGTATTTCGAGTGCCTCCACGAGATGAAGCTGATCGTCGACCTGATCTACGAAGGCGGCATTGCCAACATGAACTACTCCGTGTCTGACACGGCAGAGTTTGGCGGTTACCTCTCTGGTCCGCGTGTCATCGACGCCTCGGCGAAGGATCGTATGCGCGACATCCTGAAGGATATCCAGGACGGCACCTTTACCAAGCGCCTCGTCGCCAACGTTGAGGGTGGCAACAAGGAGCTCGAGGGTCTGCGCGACAAGGTTGCACAGCACCCGATTGAGAAGACCGGTGCAGAGCTTCGCGACATGATGAGCTGGGTGAAGAACCCGCTTACCGACACTGCCCGCTAATTCGGCAGGTAAACGTAGCCCTCGGATCAATGTGATTCGAGGGCTTTGTCGTGCTTCTCCCGCACAAGCCCGCACGGCAGAGCAAACCCCGCGCCCGGAGAGTGGGTGCGGGGTAGTCGGATCGCGCCGAATAATTAGTTGGTGGCCGGTGCGTCAGCCGGAGCCTCCTCCTGGGCGCCTTCCGGTGCGATGGAGTCGATGACCTCCTCGACGACGTTTGTCGTCTCGGTCGCGGTAGCGTCGGCCTCGTTGGCGTCAGTGTTGGCGTCCTCAGCGGCGTCCTCGGCCGGTGCGGTTTCGGTAACGGTGCCGTCTTCGACCGTGGTGGTCTCGTTAACAACCTCGGTGGCTGCAGTCGTGGTGGAGGTGTCTACGGTGGCGTCGCCCTCGGCGTCGTCGCCGGTAAACAGGTTCCACAGCAAGGCCAAAAGCAGGAGTGCTGCCAGAATGCCCAGGAGCCACTTCCACCATCCGCCGCCACCGTTATCGTCGTCAGTCACTGCAGTGGAGCCAGCAGCCGGACGCGCCGGTGCGGTGGTCGAAGCCTCAGGGGTAGTGCGCTCGACGCGAACATCCTCGGTCGGGTCGTTCGGGTTTTGATTCGGGTTCGGGGTAGTCATTTGCTAATTCCTTTCGTTATTACTTATCCGCGCCGCTCGGGGCGGATTCATGGTGAACCGCCCGTGACGTGCTCGGATATGCGAACGGTCGCCCACTGTAACAAAGTATGACGATTTGGCTCGGCAGGATTTCGCCCCGGGGAGGCGCGAAGGATTCGTTTCTCCTCGTGAGCGCTGCGGAAAGCATCCCGGCAGCGATTTTCAATAAATTGTCATTAACGTGTTGGTGTTCCTATGGTTGTCGTTATGCACAACCATTCAGATCACGCTCATCATGATCATGCTCATGGCGCACGTGTTGACGCGCCGACGAAGGCGATCGGCGCTGCACTTGCCGTTACCGCAACGGTCTTTGTTGCGGAGTTGGTCGGAGGTGTGATTTCGGGATCGGTCGCGCTGCTTGCGGATGCGATGCACATGTTGTCGGACGCGGCCGGGCTGATCATTGCGATGGCGGCGGTGCTCGTCGGTAAGCGTGCAGCCACGTCATACGCGACCTACGGCTACCGCCGTGTCGAGGTGCTCGCGGCGATGATTAATGCCGCGACAGTGCTGGCAGTCTCCGTCTGGATTGCAATCGAGGCCTTGCGCAGGCTGCGGGATCCAGCCCCGATTGATACGGGTCCGATGATGATCATCGCCGCGATCGGCCTTGCGGCGAACGCGTTGTCGGCGTGGATTTTGTACTCCCAGCAAAAGGAGTCGATCAACGTACGCGGTGCATACCTCCACGTGTTGGTGGATATGTTCGGGTCTATCGCCGTGCTGGGGGCCGGCGCAATTGTCGCGTTGACCGGCTTTACTGCGGCTGACCCCATTGCGTCGTTGCTGATCGCGGGCCTGATTGTTCCTCGTGCGTGGAAACTCATGGCGGAGTCGGTGGGTGTGATGCTGGAGCGTGTGCCCGAAGGGTTTGACGCCGAGGAAGTCGAGGCTGAGTTACGTGCACTGCCTGGGGTGAGGGATTTGCATGACCTGCACTTGTGGTCGCTTGACGGGGTGTCGGTGATTGCGACGGTTCACATTGTGGCAGTGGAAGGAGAAGACCGCGATCAGTTGCTGGATCGGGTTCAGGCGGAGTTGCACAGGCTGGGTGCGGAGCATGCGACAGTGCAAATTGAGCTGCCAGAGCACATCGAGCACGAGACGGTGTGCTGATTCTGTCCTACGCTAAGGCATATGGGCTTTACTACGCCGAGCTATTCGCTCAAGGATCTATTCTCCCGCGCTGAGCGCGGTGAGCTGCAGCTGCCTGATTTTCAGCGCTCGTACCTGTGGGACGTGGATCGGGTGCGCACGTTGGTCACCTCGGTGCTGCGTGGCTACCCGGTCGGTTCTTTCCTCGCGCTCGATACTCGCAACGCGGAGCAGCGTTTTAAACCACGCCCGCTTGAGGGGGTGGATGTTGCCGGAGTGGAACCGGGGCTGTTGCTTCTCGACGGCCAGCAGCGCCTCACGTCGCTCTTTCACGCATTTAAGGGTGATGGGGAGGTGAGCACGGTGGACTATCTTGGGCGACCGATTTCTCGGAAGTTCATGGTGGATGTACGAGCGGCGGTGGCACACACGCCGATGCCGGTGGAAGCCGTGTTTGCTGTCGATGGGGAAGGGAATGTCCGATCCCACTTTGGGCCGGACATTCCAGGTGGCATTCGAAATCGCGATGACATGATCGAGCACGCTGTGATGCCGGTTTCGATGTTGCTCTGGAAAGAGGGCAACGATCTCCTCGTCGATATGGCGGCACATGCACAACACGACGAGGTGCGTACTGCCGTGAAGCGGTTTATCAATGCGGTGATGCGTGAGCTGCCTGCGTACGACATTCCAATGATCCGCCTGGACCGCGATACTGCACAAGAGGGAGTGGGGCAGATCTTCGCGTTTGCTAACTCGGCAGGCGTGCAGATGGATGTGTTCGAGCTCCTTACCGCGACATATGCAACCCAAGACCCGACGTTCGACTTGGCTAGCCACTGGGAAGAACTCGCAGCCCAGTTTGATTGCTACGACGTGCTCAAGGGCATCGGCCGTGTGGAATTCCTGCGTGCACTGTCACTGTTGCTGACCAGTCGGCAGGGGCCTGCTTTGGGCCACCGTGGTGACATCCTCAACATCACGATCGAGGATTACCGTGCACACGCTGACGAGATGGCCCGCGGGTTCGTTGCGGTCGCCCAGTTCCTGCAAGAGCGACGTATCGTCGCTGCGGATCAAGTCCCTTACCCTGCGCAACTCATCCCGCTCGCGGTTATGCTTGCGCGCCTGGCCGAACGTCCCGAACTTGCAGGAAAGAAGGAAGTCGGTGACAGGCTCAACCGTTGGTTCTGGTGTGGCGTGTTCGGTGAGCTTTATGCCGCGCACGCGCCGACAATCCGCATCGGCGTAGACGTCTCTGAAGTCATCCCGTGGGTCTGTGGAGAGACCGACATCGAGCCGCGTACGGTCGCCGATGCACGTTTCCACGAATCCCGTCTCTATACCGCAACCTCGGACAGTGGGATCTACCGTGGGCTGTATTCGTTACTGATGGCACGTGGCGCGCGTGACTGGCGCACTGGAGAGCACTTCGACAAATCCACAGTGGCCGAACTGAAACCTCGCTTCGGCCAGATCTTCCCGTGGGAGTACCTACGCGAATTCGGTGTCGACGAGCGGCTGGCCGACAGCGTGCTCAACCGCACGCCGATGGGCCGTCGCACCGAGGTCGTCATTGAGCAAAATGAGCCGAAACGCTACCTGCCCAGGCTGCAGTCCAAGTCGCTGCTTGACGACGATGACTTTGACGCCCTGCTCGAAAGCCACGAAGTCGACCCAGAAGCACTACTGACATCTAACTGGGAGAGATTTATCGCTGACCGTCGTGAACGCTTCATCGGCATGATTGAATACGCGATGGACCGCAACGTGCTCAGCGACGAAGGATTGCGCGACGACGCAGAATAGGAACAGCACAGGGGAGAGACACGAAGGAGGACCGGTGAAGCATTCCGGGTGCGCATCGCTTGCAGTGCTATCGGCGGGCGTACTGCTCGCCGCATGCACTCCGGATGTCCAACTCGGCCCTTACGAACGCGCCCGAAGCGTCAACGTCGCAGGGCATGTCTCCAAAACGTTTGAGCCTCACCCGGTGGTGCTCGACGACCCACTTGGCATGGAAACCGCGAAGTTGTTCTTCCCGCGCTCCGAAACGCTCGTGCTTTCCGACGACACCCCTGAGGCGCAACTTCGCGCAGCCTCCATCGCAGTGACCGCACATGCCCCGATGATGGTCTACGACGGAGCACGCCACGCCGAATACGTCTCCATGATCGCCGACATGCACACGGTAACTGTCTTAACCGTCGGTGATGTTGCTATGGCTCCAGCATCTGGTGCAGTACGTATCCGACGCGACCCCGGCGGTATGCGCGCGCTCGGCGAAATGACTTCGCTGCGCTTCGCTGAACGCACTATCGATGATCCTGCAGACAGTGCCCGTGTAGTCGCCGAACTCAACGGCAACGACCCCACTTGGCTACGTGCTACCTGGGCAGATCCCGTGTCTAAACCCGGCGCCCAAGCGCAACCGTTTCCCGTCCAATCGCGCCGGGATGCGCATATGTCGCCGAAGGTGGTGGCCACGTGGCAGTCGTCGATACCCGCGATTGCGAATGCAAGGAGTTACGGTGCCGCGGTGGAGATCGTGCCGCTGCCGGATCCGCGGAAAGCGGAGGCGACGTTGTTTGCCATGGCGGGGCTTTCTGATAAGTCGCTTATTGCGCTGGGGGCGCAATTCGGCTCGAGTGAGGAGTTGGCGTTTCGTATCCGTCAGGCAGAGCGGAATCGTTAAACCCAAGCGCCAAGGAGTGCTAATGTGGGCGCCAGAGTCTACACAGTGAGAAAGGTGTCCCAGAATATGAAAATCGCGGTGATTGCTGGCGACGGTATCGGCCAAGAAGTTATGGCGGAGGGGCTCAAGGTCCTCAACGCGGTGCGCGATGACGTCGAGACCACCGAATATGACCTCGGAGCGCGCCGCTACCTGCGCAATGGCGAGCTGCTGACGGACGAGGACTTGGAAAGCCTCGCCGAACATGATGCGATTCTGCTCGGTGCGATCGGCGACCCGGCGCGCGTGCCTGCGGGTGTGCTCGAGCGCGGCCTGCTGCTGCCGCTGCGTTTCAAGTTGGACCATTACGTCAATCTGCGGCCGTCGAAGCTCTACCCATCGTCGACGAGCCCTCTCGCAAACCCTGGTGAGATCGACTTTGTTGTGGTCCGTGAAGGTGCCGAGGGGCTCTATGCCGGTAACGGCGGTACTTTGCGTCAGGGCACCCCGCACGAAGTTGCTTCCGAGGTTTCTCAGAACACGTATTTCGGCGCTGAGCGTGTTGCCCGGTACGCGTTTGAGTTGGCAATGACGCGCCGCAAGAAGGTCACGCTCGTGCACAAGACCAACGTGCTGGTCAACGCTGGTGGCTTGTGGCAGCGTGTGGTCGACGAGTTGTCGCAGGAGTTCCCGGAGGTCGAGGTGGACTACAATCACATCGATGCTGCAACGATTTACATGGTGCAGGACCCGTCGCGCTACGACGTGATTGTCACCGACAACCTTTTCGGCGACATCCTGACTGACCTGGCAGGTGCGGTTGCGGGCGGTGTGGGGCTGGCGTGCTCCGGCAACATCAATGCTGCACGTGAGTTCCCGTCCATGTTCGAGCCGGTGCACGGCTCTGCTCCGGATATCGCGGGCCAGGGGATTGCTGATCCCACGGCAATGATTCTGTCTGTGGCGATGATGCTGCGCTTCCTTGGCGACGACACCAACGCCGCCCGCATCGAAGAAGCAGTCGAGCGCGACGTGACCCAGCGTGGAGACACGCCGGTGCGTACCACCGAGGTAGGTGAGCGCATCGTCGACGCCCTCGCGTAGGGTCGAGCGCATGGTTTCTTCCCGGAAGATCACACGTGCGTCCCTGGCTGTTTTCTGTGCTTCTGCGCTTGCCCTGACTGGCTGCGGCGCAGGCGACGGAGGACTCGGTGGGGGCTCTCAGTCCGATGCTGGCGCCAAGAACGCCCTTGCCACCGATGGTGACGAGGTGATTCAGGACGCCGACGGCACGGGTGTGGAAGTCTCGCAGCGCTTCTTCGAGTCTTCGGACACGGTGGTGGTCTCCGCGAAGGATCGCGATCAGCAGCTTCGCGCTGCCGCGATTGCAGTGGATCTAGGTGCGCCGCTTCTGGTGCGTCTCGATGGCACCGACGCCGCGATTGATGCTGAGGTTGAACGCCTTGGCGCGTCCCGGGTAATTGAGGTTCCAGGCGATGACGACGCGGTAGCAGCGACTGAACCGGTCGTAGCCGAGCGTGCCGAAGAAGATGTGGCGGCGATTGCGGCACTCGAGGCAAAGAACCCGCGTGACTTGCAGATGCCGCCAGTGTTTGCCACGGCGGTCTCCTCGCGTGCGTCGGTGGCCACAGCTCGCGCAGCAGGTGCGGATGTGCAGGTGTTAGCGGCTGCGGACCCGCGGGCGTCGTCGCAAAGCATGCGCGATGTTATGGAACAGGACGTGCTCGCGCTTGGCCGCCAGTGGGGCTCGAACGAGAACTTCCGTGCGCGTGCAGCACTTGCCGCCAATGGTGAACTGCCCGGTGGCGGCGGACTGGTGTTCCCAGGCCGGCGCATGATTGCGCTCTACGGCCATCCGTACGGCCCAGAGCTCGGAGTGATGGGGGAGCAGGACCCTGCCGCAGCAGTTGAACTGGCGAAGCAATACGCCTCCCGGTACGAGCCGCTGGAGGATCAGCCGATCATTCCTGCCTTCGAGGTCATTGCATCGGTGGCATCGGAGTTCCCAGGCGATGACGGTAACTACTCCAACGAAACGCCGATGGAAGATATCGCCCCGTACGTGGATGCCATCGTGGACGCAGGTGGCTACGCCGTAATCGACCTGCAGCCGGGCCAAGGCAACTTCTTGGAGCAGGCGAAGATCTACGAGGAGCTGCTCAAGCAGCCGAACGTTGGCTTGGCACTTGATGCGGAATGGAAGCTAAACCCTGGTGAGCAGCCGCTTTCGCGTATCGGTAGCGCAACCGCAGCCGAAATCAATGAGGTCGCCGACTGGCTTGCAGCGCTTGTCCGCGACAACAACCTGCCACAGAAGGCATTGATTCTGCACCAGTTCCAGGTTGGAATGTACCCGGACCGCGAAAACATTGTCACCGGGCAGCCGGAACTGGCATGGATCCTTCACGCGGACGGTCATGGGCTGCCGGAGCAGAAATTCGACACGTGGAACATCCTGCGTCAGGGGTTGGACCCGAATTACTTCATGGCGTGGAAGAACTTTATCGACGAGGATTCTCCCATGTTTACTCCGGAGCAGACCTATGCCGACGTGAATCCTCGCCCGTGGTTTGTGAGCTACCAGTAGTTTTCCAAAAATTCGCCGTGTGGGGGTCGTGCTCACGCTAGGCTTCGGGCATGAGCGTGGAATTGGACGAGGTCTACGGCTTCCTGGCCCAGCACGAGCCGTTTTCGAGTCTCCCTGAAGAGAAGATCCGGGCCCTGCCCGCACAGATGGGGATCACCTATGTGCGCCGCGGTGAAGTCGTTGTGGATCTCGGCCAGCCCAACGACACGCTGTACATCATTCGCTCGGGTGCGGTTGACATCGTCAGCGATGACAACTTGCTGCTGGACCGTCGCGATACAGGCCTGAACTTCGGCTACTCCACGCTGGTAGGTCCGCGGGAATCGCAGTATGTGATGGAAGCGGTGGAAGACAGCGTGTTGCTCATGCTGCCGCGCGAGGTGTTCACAGGCCTGCTTGATGCGCATCCTGAGCTGCACAGGTTCTTTGAGTCGGCGTCTCGTCGTCTCAAAGTAGCAGCGGAAGAGGTGCGTGATGGGGGGACGGCGAGTGTGCTGCGTACGCCCATTGCGCATATTGTCGACGGCCGCCCTGCCGTCACCTGTGACGCAACTGCATCAATCGCGCACGCTGCCGGTGTAATGAACGAGCACGATGCGAGTTGCCTCGTCGTCGTCGGAGGTGAGCAGATCGGCATCCTCACAGACAAGGACATGCGTTCTCGCGTTGTCGCAGCGCAAGTGGACCCGTCACGGCCTATTGCACATGTGATGTCCTCACCAGTGCGCACCATCCCGGAAACAGCGTTGGTGTTCGAGGCGATGCTCGCGATGAGCGAGTTGGGGATCCACCACCTGCCGGTTGAAGGCGCCGGAGGTGTGTGCGGTGTGCTGACCTCATTTGACATCATGCGCCTGCTGCAAGCAGACCCGATCTACTTGGCAGCAGATGTGCAGCAGAGTACGTACGAGGAGCTCGAGGGAGCCTACGATGCCGCGGCAAACGTGGCTGTGCGGTTCTTTGAGCGAGGCGCGTCCGCAGCTGAGACACAGCGCCTGCTGACATCGATTGCGGATTCCATCGCTCGCCGTCTAGGCGAGCTAGCGGAGGAGCAGCTGGGGCCAGCACCGGTGCCGTACGCCTTTGTCGCGGTAGGCAGTCAGGCTCGCGCGGAGATGGGGCCAGCCTCCGACCAAGACAACGCGTTGGTCCTCGCGGACAGTTACGACGAAGAAACACATGGGGAGTACTTCATCGCGCTGACACAGTTTGTCTGCGAGGGTCTCGCGCATGCAGGTCAGGCGTTATGCCCGGGGGAGATGATGGCGTCGAACCCAAAGTGGCGCATGACGCAGTCGCAGTGGTCGCGCATGTTCCACACTTGGGTCACTGCACCTGATCCGAACGCGTTGCTGCACGCGCAGGTATTTTTCGATTTCCGCGCGATCTTCGGCTCAGGCGAGGGGTGGCGCTCGCTGGCTGATGAGGTGCATGAGGCGGCGTTGTCGTCGGCGCGAGGGTCGCGCCGTCTACATACACACTTGGCAGCTCTGGCTACGTTCCGAGAGCCTCCAGTGGGCTTTTTCCGTGGCTTCGTGCTTGAGCGCGACGGCGAGTATGCGAACACGCTAGACATCAAACGCGGTGGTACTGCCGCTGTGGTGCAGATGGCTCGGTTGTACTCCATCGTGGCCGGTGTCAGTGCGGTGGATACGCCTACACGCCTGCGTGCCTCTGCCGGCGAGGCGGTATCGACGAAGGGAGCGTCGGATCTGGCAGACGCTTACGAGTACCTTTCGGACCTTGTCATGAAACACCAGTCGCAGCAGGTGCGCGCCGGGGAGGAGCCGAACTACCGCATTGATCCGAAGCAGTTGCAATCCCTGGATCGGGCCGCGTTGCGCGATGCGTTCGGTGTGATCAAGTCGCTGCAGAACGCGCTGGCGTCGAAGTACCCGACGCGGGCGGTGTGAGATGTTCTTTCGACCGAAAGCGCGGGTGCTTAACGACGACGCCCTGCTGGCCGTCGACGTCGAAACCACCGGACTCAAGCCGGAGAAGCATGAGATGGTCTCCATCGGCTGGGTTCCCGTCGACGGGCGTGTGATCGATCTATCACAGGCACAGTACTTTGTGCTAGCAGGCGCCCAAGTTGGCGATACTGTGACGCTTCACGGGGTGACTGACGACGATATTGCGAACAAAGGCGTCGCCGCTGCCGAAGTACTCGACGCGTTTGATCGTGCCCTTGAAGGACGCAAGTTGTTGGCCCACTTTGCGCAGATGGAGCTAGGTTTCGTCGCAAAGCTGCAAAAAGATGTCAAGGGCAAGCGATGGGGCCTGTGCGAGAGCGAGGTAGTGGATACCTTCGCGATGGAGCGGCGACACATGGAGCGCATGGGTACGTATCCGCGCGGCGAGGACCTCAGGCTTGCGCGCGTGCGACAGCGCTACAATTTGCCCGACTACGCGAACCACAACGCGCTTACCGACGCGATTGCGTGCGCGGAGTTGTACCTGGCGCTGAGCGCGCAGTAGACGTCAGTGAATCCCAAATGCGCCACAATGACAGTGGGGTTGTATGCTCGATCACATGCGTTTTGGACGAATTGCAACACCTGAAGGAATGACGTTCGCCGTTATCGACGATGCGGGAACGACCGCGAAGGCGATCAAGGGCACGCCGTTTAGTGCGCCGGAGTACACCGGCAAAGAATACGACCTTGACCAGGTGAGGTTGCTTGCGCCGACGCTGCCGTCGAAGATCGTCGCTGTGGGACGCAACTACGCGGACCACGTAGCTGAGGTGTTCAAGCAATCCGCCGAGCACCTGCCGCCGACAATCTTTATCAAGCCGTCGACCGCCGTGATTGGCCCTGGTGCCGCTATTAAGATCCCGGAGTTCGCCACAGGCGTCGAGTTTGAGGGCGAGCTGGCGCTCGTCGTTGGCGTTCCATGCAAAAACGTCAAGGCTGAGGACTGGAAGTCTGTGATCCGTGGCGTGACCATCATCAACGATGTCTCCTCGCGTGACCTCCAGTTCGCGGACGGTCAGTGGGCGCGCGCCAAGGGCATGGACACCTTCGGTCCGCTCGGTCCTTGGATTGAGACGGACCTGGATAAGTTCGACTTTGCCAACCTGCCGATCAAGGCGCACCACACCCACGACGGTAAAACGGAGACCAAGCAGGACTCCAACTCGAACCAGATGATCAAGTCGGTTGGAGAGATGGTGGAGTGGGTCTCCCAGTCCTTTACTCTGCTGCCGGGCGATGTCATTGCAACCGGTTCGCCGGCGGGTACCGCAGAGATGGTTCCGGGCGACTACATCGAGGTTGAGATCCCAGGTATCGGCAAACTGGGCAACCCCGTCGAGCGCGCCTAGAACGCAGGCTCGCTTTTGGGCCGTGTTTACAGGCCCAGCGCGCGCATGATCGTGCGCAGTTTGGCTGAAGTCTCGTCGAGTTCGGCCTGTGGGTCGGAGTCTGCGGTGAGCCCGCCACCGGCCCAGGCGCGGGCGTGTGTGCCGTCGCCGTTGACCTCCGCACAACGGATGGCAACCATGTATTCGCCATCACCTGCGGCATCGGTATATCCGACCGCGCCGGCGTAGAAACCGCGATCCGATTCGGCGGTGGTAATCAGGGCTTCTGCGGCGGCGGGTGGGGTGCCGCACACAGCAGGGGTGGGGTAGAGACGCATTGCCAGATCCAGCGCTGTTGGTGCCGGTTCCTTCAACGTGCCGCTAATCGGTGTGGCAAGGTGCCACATCTCGCTGGTCTTTTCTAGGGTTGGGCGCTCTGAAATCTGCAGGTCAGAGCAAAGTGGCTCGAGGACCTCGCGGATGTGCTCGACAACGAAGCGGTGTTCGTCGAAATCCTTTTGCGACGACGCCAGTGCCTCCGCTGCGGCACGGTCCGCCGCCGGATCGTGCGGTACACGTGCTGCCGAACCTGCAAGGGGATAGGAGGTCACCTTGTTGCCACGGCGGCGCACCAGGACTTCGGGTGAGGAGCCGACTAGGAAATGTCCCGTGCGGCCAGATGGGGTGAGGTCCGCGATGAAACCGTCGTGCGTGTAGGACAGATCGATCAACCTGGCCGCGACGAGGCGTGGATCAACCGGTGGGTCGAAGGCGATGTCCACCGCACGGGCAAGCACAACCTTGTCCAACAGGGAGTTGCGGATAGTACCCACTGCGGCCTCAACGCGTCGAAGATGTTCCTCGGGGGAAGGGTCGACGTCGATAAGCGTTGCGTGAAGGCGAGAACCTGCGCCAATCCGGTAATACGGGTGCGGCTCTAGCGGGCCTGGCTCCCGAATGATGTGCTCTGGCACAGTGAGCGCCGCTGGGCAGTCCTGGTCAAAGGGGAGCGCACCTACAACCATTTCCACCTCGCCGCGCTCTAGCGCGTCGTTCGCTTCCCAGGCGTCGCTAAACGTGCGAGTGGCGCCTTGAGTGCGAACCGATCCTTCTGCGCGCGAAAGGAGAAAATCGGGCGCAGTGTCGGGGCGGCCGGATGGAGGGCCGGCAAGCGGGTTGACGGACATGGGGAAACACTCTAACTGGCTACGCTCGAAGACGCCTCGTCGGATCAGTTGCTTCGGATATACCCCAGGTTTATTGTTGCCTGTGTGAAAAATGGTAACAATGTGGCAGTTGGTGCGAAACGGGTTGGGCGGATCCGTAAAGCACTGGCAGGAAGCGTGGCAACGCTCATGATCGCCGCTGGGGTGGTCACTCCTGTCCCTGCACAGGCGCAAGACTTGTCTTCGCAGGCGAATCAGGCAGTTACAAACGCGGTCAACCAGGCAAATGCTGAGTGGAACAAGTTTGTCCAGATGGCCAACGACTCCCTGCCGCAAGGCTCATCGTTGCCGATCAACCCAGTTCCCGCCCCGCAAATTCCCGCGCCGAATCTCCCCGGTGCGTGGGCGCCCCAAGCGCCGGCGCCGGTGGCGAACGGGGCCAACGGCGAGGTCCGTGTAGCGGGACGAAGCTACCTCGTCTGGGTGCCGCGAGGGTACAACCCTGCACGTCCCACCCCGGTGATGGTGGGGTACTCCGCATATCAGGATTCCACGGAGAATTTTCGTAACTATTCACGCCTGCGTGAATCATCTGTCGGCCGCGACGCGATCATCGTTTACCCGCGCGCGATCGGAGCATCGTGGGAGGGATCCGCAACCGCAGCGACACGTCCAGGCCAAGACATCGCATTTGTCCGCGCAATGATCAACGACGTCCAGCGCTACTACAACATCGATCGACGCCGGATCTACGCCACCGGCATGTCCACCGGTGGCGGCATGGCCGCAGTCTCCGCCTGCCACATGGCGGACTTGTTTGCTGGCGTTGCTGGCGTGTCCGGCGCGTACTACGCCCCGGTGAACCGTGGCTGCCAGAACCAGCCGGTCGCGTTCATGGCCATTCACGGCACCAACGACACACTCACCCCGTACCACGGCACTACTCGACGAGGCCAGCAAGTGCTGCCGGTGCCGGAGCTGTTTAAATCCTACGAGCGCCGCAACGGGTGCTTCGGGGGAGTCGATTCGCGCCCGGCAGGCAACAATGCGACTCGGGTGTCGTCGCGAAACTGCCGCAAGGGCGTGGAAGTGATCAAGGTGCATGGCTCGAACCACTTCTGGTGGTACTCGCCGTCTGCAGCAGACGAAATGTGGCGCTTCCTCATGCGCAACCCGAAGTAACGCGATATGTTGCTGGATCCTGGGCGGTGAGCGCCGGGGGTGGTTGGGCGTCGACAAGCGCAATGCATATGGCGCGCTACGATTGCCCCATGACTGAAAACCCCAATATGCGCGTTCGCTTTTGCCCGTCGCCGACCGGAACCCCACACGTGGGCATGGTCCGCACCGCCCTGTTTAACTGGGCGCAAGCCAAGCACTCCGGAGGCAAGTTCGTGTTCCGTATCGAGGACACGGATGCCGCCCGTGACTCCGAGGAGAGCTACCAGGCGATTATTGAGTCGCTCGAGTGGCTCGGCCTTGGCTGGGATGAAGGTATCAACGTCGGTGGCCCGCACGAGCCGTACCGTCAGTCGCAGCGCTCTGACATCTACGCCGATGTGCTGAACAAGCTCATCGAGGCCGGCGAGGTCTACCCGGCGTACTCCACCAACGAAGAGGTCCAGGAGCGTCACAAGGCCGCAGGCCGCGACCCGCAGCTGGGCTACGACAACTTTGACCGTGACCTCACCCAGGAACAGATTGACGCCTTTGAGGCCGAAGGCCGCAAGCCGGTCTGGCGCCTTCGCATGCCGGACCAGGATTGGACCTGGAACGACCTTGTGCGCGGTGAGGTCACCTTCAAGTCCGAAACCCAGCCAGACTACGTTGTCGCCCGCTCCAACGGCGCGCCGCTGTACACGCTGGTCAACCCTGTCGACGACGCGCTCATGGGTATTACCCACGTCCTGCGCGGTGAGGACCTGCTGTCCTCCACGCCACGTCAGCTCGCGCTTTACGAGGCGCTGAAGCGTATCGGTATTACGGATTTCACCCCCGAGTTCGGCCACCTGCCGTTCGTGATGGGCCAGGGCAACAAGAAGCTTTCCAAGCGTGACCCGGAATCCAACCTGTTTAACCACCGCGACAACGGCATCATCCCAGAAGGCATGATCAACTACCTCGCGCTGCTGGGCTGGTCGCTTTCTGCGGATCAGGACATCTTCTCTGTCGACGAGTTTGTCAAGGCCTTCGACGTCTCGGACGTGCTGGGTAACCCGGCCCGCTTCGACCAGAAGAAGCTTGAAGCAATCAACGCCGACCACATTCGCCTGCTTGAGCCGGAAGACTTCCGAAGCCGCCTGCGCGAGTACTTCACCGAGTACACCGACTTCCCAGCGGATTACCCGGAAGACAAGTTCACCATTGCGGCGGATCTCGTGCAGACCCGTATCAAGGTGCTCTCCGATGCGTACGACCTGCTGAAGTTCCTTGTCATCGCGGACGATGACTTGGTGCTGGACGAGAAGAGTGCAAAGAAGAACCTCAAAGACACCGCCGTCGAGCCTTTGGATGCCGGTATTGCAGCGCTTGAGGCGATCGGTGAGGGGGAGTGGACCACCGAGAACATCGAAGCAGCGCTGAACAAGGCGCTGATCGAGGACCTCGAGCTCAAGCCGCGTGTCGCATTCGGCGCCCTGCGCGTGGGCACCACTGGTGCCGCGGTGTCCCCGCCGCTGTTCGAGTCCATGGACCTGCTTGGCCGTGAGTCCACGCTGAAGCGTCTCAAAGCTGCCCGCGCCGTTACGCCGTACCAGGCTGCAGAGTAGGAGCGCTACGGCGTAGGAACTACAACGCTGTTGTTTTCGTACGTTTAGGCCACCGCGTTTCTATGCGGTGGCCTGCGGATTTGGTACACATAGCGATTCATGGTTATAGTACTCCATGTTGTTCAGGCAGACAGCGCGGAACGGAAACGGAAAGCGCAGGTCAGGACTGAAAAACAATGGCCTATGGTGTAATTGGCAACACTACGGTTTCTGGTACCGTCATTCTAGGTTCGAGTCCTGGTAGGCCAGCTGCAGAGCAATTGCGTTCTGTGTCCTAATGCCCCGTTCGTCTAGCGGCCTAGGACGTCGCCCTCTCACGGCGGTAACACGGGTTCAAATCCCGTACGGGGTACAAGAAGAAAACCTCCGATCTGGTTCGCCAGGTCGGAGGTTTTCGCGTTCGAGTCTTCCCGGCAGGTACCTTGTGTCTATGTTGTGGTTGTTGCCGTCGTTTTTAAGTGGCAGAGCGCGTCAAACTGGCTCAAGCGTGATCGACGCGCTCAGCGTTCCAGTAGCGGCGTCTAGCTTGTTTTCCACGATTCCGTTGCTTGCGGTGCCGGCACTGTTTCTCACGACGCTCGGCGGGGGAGTATTCGGCTCGTCCATGTACGAAGGCTCCAGCGTCGGCGGCTCATCCGGAGGGTCCAGTTCGTACCAGCTGAGCGATACGTTCCCAGACCCGGACGCGCGTCCGGCCGAGTTGAAGTCCCTAACGCACATCGAAAACGACGTCTACGAGGTCGTCGTCTATTCGCACGCCATGGGCAAAGAAGTGAAAAACGAGGTGATTCTTCCCGGCGGTCCTGACAACGACACCCCGCGCCCGACCTTTTACCTTCTTATGGGGGCCGACGGTGCCGCGAACGGATGGTCGTGGCGTAATTCTTCGGACTACCAGGAGTTTTTCCAGGACAAGTTGGTCAACGTGGTTACACCGATTGGGTCGGTGTCCTCGATGCAGGCTGACTGGTATCGCGAAGATAAAGCAACAGGGCGAAACAAGTGGCTGACATACCTGACCAAAGAGCTGCCGCCGCTTATCGACGAGCACTTCCACGGCACCGGCCACGACGCCATCGCCGGCATTTCCATGTCCGGAGGGCCCGCGCTGAACATCGCGTCCATCGCGCCGGAGCGCTTTGCCGCCGCGGCCTCCTACTCGGGGTGCCCGGCCACAACCGGGATGCTGGGGGACACCTACGTGCGTGAAGCGCTGAAGATGAATGGCGCTGATCCGAAGAAGATGTGGGGCATGTCGAGCGACCCGGCCTGGCGGGCGCATTCGGCGGTGTTGAACCTGGATGCATTGCGGGACACTGCGCTGTTTATCGCCGCTGCCCAGGGGGTACCTGGCGCGATCGATGCGTCGAAGACATCATCGGAGCGCATTGGCCCGCCTGTGACCATTGAGGCGGCATCCTATGCGTGCTCTGCCTATTTCGCCGACAAAGCCAAGCGGGCAGGCTTGGATGTGGAGTGGTACCCACAGGTGGAGGGCACACATAGTTGGGGGCTTTTTGAAAAGTCCATGCGTGAGAGCTGGCGCGTTATCGGTCCGGCGTTGAATGTGGAGCCGTTTGAGCGCGAAACACCGGTGACAAAGTCGCCGCTGCCAAGCGAAGCGCCACAACCTTTGGGGCAGCGCGGCTCGTCAGGCTCGTCAGAATCGTCAGGGTCGAGTTCGTGACAGCTGTTGGGCTACAGTTTGGCGTGTGAAACCAATGATTCGTCGCGGTGTGGCCCTGTGTGCAGCCACTACGTCAGTGAGCTTGCTCGTCGCCACGCCAGCACCGGCGGTGGAATCACGTGAGAGCCTTGGGCTCGTCGAAAAGCAAGAAGCACCTGGATGGACGGGATCATCGCTGATCAACGGCTTCCGTCAGATTGGGCCGGATACTCCGCCGCTAGCAATACCGATCATCCTGATCGGCGCGATGATGAGCGGTATTTTCGGCCACCTGCTGTTCGGACGCTTTGTGTTCGAGGGCAGCTCCCGGGCGGCACAGTCACTTGGCTCGAGCACGGTGGTGGACCAAACGTTCCCGGATTCGGACGCGCCGCCTGCGCAGTTCCGCAAACTGGAGCACTTGCAGGACAACGTGTGGGTGCTCACTGTCTACTCGCCATCGATGCGCCGCGAGATTGAAAACGAACTCATCTTGCCGGAAGGCGGTCCTGAGAACACCGATCCGCGCCCGACGTTCTACCTTCTGGGCGGCGCAGGTGGTGGAATGGTGACCCCGTGGTGGAAAGATGGTCGCGCTTCTGAGTTCTTCGCAGACAAGCACATCAATGTGGTCACTCCGCGCGGCTCTATCGGCTCGCAGCAGGCCGACTGGGCTGGAACGCACGACAAGCACGGCAGTTACAAGTGGACGACGTATCTGACCAAGGAGCTGCCGCCGCTTATCGACGAGCACTTCCACGGCACCGGCCGCGACGCCATCGCAGGCCTTTCGATGTCCGGTGGGCCAGCCCTGCACATCGCCACCTTGGAAGACAGGTTTGTCGCTGCGGGAACATATTCCTCCTGCCCGTCGACATCTGGGCTTGTCGGACAGGCCTTCGCCAGCGGCACCGTGCGCATTAATAAGGGCGACCCAGCACAGATGTGGGGCAGCTCCTGGGATCCGGCGTGGGCCGCCCACTCGCCCGTGCGCAATGTTCAGGGGCTCAAGGGGAAGAAGATTTTTCTGTCGGCCTCACGTGGTTTGCCGTCGGAGCTTGACGTTGAGGTCGTCGATTCGCCCGAGCCACTTCTTGTGCCTGATGAGCAACTCGCGTATGCGTGTTCGCTGCACTTCATCGCAGAGGCACGACGCAATGGCATCGACCCGGATTGGTACGAGTTCAAGGAAGGGACGCACAACTTCGGCTTGTTCCGACGTGAGTTAGTGGCAAGTTGGGACACGCTCGGACCAGCGCTTGGTGTGGAGTAGTTTTTAGCGTCTGACGTGCTGATTTGTTGGTATTGGGAAGTTTCCTTTATTGTTAGCAAGTCGCAAAAAGCGAGCGCGCCCCGTTCGTCTAGCGGCCTAGGACGTCGCCCTCTCACGGCGGTAACACGGGTTCAAATCCCGTACGGGGTACAAGGAGAAAACCTCCGATCCGGATTCCGGGTCGGAGGTTTTCGCATTGGTAGCGTAGGTTCAGTGACTTCGGGTTAAGCGACAAAATGTGTGTCTGCTGTCGGCGTGTCGCGGGGGTTAGATGTGGCCTTTTT